>JBFMBG010000008.1:0-55761 GCA_040755215.1 Bacillota bacterium | reverse complement strand
AAGGAACTGGAAAGGAATTGGAAGCTGGCTAAAGAGCATAAATCTTTACTTTGGATAGAACCGTTGGAGTAAGGGGGTTCAAAAGGATGCACAGGATCACTCGGGCAAAGCACATTAAGGGATACATCCTGGAAATAGAATTTGATGACGGCGAAAAAGCGGTTGTCGATCTAAGCGAATATTTATATGGCGAGGTCTTCGCGCCTTTAAAAGAAATAAAAAGGTTTCGCAATTTCAGGGTAGATAGAAGCTTAGATAATATTGTATGGGACAACGGAGCGGATTTTTGCCCGGATTTTCTTTACAACAAGTATGTGACCGCCAAAGCAGTTTCTAAAGGGGATTAACAGGATGAGCAGCACACCGCCTTTGATCTGCGTAGTGGGGCAGAGCAACACCGGGAAGACAACTTTTTTGGAGAAGCTCATCGCGGAGTTTAAGCAACGCGGCTACCAGGTGGGGGCAGTCAAGCACTATCACGGCGATTTTGAGATTGACCAACCGGGGAAAGACTCCTGGCGTTTTGCCCGGGCCGGGGCCGATGCGGTGTGCATTTCCGCCCCGCAGAAAGCCGCCGTGATCAGACGGGTGGAGAGAGAATTGTCGCTGGAGGATATTATTTCGCTAATGAACGACGTGGATATTATTTTGGCTGAAGGTTACAAGAGCGCCGACAGGCCCCGGATCGAGGTTCTCGCCCCGCAAGGGGAGCCGGTGTCGAGCCGGGAAAACTTAATTTGTCTGGTGGGCCGCCCCGCAAGCAAGCCAAAGGTGCCCTGTTTTGACCCCGGCGACGCTTCCGGAGTGGTGAATTTGCTTGAGAAGCTTTTTTTGCCGGGCCTGGTCAAAAGTAACAAGAGGGAGTGATTACAAATGGCCGTCATCGAAGTGAGCGTTGTTCCCATCGGTACCGCCACCGCCAGCTTAAGCCGCTATGTGGCCGGCTGTCTGAGCATTTTGCAGAACGCGCCGGGGATCAAATACCAGCTGACTTCCATGGGCACGATTATTGAAGGTGAACTGGCAGTGATTTTGCCTCTGGTCTTAAAAATGCACGAGCACCCTTTTGCCGCGGGCGTTGACCGGGTGGTGACGACCATTAAGATTGACGACCGGCGGGACAAGCCCCTGACCATAGCGGGCAAAGTGGCCGCGGTCAAAGAAAAACTTGCCGCCAAAGAGTAAGGGCACAGAAGCGTAAAGGCACAAAGGCACAGAGGCACAAAGGGGCAAAGGCACAGAGGGATAAAGGGATAGTAAAAACATTGCCGGTGCGGGCTTGTTCCTGGTGTGCCGGGGAGAAGGTACGGGAGCAATAACTTTTTAGGAAGGAAAGTAACACCATGCAGGCCTACATAAATTTCCTAAAGAAACTTGAACAGGGGCAGGTCGCCCCCGTTTATTTATTTTACGGCGAAGAAGATTATCTGCGCCGGCAGGCCGTTCACGAGCTGACCCGGCGCCTTTTGCCGGGGGAAGCCGCCCAATTTAACTTTGATCTCCTGGACGGGGAAGAAACCTCCCTGGAACAGGTTATCTCCCTGGCCCAGGCCCCCCCGTTTTTATCCTCCCGGCGGCTGGTGGTGGTGCGCCACGCACCTTATTTCGCCGGGCGCGGGAAAAAGGCGGGCGCGGTTGGTATGGCAGGGACGGCGGGTGCGGACACTCCTGCGGAGGAGGAAGCAAAAGAAAAACCGGAAGAAAAAGCCTTCCTGGCCTACTTGCAAAATCCCGCGGCCACCGCCTGCCTGGTCCTGGAGACCGGCCACCCCGTTGACCAGCGGAAAAAAATCTTTAAGGCAGTGCAAAAAGCAGGCCAGGCAATCGAATTTGCGCACCTGAAAAACGAGGATCTGAACAGGTGGCTGCTCAAGCAGGCCGCCCGGGCACAAAAAAAAATGGCGCCGGGGACGGCTGAATTAATTATCGGCCGCGTCGGGCAAAGCATGACGCTCCTGAGTAACGAGCTGCAAAAATTAATTGCCTATACCGGAGAAAACAGCGTAATCACGAGTGAAGACGTTCGCCAGGTAACGCCCCGTCTCGTCGAAGAAAACATTTTCGCGGTCGTGGACGCCCTGGGTGAACGCCGGGCTAAAAGGGCGCTGGCGGGCATTCGGGATCTTTTGGCCGCCGGTGAGCCGCCTCCGGTTATTTTGGCCATGGTGGCCAGGCAGTTTCGCCTGCTTTTGCAGGTCAAGGAACTGGCGGCCAAAGGCGACCAGCCCGCTGAAATCAGCAAGCAATTGGGGGTGCCGCCTTTTGTGGCGAAAAAAATAAGCGCCCAAAGCAAAAACTTTAGCTTTGCGCAATTGGAACAAACCTTAGAGCAGTTACTCGCTTTTGACGTGGCGATTAAAAGCGGCAGGCAGGACTTTTACCCCGCCATGGAGCAGCTCGTGCTCAGCTTGCTTGCTGGTTAAAGCGCCGGGTGAGCCGGGACTTTTTCCGGGCGGCGGTGTTTTTATGTAAAATTCCCTTCGTCACCGCTTTATCAATGGCCACCAGCGCCTTTCTCAAAGCGGCTTCGGCTTCTTCGCGGGCGGCGCCGGCCAGAGCGTCTTCGAATTTCCGGATGGCGGTGCGCAAGGCGGATTTCAGGCTTTTATTCCGTAGCGTGCGCCGGCGGGTGACTTTGATCCGTTTTTCTGCCGACTTTGTGTTAGCCACATTCTCCACCTCCTGACGCAGACCATTTTACCACGGGTCTTGAAAAAATGCAACCTCGCTGCCCAAAAATTAAAAGAAGTAAGGCCGCGCGGGCATACTTCAGGGGAACCCCTCAGCCGAAAAGAAAATCCAGCAATATCCTTGGAAAGCAGGCATCGCTTTCCCTTGCGGACAGGCGGCGCAGCCTGCGCACCGCGTGGAGGACGTTTAATTTTTGGGGGCATACGGCGTTGCACTGGGCGCAGCCTATACAGCTCCACAATAGCGGGGAATCGATGGCTTCACCCACCAGGCCCAGCTGGATCAGCCTGAGCAGGGAAGTCGGGTCCGGCTGCCTGATCAGGGCCGGACAAACCGACCCGCATTTCCCGCACTGCTCGCAGCGGGCGGCAATATTTATTGTGAGTGGATCCAATATCTCAGTTTTTTTAAGATTTGTCAGGTCAATCAGGTGCATCACCAACGCCCTCACCGAAAAAGTTTCCAGCCGCCCTACCTGAATGGGCTGGGGCCGAGCCTGGCCAGTATCCCGCCGAATTTTTGAATTTCCCGCGCCAGTTTTGCTGAGTCGTCGATGGTCACTTTGACAAGGAAAATTCTTTCGGGTTCCAGGTACATTCTGGCCAGGGTTTCTTTCAGGTTCTGCAGACGCGTTTCGGCCAGGGCAGCGCCTGCCCCGTGGTGGCATTGTTCTGGGTGGCAGCCTACCATCATTACCCCGTCGATTCCCCCGATGAGCGCTTCGTTGACCCAGGCCGGGTTGACTGCTCCGAGGCAGGGCACGGGCACAGGCACTATCCCGCGATAACTATTTCCATTTTCCTTTCCGGTTAATTTCACCCACGCCGGATAAGCGTCGTTTTTGCATAAAAAGAGGAGGACGGTGCGCTCCGCCTTCTCTTCCTTCCTTGCCTGATCAATGATCGCTTCAATATTTTTGCTTTCGCAGCCGGGCAGGTGGATGCACAAAAGCGGGCACCCGCCCTGGCAGATGCCGCAGGCGCGGCAATCCGCCGGGGAAACGGCCGGGTAGCCGTCTTCGCCCAGGACACAAGCCCCGTACACGCATTCCTTGGCGCAGCGGCCGCAACGATCGCACTTCTTTCGATCCAGCTCCGGGGATACCGCCGGTTCCTGCCGGAGCCTGACCAGGCACTGGGCCGCCGCGGCCAGGGCGCTTTTGACGCTTCCCTCCGCATCCATGGGCCCCTGGATGCAGCCGGCCGCCCAGATTCCCGAGCGCCGCAGCTCCGTGGGGTCGCAGGGTCCATGGCCGGAAAGAAAACCGTAGCCGTCCCGCTCGATGCCGAAGAATTCGGGCAGCGCCGCGGGGGTCAGTCCGGCGGCCAGAACCACTAAATCGAATTTCCCGGCCACCGTTTTTCTGCTCAGCGTGTCCACGGCTTTCACCATTAATTTCTTACTTTCCGCCTCATAGGCGATTTCCGAAGGCAGACCGCGGATAAACACCGGGCAGTATTCATCCCGGATAAACCGGTAGTAATCTTCATTTTTTCCGGGAGTGCGGATGTCCTGGTAAAAAATATACGTCTGGATGTCTTTGAGGGACTGGTGAAGGTACTGGACCTGTTTTAAAGTAACCGTGCAGCAGTACCCGGAGCAGTACGGCAGGTGATTATTATTCCTGCTGCCGGCGCACTGGATGAAGGCCACCCGGTGCAGGGACCGGCCGGTGAAGGGATTCCGCGGCACCCCGCCGGTGGGACCGTCGGGCCGGAACAGCACCTCCAGTTCCATGGAGGTAATGACGCCCGGCAGCCTGCCGTAACCGTATTCCTTGCTCAGCCCCGCGTCGTACAGTTTCCCGCCCGCGGCGATAATGATTTCCTCGACATCGATGGTAAATTCTTCCGTCTGCTGGCTTAAATCGATTGCTCCTTCCGGGCATGCTTGCACACAAAGGGAGCAGCTTTCGCCAGGGCAGAACCTTTCGTCGATATAATAAGCGGCCGGATGCCCCCAGCCACCGCTGCCGCTGATGGCTTTTTTTCGCTGGCCGGGAAATATCCCGCCGGTTTTTTCTGCCGGGCACACTTCCTCGCAACGGCCGCACGCCGTGCAGGCGTCTTTCACCCGCCGCGGTTTTTTCCGCAGGGTCACCGTGTGGAGGCCGGACGGCTTTTTTTGCGCCTGCACAACTTCCGTCAGCAGGTGAACTTCTACGTGCGGGAAGCTGCCGATACTGGTGATTAATACCTCCAGGCCGCAGCGGGGAGGGCACATCCGGGGGTAGAACCGGTGCAGCCGGGCAACCCTTCCGCCCAGATAGGGCGCCTTTTCCACCAAAATCACCCGTACCCCCGCCCGGCCCAATCTTTCCGCCGCCGTCAGGCCGGCAATGCCTCCCCCTACCACTAACACCGTTGCCTTTTCCATACCCATCTCCTTTTTTGTCCAGGCATTTTAAAAAGCGGGTTTGGGGGCTGAAAAAGCAGCGTCAGCCCCCTACCCGAGTCGCCTTAAGTCACCTTAATTTCCGCCTTCACTCATTCCTGTTTTGGTAGGTAAACCTTTCGATATTGCCGTTTATATCTACACAAGTCCAGGTGACCCGTTTACTTCCCATCAGGGGAATTAATTTTGCCGGGTAGTAGCCCAGCTGGTAGGGCAAGCGGGTTTCCAGGGCGCTCTGCGGGCAGGCCTTCACGCAGGACATGCAGTCCCAGCAATCCCGGGTCGAACGGCAGTAGGCTTTCCCCGTATCTTCATTTAAAACCATTAAGTCTCCGGGGCAGATGGCTACGCAGAGGGCTTCCTTTTCTCCTTTGCACCCGTCACACTTTTGCAGGTTGATTCTAGGCGGCATAAGCTAACGACCTCCTTAAAAAACGGGAATTAGGGATTGGGGATTGGTAACTGGGAACTGGTTGTAATTAGTGAAATGTGCATAGAGACTTAAGGGATAATTTGTTCGTATGGTCTTGTCAAGATCTCTACTTTCCCGGTCTCGGGATCGCGGCGGGAGTTTACGAAGCATTTGAACTTCTCGTCGTTGCGCTCGGGGAAATCCACCCTGTTTTGCCAGCCCGGCCAGCGGGTTTCCTCCCGGTAAAGCAGGTGGTGGACCAAAACCTCCGCCACGTCGAGCATGTCGATAACCTCGTGGCACTTCATTAACTCGTGGAAGTCCCTGGCCACCAGATACCTGGTCTGGTCTTTGAGGATGGCCAGGTGCTTCAGGGCGTATTCCAGGCGCTCCCGGTTCATCCGGTAAAACTGGTGGACGCCGCCGGCGTACTCGTCCATCAGCCGCTGGAGCCGTTCCTCCATTTCCCAGGGGCTGATCCCTTCGCCGGTGCTCAACTGGCGGGCGAAAGGCTGAAATACCCTGTTTTTCTCCTGTTCGATCCGTTCTTTGTCCGGTTCCCCGGCAGGCGCGGGGGAGCTTTCCAGGTACTCCAGGGCGCCGCGCGCCGCCAGAATCCCTTCGGCGGCACATCCGCCCACGAACTTGTTAGGCACGCCGCCGGCCACGTCCCCGCAGGCAAAAAGGCCGGGCAATGTGGTCGCTCTTTTCACGTCAATCCAGTAGCCGCTGGCCGTGTGCCCGCCCACAATGTAGGGATCGCTTCCGTAAACCTCAATGGGCTCTTTGGTGATGTCCTGGCCCCGGGCGGCCAGGAACAAAACGAAGGTGGGGCGCTCGTTCAGATAGTCGGTTTTCAGGTCTTTCACCTGTTCCGGGGTCATCTGGCGGGTATCCACGTAACACGGCCCCCGGCCGGCCAGCCACTCTTCCATGGGCGCGTTGGCCCGGATAAAGCGCGGCGCTTTATCCCCGCCCAGGTGGGCGTACCGTTCGGCCAGGATTTTTTCCCCCCTGGCGTTGATCATCGGCGCTTTGTAGCCTACCGAGATGGTGTCGATGGGGCCGTTGAAGTCCTTTGTCCGCACGGCGCACCAGCGCATTTCAAAGGTGGTCATTTCGGCTCCCGCCCTGATTCCCATGGCGTACCCGGTGCCGACGTTAAAAGGGCAGTACCAGATCTGGTGGTGGGAATCGATGCCGTCGTTGGTGTAGGGCTTGTACAGGCCCGCGGCCCCGCCCGTGGCCACGATGGTGGCGCCGGCTTTCACGACATAAAACTTGCCTTCCCGTAAGTGAAAGCCCATTGCGCCCACTACCCGGTTGCCGTCCAGGAGGTAATTGGTGGCCACCACCCGGTTTAAAACCTCACAGCCGTATTCCCGCACCTTTTCGGCCAGGATAACCTTCATTTCGGAGCCGTGAATGGCGATATCCCAGCGCCCGCGGGCCAGGTACTCGCCGTTTTCGTCTTTTTTAATGGGCAGACCCCAGCTTTCCCATTCTTCAATAGCCTGGTTGAGCAGTTCGGCCATGGTGACGGTCAGGTCTTCCCGCAACAGTCCGCCGGCCTGGTCCCTGCTCCAGCGCACCAGGCTCTCCACGGTTTCCCCCTTTTTGATGTAGGTGTTGATGGCGTCCATGCCGCCGGCCAGGCAGCCGCTGCGGTCGATGTGCGCCTTTTCCATCAGGGTGACTCTTAGGGAAGGCCGGCGCCTTTTTGCTTCAATGGCCGCATAACATCCGGCGTTGCCCGCTCCGATGATTAAAACGTCTGTTTCCAACAAAATTTCTTCTACATCCTGCGGTCGAACGGGAAACTTTTTGGTCATAAAGTTGTCCTCCTTTTTCAAAATGTTACTTCCAGGTTGTGTAACCGCTCCATACGGGAAGCCCGTTAAGCGCATACCAGGGCATCATCACCAAAACAAAGTAAACCAATGCGGCCGCCATAATGGGGATACCCACCCGGGCATATGTTTTGGTATTAAAAGTGCCCGTTCCGTAGGCAATTACACATGCCGTGACCTGGGTGGGGATGATGAAGGAGAAGGTATCGAAATTGCAAGCCAGGAGGGTAAAGGCTACCGGGTTTAAATTGAGCGCCTTGGCCAGCGACAACATGATCGGGGCCAGCATGGCTACCGCAGCCACATTGCTGAGCATGAAAATACGAATGAACGCGGTTATTACAATAACCCCTACCACAATCACCAAAAAATGCTGGCCTTTAAATATGTGGTGCGCCATGTCGGCCAGCCACTTGGCCAGGCCGGTGGAGCTGATGGCGCTGGCCATGGAAAGGGCCCCCGCCAGCAAAAAGAACGTTCCCCAGATCGTTTTGCCCTGCACGGCCTGCCAGGGTACAGGCAAAATGCCCGGCATAAAAAATATCCCTAAGGCAATTAAAGTGGCCATGCCGGTTTTAATTTGGTGATAAGGTTCGGTTATCCACAACAGGACCGCAAACGCAAAAATGCTGATGACGACCCATTCTACCGCCCCCATTTTGCCTAACTTGTTTTTTTCCGTCTGGATAAATTCCATGCCGCCCGGTACGCTTATGTCTTTAATGCCTAAAAACCTTTTGATGAGTAAAAACATTATGGGGTAGAGTCCAATAATGGGCCAGTGCAACCAAAACCACTTAACGTACGTCATTTTAAAGCCTAATTCTTTATCAAACAACCCCGCCATAATCACGTTGGGCATGTGGGCAGTAAGCAAAAGTACGCCGGCCACCATCGGGAAATAACAGATCCCGGTGATGGCTAAGGCGCCCATGGCTTTTTTTCCTTGCGGGGTGTCTTCAAACA
The DNA here is from genome assembly GCA_040755215.1 of Bacillota bacterium. Classification (GTDB taxonomy): domain Bacteria; phylum Bacillota; class Desulfotomaculia; order Desulfotomaculales; family Nap2-2B; genus JAIMBK01. The sequence continues at coordinate 47,448 of JBFMBG010000008.1, read as the reverse complement.
GATCAATCATCCCCCGGACAACAGGCAAAAGCACCGCCGCCCTCGACACGGCCGCCGGGATAATCAGGCCCAAAACAGTATTTACGACCATCAGGCCTTTGATTACCTGATCTACCTGCGGTTTCACCCTGGACAGGATAGCCACGGCGACCCGGCGGTCAAGGCCGATGCACTGCATAATCGCGGCAAAAAGAAAGGAGCCCAACACTAAGAAAGTTACATCCTGCGTAAAACCGCCAAATGCTTTGCCGATGCCCTGCTCCGCTTTGGTCAGGACCAAAAGAAGGGGGATGATCAGGCCCGTCACACCAACCGGAATGGCTTCGGTAATCCAGATAATTACGGCCCAAACTGCCACCGCCCCCGCCGCCTGTCCGGCAGGCTTCAATCCTGCCGGCGCAGGTGCCAGTAAAATTGCCGCGAAGGCTGCCCAGGCCAAAACGAAACCGATAAACGCCGTATTCGGATCTAAACCGGCCCGGCGGGCATTATTAACCAGGCGCTCCGGCACCCACGCAGCATACCACTTTAATTCGTCGCTGTTTTTCACCTTGCTACCTCCTTCCGAACCGTGTGAAAACCCCCGTTGCAAACTACGGCGCAAATTTTTGCTCTTTCAAAAGTTTGCCACCTCCTGCGTTTTCCCTTGTGACAGAAATTGCTTGAAAATGTTTTTTCACCCCCCGTTGAAAATAAATTGTCGCCCATGTGACAAATGTAACACATCAGGCGACAAAGTTATGTTCGAGAGAAAACACAATATTTGTAATCTTCCTTACAATTTCAAAAAAATAAAACCGGTCCTTTTGCAAAAGCCGGTTTATTTCACCCATTTTTTTAATTTTTCAGGATAAATCTTTTTAATGTCCCGTCCTTTCATCACAATCGCTTTTTCGTTCTTGAGGGAATTAAAGATCAGGGATACGGTGGGTCGGGAGGTGCCGATCATGCAGGCTATTTCCTCGTGGGTAAGCCTTAAGTTCAATTCTATCCCGTTGCCGGTGTCAACTCCGGAGCGCTCGGCCAATTTCAACAGCAATAGCACCAGCCGCCCGGGCACCGGCCAGGAAACTATCTCGTGGATGGTCGCCTGGGCTTCCCTCAGCCTGGCGCCCAGGATCATGGCTATTTTTATGGCCAGATCCGCATTCTCTCTCAGCAGAGTGAAAAAATTATCTTTTCTGATCACAATCAAGTCGATGTCGTCCATTGCTTCCGCATAGCAAATGCGTTCGCCGCCGCAAAGCGCCTCGGCCAGGCCGAAGAACTCTCCCTGCCGGCGGATGGCTACGGTGACCCGGCGCCCGTCCTCGGCTATCCGGTAGATCTTCACCCAGCCGTTTTCAATAAAGTACGCCCGGTCGGCATATTCGCCGACAGCAAAAACGATCTGCCCTTTTGGATACCTTATTTTCGCCCCGGCGCTGCGGACCAGGTCTTTTTCGTGACTTTCCAGGTTTACGACAATACCTTCCGCCTTCAATGTTTTCACCATCCGCTCCAGAATATTAAAATTGAAACCTACCTGTTGGGCGGCTATGAGTGCTTCTTCCCTTCTTGCCTGTTAATTCACTCCCGGCGCATTTTTCTCAAACGGAGCAAACCTCTTTTTAACTGTAACAGATTTGCGTAAGGTTGTCTAACATTTTTTAAGGGCGGGTCCTGGTATAAAAGGGCATTTTTTTGTCCATGCTATATTTGATCACATTATTGGAAAGCGAGGTGAGTGGTGGTCATGCAATGGCTGGGCTTAATCATCCGTTTTGTGGTTTCGGCGCTGGTGCTCATCGTGGTGAGCTGGCTTTCCCCCGGTTTTGTGGTGAAGGGCGGCTTTATCGGCGCGCTGATCGCCGCCGCGGTAATTGCTTTGCTGGGCTACCTGGCGGAAACCCTTCTCGGCCAGAAAATATCTCCCCAGGCGCGCGGAATAGTGGGTTTTATCGCCGCGGCCGTGGTGATTTATCTGGCCCAGTTCATCATTCCGGGGTTTTTGAGCGTAACCCTGGTGGGGGCCTTGATTTCTGCCTTCATTATTGGACTAATTGATGCGGTTGTTCCGACGGTTTTGCGTTAAAGCACATAAAAGCTCCTTCCCGGTCATAAAAATCTAAAAAAAACCGGGAAGGAGCTTTTTATGTTCAGGCGGCAAAAATGGCAGCGGGCTATCCGGTGTTCGCTGGTTTTAATCTTTTTATTTTTTTTAACCTGCCTTTACCTTTTTAATTACTTTAACTGGCGGTACCAGTGGTATTATCCGAATCAAGGGGCCTCGCGGGGTTTGCTTTGCGCGGCCATGCCGGTAATGGCCTGGATCGGGGCGGAAGGAGAACTGCCGGCGGGGCCCATGACCTCTTCGGTTTCGAAATTGCTGGCGCCGCTGCACCTGGATAGGCGCGATCCCCTGCCTGTGGCAATTTTAAAGCTATCCCTGCCTTACCTGACGGTGGTTGATTTGCCGGACGAAGAGCCGCTTCCGGGGTTTGGTGAGTCTTTCGTAATTGGTGCTTCCTCCGCTTTTCCGGAGCAGCCCCCGGAAGTGTCTCGCGGCGGGGTGAGCGGAGATTCGCTGGTGATTATTTACCACACCCACACCGGGGAAACCTATGCTCTTACCGACGGCAGGGACCGGCTGGAGGGGAAGTGCGGCGGGGTGGTGCAGGCGGGGGCGGCGGTAAAGGAAGTTTTGGAAAATAGATACGGCGTTAAGGTGGTCCATTCCGAGAAAATTCACGACGCCGAATACGACATTTCTTACAGGGAATCGGAGAAAACGTTGCGCAAGCTTTTATCCGAAAACAAAAAAGCGAAAGTTGTTCTGGATATCCACCGGGACGCGGGCCGGCCGCGCAAAAACAGCCTGGTGAACGTCAACGGCTGGCAGCTTGCGCCGGTTTTGCTGGTCGTCGGGTCGGACGCGCGCCTTCCCTTTCCCACGTGGGAGAAAAACCACCAGTTTGCCGTTACGCTGGCCGAAAGGTTGAACGAGAAATACCCCGGTCTATGTTTGGGGGTGCGGATAAAAGACGGCCGCTATAATCAGTTTCTCCATCCCCGGGCAATCCTGGTGGAAATCGGGAGCGTTAATAATTCGACCGAAGAAGCCGTGGCTGGCGCCCGGCTGTTTGCCGATGTATTGGGCGAAATGATTATGGATATGCTGAAAACAGGTGAATAAAGTGAACAGATCGTTTCTTTTAGTGCTTATTGGCGGCTTATTGTTGGGTATTGTCTTGCATTGCTGGCAGGTGTCGCTGGCGGCGTTTAACGGGGTCGCCGGCCTGAAAGAACCCGTCCGGCTCTGGGCCGTGGAAAGAACGGGGGTCGGCGTAATTGAGCTGGAGTTTTTGGGCAAAAAGTGGCTGGTAACCTTTCCGGATGCTGTTGACAATTTTAGATTCTTGTAATGGCCGTTGCCTTGTTGTATGATCATGGCACAAAGGCACAGCAGACCCTTTAAAATTTTCTTTGCTGGCCGCGCAGCTTGTTATCTACTGAAAAGGATTTTGGGGGAAAAGTATGGAGCAAAAGAAGTTTATTCTGGTTACCGGCGGGACGAGAAGCGGGAAGAGCGCCTTTGCCGAAAGGCTGGCGGCGGCAGGCGGGAAAAAGGTAATTTACCTGGCTACGGCCACCGTTGGGGATGAAGAAATGGCCCTGCGCGTGGAGCGCCACCGGCAGCGCCGGCCGCCTTCCTGGGAGACCGTTGAAGAACCTTTGGAAATTGCCGGCGTGATCAACCGGATGGGCGCGCCGGATAAATTGATCCTCGTTGATTGCTTAACCTTGTTTTTAAACAACCTCTTAAGCAAAACAGGCCGTCTTTTCAATGACGAATCCGCAGGTTTAACCGCCGAAGAGGAGGAAAGGATCCTCGGCGTTTTCGAGCGTTTATGTAAAGTGATCACGGAATCGCCGGCGGATATAATTATCGTTACCAACGAAGTAGGGTGGGGGCTGGTTCCGCCTTATCCGGCAGGGAGGGTTTACCGGGATTTGCTGGGGACAGCCAACCAGAGGCTAGCCCGCCTGGCCGACGAAGTCTACCTGGTGGTAAGCGGCCTGCCGTTGGAAATAAAGTCGCTGGCCAGGGAACTTTGGCAAAGGCCTTAAGGGATGTGTGCTCTCTTATAATTCCTGTGGGCCTGCGGAACTTTCGTGTCTTTGTCTCAAAAAAGCCTTCTCCGTGCGTAATTATCCGGCTTTTGCCCCTTTCAAAAACTTGTATGCAGGACTGAATTTTTGTATAATAGCCTTGTGAAAATATAGGTTCGAATCTCTTCAAATACAGGGCGAAAACAGAATATTTTCCCCACCTTCTCCTGTTTTTTTCTCACCGGTTAATTTTATTTTCTTCTTGATCGTCTGATCAAAAACAGAGGGAGGTGTGGATTTGGCCAAAGAACCAAAATTAGCCCTGATCCCCCTTGGGGGGCTGGGCGAGATCGGCAAAAACATGATGGCGGTGAGATGCGGGGAAAATATTCTGTTGATCGATTGCGGTTTGATGTTCCCGGAAGAAGAATTGCTGGGGATCGATGTAGTAATCCCGGATATCACCTATATCTTAGAAAATAAAGAGCAGCTCTGCGGGATCGTGCTGACCCACGGCCACGAAGATCACATCGGGGCGCTGCCTTACCTGGCCAGGCACCTGGATGTTCCCGTTTACGGCACGAAGCTCACCCTGGGGCTGCTCCTGGGGAAGCTCAAAGAGCAGGGCGCGGCCGAAACGGTTGATTTGCGGGTGGTGCGGCCCAGGGAAGAGGTTTCTATAGGCCCCTTTAGGGTGGAGTTCATCCGGGTGTCGCACAGCATCCCGGATGCCGTAGCCCTGGCTGTTCATACACCGGTCGGCGTCCTGGTGCATACGGGCGACTTTAAAATCGACCACACGCCGGTCGACGGCGAAGTGACCGACTTTTACCGTTTTGCGCAGCTCGGCGAAAAGGGCGTTTTGGTGCTGATGTCGGACAGCACCAATGTGGAGCGGCCGGGCTACACCCCTTCTGAGCGCGTGGTAGGCCAAACCTTTGATGAAACCTTTCGCCACGCCGAAGAAAGGATCATTATCGCCACCTTCGCTTCGAATATCCACCGGCTGCAGCAGGCCATCATCGCCGCCCGCCAGTACGGCCGGAAAGTGGCCGTGGTCGGCCGCAGCATGGTGAACGTGCTCTCCATCGCCCATGAGCTTGGCTACCTGCATATCCCGAACGGTACCCTGGTGGAACTGGAGGAAGCAAACCGCCTGCCGAAAAACAAGGTGGTTTTTTTAAGCACGGGCAGCCAGGGCGAGCCCATGTCCGCGCTTACGCGGATGGCCTGGGGAGATCACCGGCAGGTTGAGATTCTGCCGGGCGATACGGTAATCATTTCGGCGGCGCCCATCCCGGGGAACGAAAAGCTGGTCGCCAGGGTGATTGATTTGTTGTTTAAGAAAGGGGCCCGCGTGATTTATGAAACTGTTTCGGGCATTCACGTCAGCGGGCACCCCAGCCAGGAAGAGCTCAAGCTTATGATTAACCTGGTGAAGCCGAAGTTTTTTGTTCCCGTCCACGGCGAATACCGGATGTTGAGGAAGCACGCGGAACTGGCCCGGACCATGGGGATTCCGGAAAGCAATATTTTCGTGGCGGAAAACGGCCAGGTTCTGGAGTTCACCCGCCGTTCGGGGCGGGTGGCCGGGCGGGTGACGGCCGGGCGGGTGCTGGTGGATGGCCTCGGGATCGGCGACGTCGGCAATATTGTCTTGCGGGACCGCCGGCAGTTGTCCCAGGACGGGATCCTCATCGTGGTGGTTACCATCAACCGCGATTCGGGTTTGGTGATGGCCGGACCGGATATAGTTTCCCGGGGATTTGTTTACGTGCGGGAGTCGGAAAAGCTCCTCGAAGAAGCCAGGGAAAAAGTCCGCAGCGCCCTGGACAAATGCAGCGAGCAGGGTGTTTCCGAGTGGGGCGCGATCAAATCGCAGGTCCGCGAAACACTGGGCAAATTTCTTTACGAAAAAACCAGGAGAAGGCCGATGGTTTTACCGATCATCATGGAAGTATAGGTGAAAGAGTACACAGGCTAAAGCACCTGTGTACTCTTTTATCTTGTTGATTGCCTTTCCATAAATGCCCGGTAAACAATTTTTCGGGGTGGTTTTCTTACTTTTTCTTAATTATGGCATTCCTGATCCGTTCGGCAACGGGTCCCGGTTTTCCGTTTCCAATGGGGCGGTCGTTTATTTTGACCAGGGGCATCACGATCAGCAAAGAATTGGTGAGGAAACATTCGTCGGCCCTGACCAGTTCGGCCGGCGCGACCGGGCGCTCGACAACCGGAATGCCGAGCTCACAGCAGGTTTTAAGCACGATCCGGCGCATAATTCCCGGCAAGAGCCCCTGGTCGTCAGAAGGGGTGACCGCCTGGCCGTTCCTGACGATAAAGACATTGCTTACTGCGCCTTCGGCCACGCAGCCGGTAGTGTTTAGAAAAAGCGCCTCGTCCCACCCTTTTTCCCGGGCTTCCCTTTTGGCCAGCAGGTTTTCCAGGTAATTTAGAGTTTTTAATTTAACTAACGGGGATCGTTCATTGCGCCGGTAAGCCGACCACCCGGCCGTAAAGCCCCTTTCGTAATCCGGGGGGCCGTAGGGAAGGGGGCGGGTGAAAATGACCAGATTGCCGAGGCCCTGCCCCGGGTCAGCCCCGGCTGAAATGGTCAGGCGCAGGGTCCCTTCGGGGAGGCCGTTTTCCCTGATCGTTTCGTGTACCAGCTGGCCTACCGTCGCCGGCGGGAAAGGTAGAGTGATCCCCAGGGCCGCGCACCCCGCCTCCAGTCGTTTCAGGTGTGCTTCCAGGAAAACGGGCCGCCCCGCGTGGATCAAGATGGTTTCGAAAAGCCCGTAACCGTAAAGAAACCCCTGGTCCACTGCGGAAATTTGAGCGCGGCTCGCGGGTAGAAACCGGCCGTTGACGCAGACCACGCCTGGCAATGCTGTCACCTTCCTTTTTCTACCGCTGGTTTTACCTGCAGGGAAGCAAAAGCCTGCCGGTCGTCCAGACCCAGCGCCCGGACCAGCGCCCTGGCTTTGTCCAGGGTTTCTACGTATTCCCGGTAGGGATCCGAATCGATGGTAATACCGCCGCCGACCTGGAAGTAAATTTGATCGCCTTTAAAAATAAGGGTGCGAATAACAATATTTAAATCCGCATTCTGATCAAAACCAAGATAGCCGATAGAGCCGGTGTATATCCCCCGGCGCACGGGCTCAAGTTCCTCAATGATTTCCATGGCCCGGACCTTTGGCGCCCCGCTGATGGAACCGCCGGGAAAGGCCGCCGCCAGCAGGTCCACCACGTCCCTGCCCGGAGCCAGCTCTCCTTCCACAATGGAAACCAGGTGAAAGACGGTGGCGTACTCCTCCAGCCGGTAAAGTTCCGGCACCCGGACCGATCCCGGCCGGCACACCCGCCCCAGGTCGTTGCGCTCCATATCCACGATCATCACCAGTTCGGCCCGGTCCTTGGCGCTTTTCCACAATTCCTCCCGGAGCCGCGCGTCGCTGGCCGGGTCTTGTCCGCGGGGGCGGGTGCCTTTAATCGGCCGGGTTTCCACCTGCCTGCCGTTTACTTTAAGAAACCGTTCCGGCGAAGAACAGACTACCTGAAATTCGCCGAAATTCAGGTAGGCTGCCATCGGGGCCGGGTTAATGGCCCGCAGGCGCCGGTAGAGGGGCCAGGGCTCCGTCACCCGGGGCAGGGAGAAGCGCTGGGACAGGTTTGCCTGAAAGATGTCCCCGGCGGCAATATATTCCTTAACCCGCTGGACGGCCCCGCAGTAGCCGGCTTCGTCGAAGTGGGCGGAGAGGACGGGGGGTGCGCCCTCGCTGCCAGGATACTTTTTTAATGATGAATCATCTGTTCGGGGCACAGCCCTGGGGGCGTCTCCTGCCCACGATTGGGGAAGAACAGGTTGCGGAGGTTCTGCTATTGCAAGTATGGGTGCAACTTTTCGTTGTTTCGGTTCTATTTGTTTCCCCTGCTCTCTGATTAACAGTGTGCAGGTTTCCGCCAGCCGCTTGCGCGCGCGCTGTTCCGCCGCCGCGGGATTGGTTTCCGGAAAGCCGGTGGAGACTACCCACACCTCCTCCGCCACCCGGTCGATCACCGTAACTACGTCGTAAAATCCCAGGCAGAGGTCGGGGGTATGCAAGTCGTCCGCCGCCAGCGCGGGCAGCTTTTCCAGCACCCGTCCCAGATCGTAGCTGAAATAACCCACCGCGCCCCCGCCGAAAGAAAGGGGGTGGCTGCCAGGAGCCAGTCGGTAGCGGGCCAGCAGGTTTTTGAGCTTGACCAGGGGATGGCCGACTAAAGAGGTGCTTTTCCCATCCCGCTCCAGCCAGAGCCGTTTTCCCCGGGAGCGGAGCACCAGGAAAGGGTCTGCTCCCATTATGGAATAGCGAGCCAGTTCCGGAACGATTAGCCCGCTGTCCAGCAAGAAGCTGTAGGGGCGGGAGGATAATCCTTCGAAAAGGGCGAGTACGTCTGATGTTACCGGTATTTTTTTAATCAGGGGTAAACACTCGGACATGACGGGCCGAACCGGGAGAACCCCGCAGGATCAAGAAAAAACCGGGTTTTCGAGTCAAAAAATTAAAAACCTTCCCCGGGCCGGGAGTCTTTCCGGACCGGTTTTCCCTCCTTTCCGCCTTTGTGAGATTTTCCCATAATGACGGTGTTTTCGCTGTAAAACAATGAAAGTCCGTGATTAAATGACGTGAAAAGCTATTGTCAAAAAATTATACAGCAGTTTTTTTCCCGCGTTCGTAAGAATGGACTCAGGGTGAAACTGGACTCCTTCCACCGCGTACCGGCGGTGTCTTAAGCCCATGATTTCCTCCTGGTCGGTTTGGGCGGTAATGACCAGGCAGTCCGGAAGAGTTTCCCTTTCCACCACCAGGGAATGATACCGGGCCGCTTCGAATGGGTTGGGCAGTCCGCGGTAAATCCCTGCGCCATTGTGATAGACCAGGGAAGTCTTCCCGTGGACAGGTCTTTTTGCCCGGATCACCCGTCCGCCGAAAGCCTGGCCAATGGCCTGGTGCCCCAGGCACACGCCCAGCAGCGGGATCCGCCCCGCGAAGTGTTTGACGGCAGCCAGGGATATCCCTGCTTCGTTTGGCGTGCAGGGGCCGGGGGAGATTACCAGGTGAGTGGGGGAAAGGGCTTCGATTTGCTTTAAGGTTACCCGATCGTTCCGGAAAACCCGCACCTTTTGCCCCAGTTCCTGCAGGTATTGGACCAGGTTATACACAAAGGAGTCGTAGTTGTCAATCACGACGACCATGACCAGGCCTCCTCCGGCTGTTCGCCCCGGCACCCTGCTAAATAAAAAAACCAGCCTACGGCTGGTTCTCACCCCAGAAATCTCCGAGTCGTCTCGTCTCGTCTAAGAGCTCTTGACTTACGCTCTGCTCAAGCTCGGCTTGTCATTGTCAATTTTAGCTTAGCATGGTGCTCCGGGGGCTGTCAAGGACGAAATTTTACACGGCCATTTTATACTACCTTTTTTGATCATGGGCTGCGGCAGTGTTTTCCTGAACATTTCCTCGTCAGCGGTTGAAACGTGAGGCAGCCAGCCGGCAGATATCTTGACAAAAAGAGAGGCGCTTCTTATAATGGGTGAAAGTTATGATGGGTGAAAGCCGGGCGCCGAAAGGGCACGAGGGGGTGTCTTTGATCAAAGAAGAAATCATCGCGAGGCTGCAGAAGAATTTTCCCCAGTTTACCAAAAGCCAGCGGCACATTGCCGATTACCTGCTGGCCCATCCGGACCGGGTGGCCTTTTTGACTGCTTCCCGGCTGGGCCGCGAGCTGGGGATCAGCGAATCGACGGTGGTGCGGTTTGCCGTTGCCCTGGGTTACAGCGGCTACCCGGAAATGCAAAAAGATGTCCAGGAAATTATCCGCAATAAATTGAGCACCGCCGAACGGATGAAGTTGTCTGTCGGCGATAAAAATATCCTGGCCAAGATTATCCGGACGGATATGCAGAATCTCCAGCTGACTCTGGAAGAAATTTCGCAGGAGGACTTCAACCGGGCCGTAGAGGCTATCCACCGGGCCCGGCGGATTTACGTGGCGGGGGTGCGCAGCGCGGCTGCCCTGGCCCACTTTTTAAGCTTTTACCTGGATCTGGTTTTAAAAAATAAGACCATTATTAATGATATAGAAGCGATGTTTGAAGATCTGATTACCATCAGCCGGGAAGATCTGGTCATCGGGATCAGCTTCCACCGTTATACCAGGCGGGTGGTCGAATTTTTAAGCTGTGCCAGGGAAAGGGGCGCCCAGATTATTGCGCTCACGGACAGCGTTCTTTCGCCGCTCGCCCAGTCCGCCGATATTACACTCCTTGCCCGCAGCGATATCAATTCTTTTATTGATTCTTTCGTTGCGCCCTTGAGCGTAATTAATGCCCTGCTTACCGCGGTGAGCGAAAAGGACCGGGAAGGCGTGCTCCATACCCTCTCGGAAATGGAAAGTTTGTGGAAACAATTGGGTGTTTATTATAACCACGTTTAATTTAGATCGCTTCGCCCGAACCAATCCAGCATCGTTTTCTTTGTTTGGGGTAAACGCGTCAAACAGCAGGCGAAACCAGCTTCTAACCGGGAAAAATTCCCGGTTTTTTATTTAAAAAAATTTTTTAAGTCGGAAGAAAAAAAAGAAGGATTTTTAAATGGAACGGAGAAATAATGATGATAATATTGCATCATATATTATCTATGCAAGAAATATATTATCAAAGGAAACAGGAGGGGTCTTCACCAGTGTCGCTCATTATCGAGGCAAGCGTTCAGGCGCGGAAAATTATTGAACAACTGCTGGCGGTCAAAGCGGGTGAAGAAGTAATCATCGTCTGCGATACGGCTACGGACATGCGCATGGCTTACGCCCTGGCCGCCGCCGTCCAGGCGGTGGGCGCGGAGTACACCATCTGCATGATTCCCAGCCGGAATCCGGGCGACAAATCCACCAATATTAATAAAATCATTGAAAGCGCGTATCAGGGGGCGGACGTAAGTATCGGGCTGACGCGGTCCTCCGGATCTTCCATCTATAACCAGGCCATCTGGGACCGCTTGAAGGCGAAAAAGATCCGCCATTGCTCCATGGTCATGCGGGATATGGACAACTGGATTAAAGGCGGAGCCCTGGCCGACTACGAAGCCCTCTACGCCGAGGGGGAGCGTCTGGCGGAACTGTGGCGGCGGGGAAAAACCATCGAAATTACCAGTCCCCTGGGAACCGATTTAAAAGCGACGATTGCCGGCGAAGTGGTTTACGTGGAGTGCGGCAAGGCGCATTTGCCGGGAATGCAGATGGCCTTTTCCGACGGCGAAGTTTCCCAGATGCCCAACGAAGGCTCGGCCAGCGGGCGGCTGGTGATTGACGGGCCGATCTGCTACATCGGCAGTCACGCGGAACCAATTACGCTGGAGGTGGCCAACGGAAAGGTGTACAGCTGTACGGGGGAGGGGCCGGCGGCTAGGCGCCTGAAGCAAATCCTGGCGGAAGTGGAAAACGTCGCTAATATCGCCGAGATTGGGATCGGCTTAAACCCTCTGTCTTTACGCAACGGCGATTTCGAAGAGGAAAAAAAGGCGCGGGGAAACGTCCACGTGGCTCTCGGGGCGAACGTCAGCTACGGCGGGACGGTCTATTCGCCCGTGCACATGGATATGGTCATTTACGACGCCACGGTCAAAATCGATGGTAAATTAATTGTGAAAAACGGGAAAATCGTTTTTGAACGGGAATAGGCGTCCCCAAGGCGGTTATTCTGTTTTTGTCTGGTCAAATTTGCCGGGAGGATAATCTTTGCTTTGCGCAGAAGTAACCGACAGGAGACTCCTCAACGCGGTTTGGGCGGTTTATTTCGCCCGCACCGAAGAGTCTCGTGGCCGCCGCTTTTGCAGCCAGTTAACCATCTTGGCGGTAGGTAAATCAACGTACTACTTTAAGGAAGGAAGTGGCTTATGTCAACCAGACAAAAAGTCAAACTGCCCCTTGCCGGCGTCAAAGTCCTGGACATTTCCCGCGTTTTGACCGGCCCCTTTGCCACCATGCTGTTGGGCGACATGGGGGCGGAAATCATCAAGGTGGAAATGCCCGGCACCGGCGACGAAACGAGGGCCTGGGGACCGCCTTTTATCGAAGGGGAAAGCGCCTATTTCTTAAGCATTAACCGGAACAAAAAAAGCATCACGGTGAACCTGAAAGCGCCGGAAGGAAAAGAGATCATTTACCGGCTGGCGAAAGAAGCGGACGTGCTGATCGAAAACTTCCTCCCCGGCACCGTGCAGCGCCTTGGGCTGGATTACGAGAAAATCAAAGAATTCAACCCCGGAATCATTTACTGTTCCATTTCCGGGTACGGCCAGGACGGCCCCTACCGCAACCACCCGGCCTACGACCTGTTGATGCAGGGTGAGGGCGGGCTGATGTCCATCACCGGGGAAAAGGACGGGGACCCGGTGCGCATCGGGGTGGCGATCATCGACATCGGGGCGGGGATGTACGCCGTGATCGCAATTTTAAGCGCCCTGCTGACGAAAAAGGAAACCGGGAAGGGCCAGTACATTGACATCTCCCTCCTCGATACGGAAGTTTCCTGGCTGACCTACATGGCCTGCAATTACTTCGCTTCCGGAAAAAACCCCGTCCGCCTGGGTTCGGCCCATCCTTCCATTGTTCCCTACCGGGCCTACCGGGCCAAAGACAAATACTTTATCCTGGCCGTAGGCAACGACGCCATCTGGCAGCGCTTCTGCGCCGCCCTGGAGCTGCCCTTTGCCAACGATCCGAAGTTCGTCACCAACGAAAAAAGGGTGGCCCACCGGGAGGAGCTGGACCGGCTGCTGGCGGACATTTTCATCCAGAAAGAGGCCGCTTACTGGGTCGAAACCCTGCACGCCCACAAGGTGCCCTGCGGGATGATCAACGCCATTTCCGAAGTGGTTTCCCACCCCCAGGTCCTCCACCGGGGAATGGTGGTGGAAATGGAACACGAAAAGGCGGGAAAGGTAAAAGTGCTGGGCAACCCCATCAACTTTTCCGAAATGCCCGTGCAGTACCGGCTTCCCCCGCCGCTTTTAGGCCGGCACACCGAAGAAATTCTTTCCGGATTAGGGTACACGGCCGAAGAAATTGCCAGGCTGAGGGCTTCCGGCGTGATTTAAAGGGCCGGGGCCCGGCAAGCTGCAACGTCGTTTGCGGAAAGCGGAGCCAAACGGAAGGGGGGTGAATTCTTCCCCGGGAACATTTCTTGTCATCATTGCCGGGCAGAGGAAGGCGGTTTGCGCTGAATAGACGGGGGTAGCAGGCAGTTTTTGCTGTTTCGGGATTTTGGGAACTGTCGGAATTGAAGCGGGAAAGAGCAATTTTAAGAAAGCTGGCAAATATTTTTCGGGGAGGTTAGAATGATGAAGGTAAAAAAACTAATCGGGCTTTCTGTTTTATTCGTTTTCGTCCTGCTGCTGGCGGCCGGATGCGGCGGAGGCGGCGGCGCCAAACAAGGGGAGCCGGCCGCCAAAAAGAAAGAGCTGCTTTTTGCCACCGGCGGAACGGCGGGAACGTATTATCCGCTGGGCGGCGCCATGGCTCAGATCTGGAACGAGAAGGTGCCCGGGGTCCACGTTACCGTCCAGTCCACCGGGGCCTCGGTGGAGAACATGCGCTTGTTGAATACCGGGAAGGCTGACCTTGGCCTGGCCATGAACAACGTGGCCGACGACGCCTATAACGGCCGGGGCGAATTTAAAGACCAGCCGGTCAAGAACGTTAAGGCCGTCGGCGTGGTTTATCCGGAAGTTGTCCAGGTTTTCGTCGCGGCGGATAGCAATATCAAAACTATTGCGGATTTAAAAGGGAAGAAAGTGGCGGTGGGGCCCACCGGCAGCGGCACCGAATACACTACCAGGAAAATTCTAGAGGCGTACGGAATTACCTATAAAGATATTACCCCCATTTACGCCACCTTTGCCGACGCCGTAGACCAGTTTAAGGACAAACACATCGACGCTGCCTTCAACGTGTTGACCGTACCTGCCGCTTCGATCCAGGACGTGGCCACCATGCGCAAGATCCGTCTCCTGGAGATCACCGGGGTGGAGGCCGCGAAAATCGTGAAAGAAATCCCCTTTTTCTCCCCGTACGAAATTCCGGCCAACAGCTATCCCGGGCAGGATCAGCCCGTCAAGACGCTCACTTTAAGCGCCAATTTATACGTCCGGGCCGATCTGGACGACGAGACCGTTTACAATCTGTGTAAGGTGATGTACGAAAACAAGGACGATATTGCCAAAAACAACGCTACGGCCAAGCATCTTAATCTGCAGCGTGCCCTGTCCGGCGTAACCACGCCGGTGCACCCGGGGGCCGAGAAATACTATAAGGAAAAGGGAATTTCCAGGTAATTTTTCGCTTTGTTGCAGCGAAATAATCGTTCGCGGCGGCCGCTGATCACCCGGGCGCCCGTCCGGGAAAAACGCCCGTCCGGGAAAGTAAATTCAGGCGGGCAGGGCAGGGATTTGATCCGCCCCCCGGCTCCGGGCTTCCGTCCGGGGGGCGGTCCGGCCGGCTTCCGGGCGGCCGCCGCCTTTCCTCTTCTTCAAAAGCAGAAAAATCGCGCTTAATCTGCCTTCTTCCCGGACTTCGTCTGGTATTCAAAGGGAGTCGTTTGGCGATGAAGGAATTAAGAGAAGATCTGGATTTAAAGCAGCAAGAAGAATTAATGGCCAAATACGACCGGGAATATACTTTTCGGCGGCTTAAGGGCCCGCTGGCGATTGTCGTGGCGGCGATTGCCATTTGCTGGACTTTATTTCAGCTTTATACGGCAGCCTTCGGCATTTTTCCGCCGACCATCCAGCGGGCCACCCACGTCGGCTTTGCCCTGGTCTTGATTTATCTTTTATACCCCTTCAGTACCCGGATCAAGGGTAGCCGGATTCCTTTTTACGACTGTTTCCTGGCCCTTTTGTCGGGCGGCGTGGCGGGTTATCACCTTGTTTATTATAAACCGCTTTTGCAAAGAGCGGGGGCCTATACAACCGCAGACGTACTTGTTTCCATTCTGGCCGTGCTTTTGATTTTGGAAGCCGCCCGCCGGGTGGTCGGCCCGGTGATGGTTTCCCTGGCCGGGTTGTTTTTGCTTTACGCCTATTTCGGCCCCTATTTTCCCGGCTTCTTATCGCACCGGGGATTCGACCTGGACCGCATCGTCACCCACGCCTGGCTGTCCACGGAAGGTATTTTGGGCGTGCCGATCCAGGTTTCTTCAACGTTTATCTTTTTGTTTATCGTTTTTGCCACCTATTTGCGCAAGAGCGGCATCGGCGAATGGTTGACCGACCTGGCCCTGGGCCTTACCGGGAGCGCCGTGGGCGGGCCGGCGAAGGCGGCGGTAATCGGCAGCGCCGGTCACGGGATGATTTCCGGCAGTTCGGTGGGGAACGTGATGGCGGTAGGTTCCATTACCATTCCTCTGATGAAAAGCATCGGTTACCGGAAGGAGTTCGCCGCCGCAGTAGAAGCCGCCGCGTCCACCGGCGGGCAGCTCATGCCCCCGGTGATGGGGGCGGCCGCCTTTATCATGTCGCAATTTATCGGCGTTCCGTATATCAAAATTGCCCTGGCGGCGGCCATTCCGGCCATCCTGTACTTTACCGGCGTATTTTTGATGGTACATCTGGAAGCAAAAAGGACCGGGCTAAGGGGTCTGCCCCGGGAATCGCTCCCCAACGCCTGGCGGCTTTTTAAACAAAAGTGGTACCTGCTTCTGCCGGTGGCAGGGATCGTCTATTTGTTGGCCCGCGGCTACACGCCCATGATGGCGGCCCTTTTAGGCGTTCTTTTAACCATCGGGGTAAGTTTTATTAACAAAGACACGCGGATGAGCCTGCGGGAAATAATCCAGGGCCTGGAGGAGAGCGCCCGCTCGGCCGTTCCGGTAGCCGCCGCCTGCGCCACGGCGGGGATTATTGTCGGGATCGTAACCCTCTCCGGTCTGGGTTTGAAGATGGCGAACGGGATAGTTGAACTGTCCGGCGGCAGCGTTTACCTGACCATGTTTTTCACCATGATTTCCTCAATTATCCTGGGCATGGGCGTACCCACGACGGCCAACTACATAATTCAGGCCACCATCTCGGCGCCGGCGCTTACTTCTTTGGGCGTCAGCGTGCTGGCCGCCCATCTTTTCGTCTTTTATTTCGGGATTATCGCCGACATCACGCCGCCGGTCGCCCTGGCCGCCTTTGCCGCCTCGGGGATTGCCGGGTCCGAGCCTTTCCGGACCGGTTTCCAGGCCACGAAGCTGGCCTTTGCCGCTTTTCTGGCGCCGTACGTTTTCGTCATGGCCCCTGTGCTCGTCCTGGTCGACGTCCACGGGTGGAACCTGGTTTACACTTTCGCCAAAGTGATCATTGGCATGATCGGCATCGGAGGCGGCATTTCCGGCTACCTGCTCACGCACGGCCGGCCCTGGGAACGCCTGCTCCTGGTTTTGGGCGGGTGCTGTCTGATTGTTCCCGGGGTGTTTACCGATGGAACCGGGATCGGCCTGGTTTTGCTGACCGGTTTTTATCAGTTCCTGCGGACGCGGCGCAGCTCCGGGTCGCTGGAAAAACAGGAATTAGGGGTTAGGAATTGGCACAAAGTTAAATAGGCACAAAGGCACAAAGAAAAATATTCCCGGTCGTCTATACTTGGAACCCTTTGTGCCCTTGTGCATCTGCCCCTTTACCCCTCTGTGCCTCACCTTCCATTTTTTATTCACAATACTATAATTTTACTAAAATTTTACTTGACACGTTCACCCAAGGGATGATATAATTAACCAACTTAATAAATTGTACCGCCGAGTTCTTTGGATGCAAAGAAGCGGAGGACCCAATTTCCCGGGGTGAATCTCCCGGAATGGCTGTTGCCTGTTATTCCGGGGGTAGGGTTAACCTTCGACCCGAACCCGTCAGCTAACTTCGCAGGCGTGGAAGGAAGGACAAAGAACACGTTTGATTGTTTTGCCCAAGCGTGGGTAGTTGTCTATTGCGCCCCGGGAAAATAATTTTTCACCGGGGTTTTTATTTTTGCCGAACTATTTTAAGGGAGGTTTGGGAAGATGGCAATTCGCGTAGCGCTGATTGGTCCCGGCCGGATGGGGCAGGTGGTGGCCCGGAATTTTTTAAAACATCCGCTGGTCAAACTCGTTCTGGTGGCCAGCCGCCCGGGCAGCGAGAAAGTGGGGAAGGACCTGGGGGAAATTTTGGACTTGCCGCCGACGGGCCTGGTCGTCCAGAGCAGCGAACACCTGGGGGAGGCATTGGGCGCGACGCGTCCGGACATGATTATCGATTTTACAACCCCGGAAGCCAGCCTGCGCAATTTGAAAATTGCGGCGAAACACGGCGTTCATCTGATTGTAGGCACTACCGGGTATACCCGGTTCCAATTGGAAGCCCTGCGTTCCTACGCCGAAATGTACAGGGTCAGCCTGGTCATGGCGACCAACCTTTCTATCGGGATTAATGTGCTGATGCACGCGGCCAGGAAGATGGCCTCTATCCTGGGGGGTTTTGACGTGGAAATCATCGAGGAACATCATCGCTATAAAAAAGATGCGCCTTCGGGTACAGCTCTGCGGCTCGCGCAAACGGTGGCCAGAGAAATTGATGTCAACCCGGAGAAAGGGTTTGTTTACGGACGCCACGGCAACAAAAAACGCGATCAGAAAGAGATCGCCATTCACGCCGTCCGCGGCGGCGGAACGGTAGGGGTGCACAAGATCATCTTTATCAGCGACAACGAACGCCTGGAAATTACCCACGAGTCGTTAAACCGCAACGCCTTTACAGATTGTCTGGTCCGGGTCCTCGAATATGTGTATCTGCATCCCCCCGGCATTTACACGGTGGAGGAAGTATTAGGCCTGGAGCCGCCGGAAGAGGTTGTGGAGGAGGAAGTTTCTTAAGGGGCTTTTGGATCGCCAAAAAAATATTCCGCGTCCACAGTGGGGCCATCCCGATAAGTTGTTTCGGGATGGCCCTCGTAATAGCGGCGGGCCCGCTCGCCTACCGTTTTGCCCAGCCAGTAGTTGATCCCGCCGGCCAGACCCAGGCCGGCCAGGGGGATGAGGCGTAAGATAGTGGAACGGGCCGTGGTGCGCACGCCCAGGGAGATGAGGAGTCTTTCCGCGGCGGTCGTAAAGGCTTCTTTGGACAGCTGGAGGACGACGGTGCGGGAAAGGTGGTTGCCCACGCTGCCGGCGCCGGCGGCCAGGACGAAGGCCCAGAAGGCTTCCTTCTGGTAACCGGGGCCGGTCAGGTCGCGGCCGTAAAGGGCGGCGATCTCCAGCACCAGGCGGGAGAGCAGGTAGGTGAGCAACATGATGTCGGCGGCCACCCCGCCGAAAAGGGCGATCAGCGTCCCGACGCCGGGGATAATGGCCGGAACGGCGGTCAGCGCCCCCGTCAGGGCGCACTGAAAGGCCCTTTCGGAAATGATCATTTGCGCCAGGTCAGCCCGGGAAAGCCCGGGATGGCGCTCTTTTAACCGTTTGATTTTCGCCTGGATTTCGCCGGCCGGCGGCGCGTTAAAGGGGTTAAAGCCGCGCATAAAACTCACCTCTCAAGTACAGGCACAAAGGCAACGGGCACAAAGGCACAAAGTCGGTCGTCAGTCGTCAGGCAGCAGTCGTCAGGGCTTATTTTTACCCCTATCTACTGGCGGGGATTCTTTCCCCTGGTCAGCGTTCGAATGACAACGCCTGCTCCGGAGGCGGCCATGCTGAAAAAGCCCTTGTGCCTGGTGAAAATGTCTTCCAGGGCGCCCAGCACTTTGTCGATTTGTTCGTACGTCACGGTGAGCGGGGGTTCTAAGCGAATGACGTTAGGGTTGTTCAAGGTGTAGGCCGTGATGATGCCGTGTTTGTTCAGCAACTCGCCGGCCACCAGGCTTCCGGTGTATTCCCCGGCCAGCCTGTCGGTCAACCCGCCGGACAGGCGGGCGGCCAGGCCGCCGGGCTGGTTGAATTCGAGGCCGATCAAAAGGCCGCGCCCACGCACGTCCTTGACGAGAGGAAAACGTTCCTTCAGCCCTTGGAGACCCTGGAGGAAGTAATCGCCCTTTTCTTTGGCCGCGGCGGCCAGGTTTTCTTCGCAGGTTACCTGGATGGCGGCGATGGCGGCCGCGGCGGCCCAGGTGTTACCGCCGAAGGTGGAGGTGTGCAAAAGCGCTTTATCCATGGAACCGTAGGCTTTTTTCCAGATTTCGTCGGTGGTGACGTAAGCGCCGATGGGCATAATCCCGCCGCCAAGGGACTTGGCCAGGCAAAGAATGTCCGGAACCACCCCTTCCTGTTCGCAGGCGAACATGGTCCCCGTGCGGCCAAAGCCGGTCTGCACTTCGTCCACAATGAAGAGCGTTCCGTATTTGCTGCACAACTTGCCTGCCTGCGCCAGGTAACCGGCAGGCGGGATATTGATTCCCCCTTCCCCCTGGATCGGTTCCGCAACAAAGGCCGCGGCCTTTCCCTTTTTTAATTCGTATTCCAGGGCGTCCGCGTCGCCGAAGGGGATGGCGGTGCACCCGGGGAGGAGCGGCTCGAAAGGCTTCTGGTATTTTTCCCGGCCGGTCACCGAAAGGGCGCCGAAGCTCTTGCCGTGAAAGGAGTTCCGGCAGTAGATGAATTCTTTCTTGCCGGTGGCGGCGCGGGCCAGCTTGAGCGCCCCTTCCACCGCTTCGCACCCGCTGTTGCAGAAAAACGAACGCTGCAAATTGCCGGGCGTGATTTTCGCCAGGTTGTTGGCCAGTGCCGCTGCCAGCGTGCCCAGGGAACTCTGGATTAAGTTGGGCAGGTCGCGGACTTTTTCGAGAGCAGCCAGAACGGCCGGATGATTGTGGCCGAGGTTTAAGGCGCCAAAGCCCCCTAAAAAATCTAAATATTCCCTTCCCTCTGTGTCCCACACGCTGACGCCCGCGGCCCGCCCAAAAACTTTATCCAGGTCTAAAAGCCCCAGCATTCCGGCCAGGCTGGCGTTCAGGTAACTTTTATGGTATTCCTTTACTTTTTCGCGGCTAAGGTGAAGAGCCTCATCTATTTTTAATATATCCAAGCAAATCACTCCCGGACTTTTTAACCAGTATTATGCTAACATTCACAGAATCGGCCTGTCAACAATAAATAAATTCTGCCCTGTGACCTGCGTGCTAGTACCGGATCACCTGCTCACTCTCCTTCTTTTCCTTTGCTTTCCTTAATAACTGGCAACTGTTATAATAATTAACATGAATTAAACATGAGCACAATCAGGTGCGTAAGAAGAAGGGGGAGGGCCGGTGAAATTTATCCGCATTGGCGACAAGGTGCTGGATCCGGAGCGGATTCACCGGGCGGTTGACCTGATCCTTAAGTTGCGGCAGGAGGGGTTATCCCAGCAGGAGGTTGCCGAGCGCCTGGGGGTGGACAGGACCCTGGTTTCCCGGCTGGAAAGCCTGGGGGAGGTGCGTAAGGGGCCGCGCCTGGCCCTGGTGGGCTTCCCGGTGGCCAACGGCGCCGAATTGGCGGAAGTGGCCCGGGAGGAAGGCGTAGACTTTATTTTGCTCATGAGCGAGGAGGAGCGCTGGCGGTTTGTTAAGGAAAAGAACGGGGCCGAACTGATCAACGAGTTCATGGCCCTTGTTTTTCAGCTCGAAAGCTACGACGCCGTCATTTTTCTCGGTTCCGACATGCGCATTAAGATGGTGGAAGCCATCCTGGGGCCAAGGCTGGTCAGCTGGGAGATCGGCGTTTCACCCATCAAAGAAGACCGCCTGGTTAACCCGGAGCAGTTGCGTCAGCTGATCCGCCAGTTTAAAATACCGGCTGAAAAGTGAGGTGGGATGGGGGGCTGCGCTCATCCGCCGGGAAATCACCGAAGTTGCTGTTTATTTGCTTAAAGTAAGGATGATGTCTTCCCCCGCGGCGGCGACCGCCACCTTCCAGCCTTTGCTTTCGGCCAGGCGGGTAACGTTTTCTTTCGCGGCCGCCGTGCTGACCAGTACGCGTAAGGTGCCGGAGGACATCTTGTCCAGCTCTCGCCTGGTCATTAAAACGGGTTCCGGGCAAAGCAATCCCCGGGCGTCAATTTCCTTCCCCATCCAGACTCACCCCTTGTGCCGATGGTTTTGTTAGCGGAACTCTGCTGTTGAAAAAGGCGATGACGAACATCACCAGAAGACCGATGATTACAGCCACCTGGCCCGCCAAAGGAACTCCTTTGGGGCTGGCGGCCAGGCCAAAATTATGGGCAAGGGCAGCCCCGGCAAGAAAACCCAGCACGGTGGCGGCGCAGTCGGTATTTCCTTCGCCGGCGGCCACCAGCTGGCGCAAAGGACAACCGCCCAGTAAAGTAACTCCCCACCCGCCGAGCATCATTCCTAGAAAATTCCATAACCAGTCGGAATGAGCTACCGGCTGGCCGGCGAAACCCGGATTAAAGCTGCCGGTAACCAGGTTGCCGATTAGAGCTACCGCCAGGATGACGAAGAAGCCGGTGAGCAGGTGGGTGTCCCGGAATAAGATAAAATCCCTGATCCCGCCGACCATGCATAAATGGGAACGCTGGGCAAGGATCCCGATGATCAGGCCGGCGCCCAGGGAAATGAGCAAAGGCGCGCGCAGGGAACCAGGTCCTTCTTTGCTGAAGAAGAGAAAAGCTGGTTTGGACAGTAAAAAAAACAGTAAAGTAATGATCATTGCCGGGAATATGTAGCCGTTGATTTTGTTCTGCGGTGTAGCCCGACCCAGGCTAAACCCCCTGTTAAGAAACCAAACGCCCACCCAAACGCCGGTAATGAGCCCGGCCAGTCCCAAAAGGGCGTTTAAATCCCCGCCGGCCAACCTTAACACAAGGCGCACCGGGCACCCTAAAAAGACGAGCATACCGACCATGGCTAACATAGCCAGAATAAACCTGGTGAATGCGTTGGAACCTCCGACAACCCTGAATTCTCTGGTGGCCAGGGCGGCACCGAATGCTCCCAGCGCCAGCCCCAGGATTTCCGGGCGCAGGTACTGGACGGGAGCAGCCCTGTGCAGGCCCAGCGCCCCGGCAATATCCCGCAAAAAACAGGCAACGCAAACGCCCATGTTTGGCGGGTTGCCCAGTTGCACCAGCACGACCCCGAATAAACCCAACACTCCGCCTGCCCCGATAATTAATGCCTTGCCTCCGCGCACGAAAATTGAACACCTCCCAATTAGCGAAATGGAGGGGAGAAGTCGGAATCGAACCGGACCCCGGTCTATACAGCCGGCCAGCGGGTTTGCAGCCCGTGGGGGGCGCCAGCCCCTTTCTCCCCACTTAAATTTCTTATTCTTTAGATCAACCATATAAACCTTCTATTACTATTATAAAATATTTTTATAAATGTCCCGGTAGTTATAAAATTAGTTTTCTTTTTTTCTTCCAGGCAGGAAATCTGGAAGAGGTGCTTTTGCGTGTCGCTTTCTTTTCCATCTTGTTGTCCAGGAATTTTCCTGATTTTACGGAGATTGCCCTTTGCCGGCGCCGTCCCGGTTGCGCGGGGATCTTGACAGGGAAAATGCAAGCAGGTAAAATTACCTGTAAAGCCTTTTCCCTTGACAATTTTAAGGACTCAAGGAGGAGGGGCGCATCATGGAGAAGTTTGCCTGGGTCAATTTGCTTTACGATTTTTACGGTCAGCTGCTTACCGAGCACCAGCGCAAGTTCGTGGAGTTATATTACGGCCAGGATCTCTCCTTAAGTGAAATTGCCGAGCACTACCGGCTCAGCCGCCAGGCCATTCACGATGTGTTGAAACGGGCGGAGAGCTCGTTGTTTAAATACGAAGAAAAGCTGGGGCTGGTCAACAGGTTTCTGGAGCAGCGCAAACGCCTGAACCAGGCTCTGGAAATACTGGATGGCGAGCAGGGAGATAAAATATTCCGGGTGCGGAAAATAATAAATGAAGCGATGGAGCTATTTTAGCAGTAAAGGGGTGGAAGAATGATTTTTGCCGGTTTGGCCGAAAAACTCCAGGAAACTTTTCGCCGGTTGCGGAATAAAGGGCGCCTCACCGAAGCCGACGTAGACGAAGCCATGCGCGAAGTGCGGCGCGCTCTTTTGAGCGCCGACGTGAATTTCCAGGTGGTCAAAGATTTTGTCGCCAGGGTTAAAGAGCGGGCCATCGGGCAGGATATCCTGGGGAGCCTTACCCCTGCCCAGCAGGTCATTAAAATTGTTCGTGACGAAATGGCCGCCTTAATGGGTGGCGTGCAAAGCAAAATCAACCATGCTCCCAAGCCGCCGACGGTAATCATGCTGGTGGGCCTGCACGGAGCAGGGAAAACCACCACCGCCGCCAAGCTGGCGAACGTTTTGCGCAAGCAGGGCCGGCGCCCCTTGCTGGCAGCCGCCGACGTCTACCGCCCGGCGGCGATTAAACAGTTGCAGGTTCTGGGCAGGCAGCTGGATATCCCTGTATTTTCGGCGGGTGATAAGCAAAGCCCGGTGGACATCGCCCGGGCGGCCTGCGAACACGCCCGCGGCGCGGGCCGGGACGTGGTCATCCTGGACACCGCCGGGCGCCTGCATATCGACGAGGAATTGATGAGCGAACTGGCCGCCGTCAAAGACAAGGTCCGCCCCCACGAAATTATGCTGGTGGTGGACGCCATGACCGGCCAGGTGGCCGTGGACGTGGCGCAGGCGTTCCACCAGCGCCTGGGCTTAGACGGCGTTATTTTAACCAAGCTGGACGGCGACAGCCGGGGTGGCGCGGCCCTTTCCGTAAAGGCCGTCACCGGCTGCCCGATTAAATTTGTGGGCACCGGCGAAAAGTTGGACGCCCTGGAGCCGTTTCACCCGGACCGGATGGCTGACCGGATCTTGGGGATGGGCGATATGCTTACCCTTATCGAGAAGGCCCAGACGGCCTTTGACCAGGAGCGGGCGGCCAGGTTGAACCAGAAGATCAGGAGCGCCGAGTTTACCCTGGAAGATTTTCTGGAGCAGTTGCAGGAAGTTAAAAAGCTGGGCCCCCTGCAGCAAATCCTCGGGATGATCCCGGGTCTGGGGACGGCTAAAAAACTCAAAGAACTGGGGGAAATCGACGATAAGGAGCTCGTTTACGTGGAGGCGATTATCAATTCCATGACCCCCTGGGAACGCCGCCACCCGCAGGAAATCAACGGCAGCCGCCGCCGCCGCATCGCCCGCGGCAGCGGTACCACCGTGCAGGATGTCAACCGCGTGCTCAAGCAGTTTGAGCAGACCCGCAAAATGATCAGACAGCTGATGGGGGCGGAAAAGGGCCTGAAAAAAGGAGGCCGCTACCTGCCGGGTCCGCTGCCCTGGAAATAGCGTTGCCCTGGAAATGTCCAGGAAATAATAGTAAAGGAGAGGAGGTGAGTTCTTTTGGCCGTAAAGATCAGGTTGCGGAGGATGGGGGCCAAAAAGAACCCTTTTTACCGCATTGTGGTGGCCGATTCCCGTTCACCGCGCGACGGGCGTTTTATCGAGGAACTGGGTTATTATAACCCGCTCAAGGATCCCGTGGAGATTAAAATCGATCGGGAAAGGGCGCTGAACTGGCTGAGTAAAGGGGCCCAGCTGACCGACACCGTCCGCGCGTTATTTAATAAAGCCGGGATAACAGGCAGGCCTGCCGGGGAGAGCCAGGTAAAGTAAGTGTGCTTTCTTGCTGTCTTTTTTTGCCGGCGGAGCTTTGTGCCTGGCATGATGAGGGAGGTACCGTGAATGAAAGAGCTGGTTGAAATCCTGGCCAAGGCCCTCGTGGATCAACCAGATAAAGTGGCGGTGAATATGTTTAAAAGGGAAAACTCCTACGTTATTGAGCTGAGAGTGGCCCCAGAGGATATGGGGAAGGTGATTGGCAGGCAGGGCAAAATCGCGAAGGCCATTCGCACCGTGGTGAAGGCGGCCGCCACCAAGAAAAACAAGAAAGTGGTTGTGGAAATAATCTAAGGCACAAAGGGCGTTTGTTTCCTTTGTGCCTTTGTCCAGAGGAAGAAAGCGATGGAAAGTATAACCATAACGCGGCCCGTGCTCGTTAAAGTAAAAGTAACCGAAGAGTATAAAAAAGCCCTGGCGGCGGAAGTTCAGGAAACCGTCAACCGTCTCGACTTGCGCCTCCAGCACATGGATTTTCAAACGCGGCGGCTGCTTGCGGAACTGGAGAAAAATAACCCCGGGGAAATTCCGGCCGCGCGGCAGCGCTCGCAAACGGAGCGGCAAAAAATCCTGGAAGCCAGGCAAAAATTGGTAGAGAAACTCAAGGAAATCGGGAAGCTGGTTCCCGGCGAAGAAGTGATCCACGGCCAGGTGGAAAGCATCGTCGAAGTAAAGGCCGGCGACGACTGGGGTAGACTCATGGGCGTGGAAATCATCATCGAGAACGACCGGGTGGTCGCGATCAGGGAGCGACAACATGCCGCCAGAGAAAGAAAAGAAGGACATGATCACGATCGGTAAAATAGTGAACGCGCACGGTTGCCGGGGGTGGGTGCGGCTAATCCCGCTGACCGATTTTCCGGAGCGCTTTTTTAAAATGGAGAGGGTTTTTGTTGCCCCGGGGGGGAACTGCCGTGCGTATCAGATCGAGCAGGCCAGGCAATACAAACAGTATATCCTTTTGAAGTTTAAAGAAGTGCCGGATATGAATGCCGCCCTGGCCTTAAAAGGATCTTTCCTGCAGGTAGGCCGCGACCAGCTGGTTGAGCTGCCCCAGGATACCTACTACATTTTTGATTTGCTGGGGTTAAAAGTCTATACCACCCGGCAGGAATACCTGGGAGAATTAAAGGACGTGCTGCGGACCGGCGCCAATGACGTGTACGTGGTTGAGTCCGGGCAGGGGCGGCCCATTTTAGTCCCCGCATTAAAACAGGTGGTTAAGGAAGTTGATTTAGAGAAGCGGCAAATGCTGGTGGAGTTGCCGGAAGGTCTACGGTAGGTGGTTTACCTTGCAGATTTATATTTTAACTCTTTTTCCGGAAATGTTTGCCGGCCCTTTTGACGCCAGCATTATCAAGCGGGCCAGGGAAAAGGGTCTGATCAAGATTGATCTGGTAAATATCCGGGATTTTTCGAAAAACAAGCACCGGACGGTTGACGACGCTCCTTTCGGCGGCGGCCCCGGAATGGTTATGGCCGCCGAACCTGTTTTTGAGGCCGTTGACTGGCTGAAAAGGCAAAATGTGAAAACGGAGCGGATAATTTTACTTTCCCCGGCGGGGCGGCCGTTCAACCAGGCGCTGGCCCGGGAATTAAGCCGGGAAAAGACCCTCATCTTAATTTGCGGGCATTACGAAGGCATCGACGAAAGGGTCCGCGAGCATCTGGTTACCGAGGAAATTTCTATCGGCGACTATGTTCTTACGGGCGGGGAGCTGCCGGCCATGGTGGTGGTGGATGCCGTGGCCAGGTTGCTCCCCGGCGTCCTGGGCAGGGATGCCTCCGCCGCCGAAGAGTCTTTCAGCAACTCCCTCCTGGAGTACCCGCACTACACCAGGCCCCGGGAATACCGCGGCTGCCCCGTGCCGGAAGTCCTTTTAAGCGGCCATCACGAACAGATCCGCGCCTGGCGCCGGCGCCAGGCCCTGCTGCGCACCCTGGAAAACCGTCCCGATTTGCTGCGCGGGGCCAATCTCACCAGCGAAGATAAGCAAATTTTAAAAGAAGTTTTGAAAAAGCTGCAGGAACTGAACCTTGAGTAGTTCTAAAAAGCTCAAGGCGCAAAGTTAAAGCTGAAGGCGCAAAGTTCACAGGTTCAAAGGCACAAAGAAAAATAAAAATTTTTTTGATTTGATTTACCATAAGATGGAGGAAATAGTAATTATAGGTAGAATAAGTTAAATAAAAAAATTAAAGGGGGCTGATGAGATATTGTTGGAGCGTCATTACGAGTTGGCGAGGGAGATGAAGCTTTACGAGAAGATTGCCATTGATGAGTTGTCGATCGACGATATTTCTTATTACCTCAAACTTCGCCGGGAGTATGAAGAACTGCAGAACCAGGTGGTTAATCTCATTCCTTCCGTTTTGGAAAAAATTAAAAATCTTTTCCGACAGGCGCAAGAAAAGCTGGCTCAGTTGAGCGCGGGAGATTTAGGAGACTGCGTCAGGCAAACAAATTATCCTTTTCTCAAAGAGCTGGTGGAAGTAACCGGGGAACTGGAGGCGGACGTAGAGAAGGTAGTAGCCAGGTGTTCGCGCCTGGGGGAAATAGTGCGTCAAAATCAGGAGGGGGACCTTCCGCAAGTTCCCAACAATGCGCTGGCGGAAGCCGCCTGCGCCAGGGAAGCTGGCGAAGTTCCCGTGATCCGGGAACAGGAAAAGCAGGAGATGAAAAACGAAAGCGAGCAGAAGGTTATGGTTTCCCCGGACACCATTAAAAAGATAGAGATGATGGTGCGGCCTAAGGAGACCGTCAGTAATTCCTTGCTTAAAATTGCCCCTCCTCACGAAGCCAGGAACCGCCCCGCGAAAAGCGGTAAAGACCGGGGAAAGAGGTAATTGTAGCGTTTTTGAATTATTAAAGCCTGCCCTTTGCCAGGACAGGCTTTTTATCCATGTTATTTTTATTTATCCCCGTTGTCAACCGGCGGGGTGTCAATCCGTCTTAAAGGTGTGACCTTGTTTTTGCGTGCGGATCTTTTGATCGAGATTTCCTCTTCGGTTATTTCCAGATAGAACACCTTTTCCGGATAACAAAGGACGGTAACCACGCCGCGCTCCGGCTCGGTAAGCCAGATGCCGCGAAATTCCAGCATTTCTCCCAGGATATCCACGTTGACCTTGCGGGGACCGTCCAGCACCTCGAGTTCCCATCCCTGGATGCTGACCACGATCGTTCTTTGGGGCCGCGAATTTTCCACGTCCAAAACACCTCCCGTTAGACGGACCAGGGCGCGTCTTTTTTTGGAACGTCACCCGGCCTATTTAAACGAAGCTATTATACCATATCGGGAGCAGGAAGGAAAAGTAAAGCCAAAAACTCCGGATATTTAAAAAAAACCAGGTGCAAAAACTAACCCCTTACCGGGGGAGGTAAGGGGCAGCCCTGGCTTGCGATTTCTCGCGGATTGTGTTCGCATCTTAGCCTGGGTCGCTTTCCTTTTAAATCCTTAGTTGTTCAAGCCTCCGCACCCGTTCGGAGATGGGCGGGTGGGTGCTGAACAGGCGGGCGAATGCTTCCCCGGATAAGGGGTTGACGATAAATAAATGGGATGTGGCCGGGTTGACCTGCATGGGGACGCGGCTGGCCGCTCTTTCCAGCTTGAGCAGGGCGCTGGCCAGGCCGTCGGCGCGCCCGGCGATGTGCGCCCCGGTGGCGTCGGCACCAAACTCCCGCGTGCGGGAGATGGCCAGCTGGATCAGGGTGGCCGCGACGGGAGCCAGGATGATCATCAGCAAGGTGCCGGCCAGACCCAAAAGGCCGCCGCCTTCTTCATCATCTCTATTCATGCCGAAAATCAGGCCCCACTGCATAACGTTGGCGATCATGGTGATGGCGCCGGCTAAAGCGGCGGCAATGGTGCCCACCAGCACGTCCCGGTTTTTGATGTGGGCCAGTTCGTGGGCCAGCACACCTTCTATTTCCGTCCGGCTGAGCAACTGCAACAGGCCGTCGGTAACCGCCACGGCCGAGTTGGCCGGGTTGCGGCCGGTGGCGAAGGCGTTCGGTTGGGGCGAGGGAGTCCGGTAGACCCGCGGCATGGGTAAACCGGCGCGGATGGTCAGATTGCGGATGATGTCGTAAAGCTCGGGCGCTTCGTGCTCCGCCAGGGGCCGGGAGCCGGTCATGGAGATGGCGATCTTGTCGCTGAAATAGTAGCCAAAAAAGTTCATGACCAGCGCGACGAAGAAGAATAGCAAGGCCATCGATTGGCCGCCGATCAGATTACCGATCAGTACCAGAAAGACGGTAAGCAGGCCCATCAGTAACCATGCCCGGAAGTTGTTCATTTTGATCAAAAACCTCCCTTTCCTTGCTACATCAGTTTCACTGAACTTTTAATTCTCTATAAAATTCCCCGTACATAAAATTATACTGCGGCAACTGGTCCAAAAAGCGCTTTTAACATATTATACCGGAAGAAACCGGTTTGCGCAACATGTTTCAAAAACGTCCAGATGATCCAGGTGAGCTGACGTTACGAAGTTGCTTTTGCTCCCTACCTGGGGAGTTTCGGGCGGTAGAGCCCGCAGGCCGGGGTCTGCGGGTCCTGGCGGACGAAGATCTTAGGCAGCTCCTCGCCGCCCGCTTTTTTCAGGAGATCGCTTACGGGGATTACTTCCGGCACCCTTTTCTGCAGCGTACCGTATACCGGAATGCCCGCCACGCACCCCCGGCGCGTTTCCTCCCAATCCTGAATCTGCACAAAGAACCGGCAGTCCCCGCAGCACCTGGTCGCTTTTTCCCGCATTTCCGGCAGGATCAGCCGGTGGCTTGCCCACAACTTGTTGTCAGGCATAACGGACACCCGCTTTCGTGAGCGAGACGGCCCGGAAAATGGCCCTTTCCCCGAACCTGCTCCGGATGCGGTCGCAGGCCCGCTCGCTGCTGCTGATTTTTTCTTTTTCGCCGAAAAGGGTGGGCTGTTCCACGCGTTTGGGAACCAGGCCGGCCAGCGCCACCCCGATCATGCGCACGGGCCACCCGGCGGGCCAGTGGCGCTTAAGCAGGGCGAGCGCCGCCCGGCAGATATCGGCGGCCAGGTCGGTGTACTCCGCCAGGGTGCTCATCCGGGACAGCCAGGCGAAACCGGCGTCTTTTAAAGACAAAACCACCGTTTTGCCCCAGTATCCCCCTTCCCTTGCCCTTTGCGCCACCAGGTCGGCCAGCTCCAGGATCACCACTTTCATTTCCTCGTGGGTCCGGTAGTCCCTGGGCAGGGTGATCTGCTGGCCGACGCTTTTGGCCTTTTCCAGCGTGGCGGGGTCGACCGGGCTTTCGTCGATGCCGTTGGCGCACCGCCAGAGGATTTCACCGTTTACCCCGAAGCGTTTTTTGAGGATCTTTACCGGAAATCTGGCCAGGTCGCCAATGGTGTGGATGTTGAACAGCTTTAAGTGGTGCTCGTACCGGGGACCGACGCCGAAAAGCTCCCTTACCGGCAGGGGCCAGAGGCGCTTGGGCACGTCCGCGTGGTCTAAAACGGTGAGGCCGTCGGGCTTTTCCAGTTCGGCGGCCATTTTGGCCAGGAGTTTGTTCGGGCCGATGCCGATGCTGCACGTCACGCCCACCTCGCGCCGGATGCGTTCTTTTAAGCGGCGGGCGATTTCCCGCGGAGGGCCGAACAATTTTGCGCAGCCGGTGACGTCGAGAAAGGCTTCGTCAATGGAGAAGGGCTCCACCAGGGGGGTGAAGTCGCGCATTATGCGCAGGATGCGGGTGGAGAAGTGGATATAGAGGTGGTGCTGGGGTTTGAGGAAAATTCCTTCGGGGCACAACTTTTCGGCCTCGTACACGGTCATCCCGGTTTTCACGCCTCTGGCCTTGGCCTCGTAGCTGGCCGTCAGGACAACGCCGTGGCGCCTGGCGGGGTCGCCCCCGACGATCACCGGTTTTCCCTTGAGCGCGGGGTCCAGCGCCTGGTGGACGCTGGCGAAGAAGGCGTTCATGTCGGCAAGCAAAATAACCCGCTGCATAGTCTTCCCTCCCGAAATAGGATTAGCAACTCCACACCAGGAGAATTAAAAATTTTCACTGGCTGCTACCAAACAAGCGTTTGCTATCATTTTACTCCGAACATAAGTTCCTGTCAAAAGGAAAAAATTAGTATTTTTTTGTCCAGGGCAGGGAGATGAATTACTGCGAGTTGCGTAAATGGGGCCGGGGCAAGAACAGGAGGGGCTGCAGGACGGTGATCAGCATACCCGCTACGATGGCCGCGCCGCCGATAATTTGCCTGGTGCTGAAGACCTCGCCGCCCCAGAGCCAGGCGGCCAGCCCGGCAAAGACCGGCTCCATCGTAAAAATCACCGCCGTGTGCGCCGGGGAGGTGAATTTCTGGGCCCTGGTCTGGATCAGAAAAGCCAGGGAGGTGGCGGGAATGGCGGTGGCGGCCAGCGCCCAGAGCACCTCCGGCGCCAGGCGCTCCGGGAATGTTTCCACCCACGGGGCGGCGCCCAGGCTCAATAGCCCCACCACGGCAATCTGCAGCACGGCCAGGGTATAGCTGGAGCAGCGGGGGGCAAACCGGCCCACCAGCAGGATGTGCGCGGCAAAGCTCGCGGCGCAGAAAAAGATCAGCGCGTCGCCGTAGTCCACCCGCAGCCCGTCCTTTAAGGAAAGCAGGGCCAGCCCGGCGGTGGCGCTGGCGACGCCGGCCATCACCAGGCCCGGCGGCAGCCGTCGGCTGAAGGTGGCCGTAAAAACCGGCACGAGGACAACGGAAAGGCCGGTGATAAAACCCGCGTTGGAAGCCGTGGTGTACTGCAGTCCTACAGTTTGGAAGGCGTACCCCGCAAACAGGGCCATTCCGATGACGGCACCGGCCAGGAGGTCGCCCCGCGTGACCCCGGCTAAAAAACGCGGGTGAACGACGACCAGGAAAAGAGCGGCCAGGAAAAAACGGATGGCCAGGAAATAGTAAGGACCAATGGCCCCCAGGGCGTCTTTGACCACGACGAAGGTAACCCCCCAGACGAAGGTTACCGCCAGCAAGGCCAGATCAGCACCGAGCTGCTGCCAGCGCGTTGGTTCCGGCATATGATTTCGCTCTCCCTTAGTCTGTTTGTGAGAAGGCCATTTTTTATTTTTCCATTTCCCGCCGCGGGTGTCAAGATGAATAAAAAAGATATTCCGTTCGGACAGGCGGCAGGATTTTTGTGATTCAACACGAAAATTGTTATTTTGGGAACTTTGCCTGAAGAAAGCGTAAGGAGGTGAATCTGCCGGGAAAGAAAAACCAGGCCTTTTTCAAACTGGCATAACCGGGTACGGAATCAGTCAGTAAGTAAGTAAAGTGAGAGGGAGGTATGGTTCTTTTGAGGACAAAAGGGATTTTTTTGGTTGCGCTGGCGCTTTTGATGGTGGTTGCCCTGGCGGTGGGTTGCGGCGGAGGCAAAGAAAAAACCCAGGCGGGTCAGCAGCAGCAGACCCAGCAGCAGCAACAACAGCAACAACAGCCGCAGCAGCAGGCCAAGCCCAGACTGGTGGTGGCTTCGGATACCGCCTACGCGCCCTTTGAGTCGCTGGATACGGCTACCGGTAAATACGTCGGTTTTGATATGGACCTGATTAAGGCCATCAGCGAGGTCATGGGATACGATGAGCCCAAAATTGAAAGCATGGCTTTTGACGGCGTTTTGGCCGCTGTGCAGACTTCCAAGGTAGACTGCGCCATTTCAGCGATCACCATCAACGATGACCGTTTAAAGAAAATGGACTTTTCCAAGGCCTATTATAAGTCGGGCTTAAGCATCGTCGTCAAGGACAGCAACAACACAATCAAGAGTATTAAGGATCTCGAAGGGAAGCGGATCGCCGTGCAGGCCGCCACCACCGGGGCGGATATGGCGAAGAGTGTGAAAGGTGCTAAGTTGACCCAGTTCGACCGGATTACAGATGCTTTGCTGGAGGTTAAAAAGGGCAGCGCCGACGCCGTCATCAACGATAACCCGGTAAACCAGTATTACCTGACGCAGGAAACGGGCAAAGGGTTAAAAATTGTAGGCGACCTTTTAAGCAGCGAGTATTACGGCATTGCCGTGCCAAAAGGGAAGGACGAGTTGCTGAAAAAAATCAACGATGCTCTGGTAAAGCTCAAGGAAAGCGGCAAGTTTAACGAGATCTATAAAAAGTGGTTTGGCGTGGACGCTCCCGCTGAATTGCCGAAGGATTATACGGGCGGGAAGTAAATCCGGGCCGTAAAGCAAAGGGGGAAACATCCCGGGTTTTTGGGAAGGCGCGGGGCGCCGGCCCTCGGGGCGCCCCGACCCGCTTTCCTGAGCAGCTTTTCTTTGCGGTTGCCTTGCCTAAAGCGGGTAGTCAAGTTGTTACTTTGTTCCTGATTGCTTAAACTTTGCTTCTGACCGTTTCTTTTGTGCCTTTGTGCCGGTGTGCTTTATGCCTTGAATTATTTAAGAGGTGGACATATTTGGATTTCGAAACTGTTATCCGAACTTTTCCAATTTTGCTGATCGGCGCGGCAGTTACCTTAGGAATCACTGTAGTTGCGGTTACCAACGGGTGCATCATCGGTCTTTTTGCCGGCCTGGCCCGCTTATCGAGAAATCGCCTGTTAAGCTTTCTGGCCACTTGCTACGTGGATTTTTTCCGCGGTACCCCCCTTCTGGTGCAGATTTTCATCGTATACTTCGGAATTCCTTACCTGCTCGATCTTTTTCAGAAGTACCTGACGGCCCGCTACGGAATCCCGCCCTTTTTTGAATCAACAGCCATCGCCAAATTGTGGGCGGCCGTTATCGCCTGCAGCTTAAACAGCGGTGCCTACGTTGCCGAAATTTTCCGCGCCGGCGTGCAATCCATCGAGCGGGGTCAGATGGAGGCCGCCCGCTCCCTGGGGATGACGCACGTCCAGGCCATGCGCTACGTCATCCTGCCCCAGGCTTTCCGCCGGATTATTCCCCCGCTGGGCAACGAGTTTATTGCCATGCTCAAAGACACGTCCCTTCTTTCGGTAATCGGCTTCGAGGAATTAGCCCGCCGGGGTACGTTGATCGTGGGCGAAACTTTCGCCGTCTTTGAAATTTACATGACGGTCGCCCTTCTCTACTTGATTATGACCCTGTCCTTTTCCCGCCTGGTCGATTACGCCGAAAGGAGGTTGAAGACCCGTGATCGAAGTTATTAACCTCTCGAAAAATTTCGGCCGCCTGGAAGTGCTGCGGCAGATCAACATGCGGGTCGCCGAAGGAGAGGTGGTCTGCATCATCGGGCCCAGCGGATCGGGGAAAAGCACGTTGTTGCGTTGTTTGAACTTCCTGGAAGTGCCGACCAGCGGGGAGGTTATCATAGACGGCTGCTCCCTTACTGATCAAAATATCAACATCAACGCGGTGCGGCAGAAGGTGGGGATGGTCTTTCAGTTATTCAACCTTTTCCCGCATAAAACAGCCCTGGAAAACGTCACGATGGGGCCAATCAAGGTGAAAAAGCTGCCCCGATCGCAGGCGGAGGAGTTGGGCCGCACCCTGCTGGCTAAAGTGGGCCTTACCGATAAAGCCGACGTCTACCCCCACCAGTTGTCCGGCGGGCAGCAGCAGCGTGTGGCCATCGCCCGCGCCCTGGCCATGCAGCCGAAGGTGATGCTTTTCGACGAGCCTACCTCCGCCCTCGACCCGGAAATGGTGGGCGAGGTGCTGGCGGTGATGAAAGATCTGGCCCGCGAAGGGATGACCATGGTGGTGGTTACCCACGAGATGGGGTTCGCCCGGGAGGTGGGCGACCGGGTGATTTTTATCGACGAAGGGCGGATTATCGAAGAAAACCAACCGCAAGAAATTTTCACCCGCCCGCGGGAGGAGCGAACGCGCGCCTTCCTGAGCAAGATCCTTTAAGACACCGAGGCATAAAGGCACAGAGGCACATGTTGCGATTTATTCTATTTTCCAGGGAATTCCCCGCAAGAACGTTCGTTATCACCATAATCATGAAAATTAAGGCACAAAGGCACAAAGAAAACTGTACAGAAATATTTACTTTGTTCCGCGGTCCAACGCAGCCCGAGGTTATGTCAATACCTCCGTCCCGGGGCATTTGAGTCAGAGAACCGTCCCCTGATACACTGAAGCACTCCCCCTTTATGCCTTTGTGCCTGTTATTTTCGAAGGAGGCCTTAAAATTTTGCTGGGAACACTCATCAACGTCGCGGCCATCGGTGCCGGAGCCATTGCCGGCACCTTGCTTAAAAAGGGTCTCCCGGAAAGGATTAGCAAAACAATCCTTCAGGGGATTAGTCTGACCGTGATCTTGATCGGCATCCAGATGGCCTTACAGACCAAAAACCCGCTCGTTGCCATTGCCAGTATGGCCGTGGGGGGCCTGGCGGGGGCAGGTCTGCGCCTGGAAGACCGGCTGGAGGCCCTGGGAAAGCGGGTGGAGGCCCGTTTTCACGGCAACGGCAAAGGTGATTTTGCGCGCGCCTTTGTGACAGCCACCCTGGTTTTCTGCGTGGGGGCCATGGCCATCATGGGCGCCATTGAGGACGGATTGACCGGGCATCCCCGGACCCTCATCGCCAAGTCCATGCTGGACGGCATCGCCTCCCTCGTTTTTGCCTCCACTATGGGGATCGGGGTGCTTTTCTCCGCCATCCCTGTTTTTCTCTACCAGGGCGGGATCACCATGGCCGCGCAGGCGATCAGCCCTTACTTGAGTCCCCGGGTAGTGGCCGAACTAACCAGCACCGGCGGCCTGCTCATTATGGCCATCG
This sequence comes from Bacillota bacterium, assembly GCA_040755215.1. Classification (GTDB taxonomy): domain Bacteria; phylum Bacillota; class Desulfotomaculia; order Desulfotomaculales; family Nap2-2B; genus JAIMBK01. The sequence goes on along the minus strand of JBFMBG010000008.1, from coordinate 11,969 downwards.
GCCTGAACATGCTGGGGGCCGTCCGCCTGAAGGTGGCCGATCTCTTGCCGGCTATTTTCGTGGCTGCGCTTATTGCCGTTTTTTTGGAAAACCGGACTTTTCTTATTTTTTAAATTTGGCGGCTCTGGCTTAGTTTTGCAGTGAATTTATTTTTGAGAGGGAGCAAGTGTTTTCATTATGATCGATTTGCGGAGCGATACGGTGACGCAGCCCACCGCAGAAATGCGGCGGGCCATGGCGGAGGCCCTGGTGGGCGACGACGTTTACGGTGAAGATCCTACCGTCAACCGGCTGGAAGCCCTGGGGGCGCGCATGGTCGGCAAGGAGGCGGCCCTGTTCGTGGCCAGCGGCACCATGGGGAACCTGGTGGCTTTGCTGACCCACACCCGCCCGGGGGAAGAAATCATCGTCGGGGCCCAGGCGCATATTTATTACTACGAAGCCGGAGGTCTGGCGCGGCTGGCGGGGGTGTTGCCCCGCCTGGCCGACGACCGGGACGGAATGATCACGGCGGCGGCCGTAAAAGAGTTACTGCGCCCGCCGAACATCCATTTTCCGCCCACCCGCTTGATCTGCCTGGAGAATACCCACAACCGGGGCGGCGGCACAATCCTGCCGGCAGAGCAGATGCGGGCTGTTTATGAGCTGGCCAAAGAGAGCGGTCTGGCGGTGCACCTGGACGGCGCCCGGATTTTCAACGCGGCGGTGGCTGCCGGCCGGCCGGTGGAGGAGTTCGCCCGGTACGCCGATTCGGTGATGTTTTGCCTGTCCAAGGGACTGAGCGCTCCGGCTGGTTCTCTTTTGGCCGGGACGCGGGAGTTTTGCGATCGCGCCCGCCGGGCCAGAAAACTTGTCGGCGGCGGGATGCGCCAGGCCGGCGTGCTGGCGGCGGCCGGGATCGTCGCTCTGGAGCAAATGGTGGACCGGCTGGCGGAGGATCACGCCAATGCCCGGTATTTGGCCGAAGGGCTGGCGGCTTTGCCGGGGATCGAACTGGACCCGGCCCGCGTGCAGACGAATATTGTTGTTTTTCACCTCCGTGCCCCGGGGCTGACTGCGGACGAATTTTTGGCCCGGTTGAAAGAAAGGGGTATTTTAGCCGTGAGCATGTCGCCTGCCTGTGTCCGGATGGTCACCCACCGCCACATCAGCCGGAAGGATGTTGAAAAGACGCTGGCTGCGGTGGAAGAAGTAATGGTTCGCAGATAAATATTTTGCCCGGAAATAAAATTTCCGCTGCTTCTTCCCGAAAACAATAAAAAATTTGGAATAAAGCATAAAATGCAGGCAGGAATTTTAAAGAATATGTATAATATATTATGCCTGGAAAGATAATTTGCGGGAAAAGCGGGTATTTATAAAAATTCCTTCTTGCGTGATAGAAGGGGTTTATTATTGCTTATTTCCGACGGAAGGAGGTGGTCGGTCAAAGGAGGTTGGTGATGACGCCTTTGCAAAGAAGGATTGAGAACAGCACAGAAGAGGTTTCCAAAGGAAGCTTTGGTTCCGAGAGCTTGAGGTGAGGAAAAAATTTGAAGGAGGTAAACAGTCGCATGCATTTAAAGCGGGGTTGGGTGATCTTTTTACTGGTTACAATTCTGGCGGTAGCTCTCGTCGCCGCCGGTTGCGGAGGCCAGCAGCAGCCGAAGCAGGAGGCAAAGCCGGCGGCACCTTCGGGGGAAAAGGTAATTAAGGTTGGTTTCATCGGGCCGTTGACCGGTGACGTGAAGACCTTCGGCGAATCCACTAAAAATGCTTTTCTACTTGCCCTGGAGCAGGCAGGAGCGAAAGCTGGCGACTACAAAATCGAGTACGTGATCGCCGACGACCGCAACGATGCCACCGAAGCCGTGAACGTCGCCACCAAGTTGATCACCCAGGATAAGGTGAAGGCCATTGTAGGTTCGGTAACCTCCAAGACCACCATCCCCATTTCCAAGGTGGCCAACGACAATAAGGTGGTCTTGATCACCTCCACCGCCACCAATCCGAAGGTAACGGTTGACGAAGGCAAGCGGAAAGAATACGTTTTCCGTGCCTGCTTCATCGACCCCTTCCAGGGCACCGTGGCGGCCAAGTTTGCCCTGGACAACCTGAAGAAGAAGACCGCCGCCGTGCTCTACGATCAGGGGAACGATTATACCATCGGCTTGGCCAACTACTTTAAAGACGCCTTTGAAAAGGGCGGCGGCAAGGTGCTGGCTTTTGAAGCCTACGCGCAAGGTGATACCGACTTTTCCGCGGTGCTGACCAAGATTGCCAAGTTAAATCCCGACATTCTGTACCTGCCCGATTATTACCAGAAGGTCAGCCTGATCGGCAAGCAGGCCCGGGAAAAGGGGATTAAAGCTATATTCCTGGGCGGCGACGGTTGGGATTCCAAGGACCTGGACTTTGCCACCATGGAAGGCGGCTATCATACCAACCACTATTCGGCCAGCGACCCGCGTCCGGAAGTAAAGAAATGGGTGGAGCAATACAAGCAGAAGTATAACGAGACCCCGGACGCCCTGGCTACTCTGTGCTACGATGCCACCAACCTTCTGTTAAACGCCATCAAGACGGCCAACAGCGACGACACCGCCAAGATCAAGGATGCCCTTCAGGCCACGGCGGGCTTCCCCGCTGTCAGCGGCAAGATTACCTACGATAAGGACGGCAACCCCGTCAAAGCGGCGGCTATTTTGCAGGTTAAAGGCGGCAAATTTGAATACGTGGCCACTGTGGCGCCTTAAAAACTAATCCGGCAAGGGGGAAGGAGGGTTACGCCCGCCTTCCCCTTACTCATGATTGGATTACGGGAGGTTGGTCAGTTGGAGTTTTTGGCGCAGGTAATCAACGGTTTACAGCTCGGCCTTGTCTACGCCTTGATTGCTCTCGGTTACACCATGGTCTACGGGATTGTGAAGCTGATTAATTTTGCCCACGGCGACGTGTTTATGGTGGGCGCTTTTATTGGCTACTTTGGGTTTACCTATTGGGGGTTCCCCTTTCCTTTGGCTGTGCTGACTTCCATGGTGGTTTGCTCTCTTTTAGGGGTGACGATCGAACGTGTTGCGTATAAGCCCCTTCGTTACGCCCCCAAAATCGCCGCTTTAATCAGCGCTTTTGGGATGTCGCTTTTTTTAGAGTACTTTTGCAGTTTGAAGTTTGTCTTCGGCCCCAACTTCCGGGTGGTCAAGCGGCCGTTTGAAGAAGTGTACTGGCATCTCGGAGGCCTGACGATCAGCAACATCCAGGTTACCATCTTTATCGTGGTCGTGGTCATGTTAATCATTCTGCAGTATTTAATCTACCGGACGAAAACCGGCATGGCCATGCGCGCCGTTTCGGTCGACCACAACACGGCGCGGCTGATGGGGGTAAACGTGGACAATACCATTTCGATAACTTTTGCCATCGGCTCGGCTTTCGCCGCCTTAGGGGGGGTGCTGTACTCCGTGGCCTACCCGCAGATTTACCCCTTTATGGGTATTATGCCGGGTTTAAAAGCTTTTACGGCAGCGGTTTTGGGGGGCATCGGGATTATTCCGGGGGCGGTTTTGGGCGCCTTAATCATGGGCCAGGTCGAGACGATGACCTCTGCTTATTTATCTTCGCAGTTAAGGGATGCCATTGCCTTCGGCATCCTCATCCTGGTGCTGTTAATCCGGCCCACCGGCATTTTAGGCCGCACCGAAACGGAAAAGGTCTAGGGGGAAGGGGAGAATAATGAAGTTATCCAGGCAATCTTTTGTCATCCTGGCTGTTGCCGCTGCTTTCTACGTGGTCGTCAGGGCTGTGGAGGCGGCCGGGATAATCAGCCCTTACTGGCAGATGGTTCTTGATCAATCACTGATCATTACTATCGGCGCCCTGGGCCTCTCCCTCATTTATGGTTTTACCGGTCAGTTTTCCCTCGGCCACGCGGCCTTTTACGGTTTGGGGGCCTATGCCGCCGGGGTCATTGATAAATTATGGGGGCACGGCGTTTTCCCGTTTTTTCTTTTGTCGCTGCTGGCCGGGGCGGCGGTGGCGGGTTTTCTCGCCCTGCTCATCGGCCTGCCGATTTTGCGGCTGCGCTCGGATTACCTGGGGATCGCCACCCTGGGCTTCGGGATCATCGTCAAGGTGCTCCTGGACAACAGCAACAAGGTCTGGCCGGTTTTGGGCGGCGCCACCGGCATGAGCGGGACGCCGCAGGTGGCCAGCTTTAACGTGATCTTTGTGATTGCCTTTTTAATTGTCCTGCTGGTGCGCAACTTCGTCTTTTCCAGTTACGGGAGGGCCTGCACCGCCATCCGGGAGGACGAAATCGCCGCCGACGTGATGGGGGTGGATACGACGCGGATCAAGACCCTTGCTTTTGTGCTGGGTTGCGCCCTGGCCGGGCTGGCCGGCGGGTTGTACGCGCACCGCTACCCCTTCTTGCACCCCTCGAGCTTTGATTTTTTGAAGTCCTTCGACTTTTTGCTCATCGTCGTGCTGGGCGGGCTGGGCAGCATGACCGGCACCATCATCACGGCCATAGGCTGGGTCTTTCTCTTGGAAGGCCTGCGGATCGTTCTGGGGCAGAACTTTATCGATTTCCGGGGGGTTATTTACGCCTTAATCCTGATCGTGACCATCATTTTACGACCCCAGGGAATCTTCGGAGGACGCGAATGGAAAATGTTTGTGCCCGGAATCAAAACCGCCGGCGCGCCAAAGGAGGAAGTCGACAGGCATGTCAGTGCTTAAAATTACGAACCTCTCCAAACACTTCGGTGGTTTAAAGGCGGTAAATAATTTTAACCTCAATCTTGAGCACGGGGAAATTGTGGGTTTAATCGGTCCGAACGGAGCCGGCAAAACCACCGTGTTTAACCTGATTACCGGGATTTATTCGCCGACGGAAGGGAACGTCCGGTTTCTGGAGGAAGATATTACCGGGTTGCCGCCCTACAAGGTGATGCAGAAGGGGATTGCGCGGACATTTCAGAACATCCGCCTGTTTAAAAATATGACGGTTTTGGACAATGTCCGGGTTTCTTTCGGCTACCGGATCAAATACAATTTTTTCGACGCGGTAGTCCGCACGCCGCACTTCAACCGTGAAGAAGACGCCGTGACCGCCCAGGCGCTCGAAATCCTGGAAGTTTTAAATTTAGCCGGGCGCGCGCTGGATAAGGCCGGCAGTCTGCCGTACGGCGACCAGCGCCGGGTGGAAATTGCCCGGGCCCTGGCGGGAAAGCCGAAGCTGCTGATGCTGGACGAGCCCGCCGCCGGGATGAATCCGGCGGAAGTAGCCCGCATGGTGGAGCTGGTGCGCGAGGTTAAAGCGCGGTTTGATCTCACCGTGCTGGTGATTGAGCACCAGATGGGCCTGGTGATGAACTTGTGCGAACGGATTGTGGTGATGGATTTCGGCCAGATCATCGCCGAAGGTACGCCCGCCGAAATCCGGCGCAACCCGCAGGTGCTGGAGGCTTATCTGGGGAAAGGGGCAACGGTGGCGTGAAGAACAACGGCAATGTGCTGCTGGAAGTGAAGGATCTGGAAGTTTATTACGGGGCCATCCGGGCCCTGCAGGGGATTTCTTTTTCCGTGTCGGAGGGAGAGATTGTCACCCTCATCGGTGCCAACGGGGCCGGTAAATCCACCACCCTGCGCGCCGTCTCGGGTTTGATCCAGGCCAGAAAAGGAGAGATTATTTTTAAGGGACAAAGATTGAATAAGGTGCCTGCCCACAAAATTGTGCGCCTGGGTATTTCCCACGTACCGGAAGGGCGGCAGATTTTTCCCAACCTGACCGTAACGGAAAACCTGCTGATGGGGGCCTTTACCCGGGCAGATAAGGATGAAGTCGAGAAGTCCCTGCAGATGGTCATGGAGAGGTTTCCCCGGCTGAAAGAAAGAAAAAGCCAGCTGGCCGGAACCCTTTCGGGCGGCGAGCAGCAGATGCTGGCCATGGGCCGGGGCCTGATGGGCAAGCCCACCCTGCTGATCCTGGATGAGCCGTCCATGGGGCTTTCACCTTTGCTGGTGGAAGAGATTTTTGAAATCATCAAGACCATTAACCGCCAGGGGACCACCGTGCTGCTGGTCGAGCAGAACGCCTACATGGCCCTGCAGGTTGCCCACCGGGCTTACGTACTGGAAACGGGGCGCATTGTTTTAAGCGGGCCGACGGCCGAGTTACAGGCCGACCCCCGGGTACGCGGCGCTTATTTAGGGGAAATTGCCTGAAAGAAAAGCAAGGGGGTTTCTCACGTAAACTTTCGTTCTTTCCATTAATCACGAAAATCGTTTTCAGGAGAGTATAGAGGCACAAAGGCACAAAGATCCAAAGGCACAGAGGCACATAGGAAAGTAAAGGTATAAATTTACTTTGTGCCTTTGTGCCTGGACAACTTTGTGTCCGATATTTTCATGGAGGCCGGGTTAACGGCGACCGCCGGCGCCGGCCGCAATGTTTGAGGTGGAGGAAATGAAAATAGCCGTGATTTCCGATACGCACATCAGGCGTCCGGGAGAATGGATTCCCCGCGAACTGGAAAAGGTTCTGCAGGAAATCGGATTTATCGTCCATTGCGGAGATTTCGAAATTTTTTCCGCCTACGGCGAGTTTCAGAAACTGGGCGAACTGATTGCCGTCCACGGAAACATGGATTCGGGAGAACTGAGACGGAAGCTCCCTGCGCGGGTAACTTTCGAGGCGGCCGGATGGAAAATTGGGGTGATCCACGGGGATGGTCCTCCCGCCGGTCTCGAGACCAGAGTCGCCGCCGCCCTGCCGGGGGTGGACGTGATCCTGTACGGTCACTCCCACCGCCCGCGCAACGAAGTCCGGGACGGCGTTCTTTTCTTTAACCCGGGCAGCCCCACCGATCGGCGATTTGCCCTTTATAATTCCTACGGTATAATTGAATTGGGTCCGGACGGGCCGAGAGGGGAAATCATCAGGATAGAAGAAGGATGATGATGCACGAAGCTTCCCTGATTCAAAACCTGCTGGAGATTGTTGTGGAGAGCGCCGCCACCAACGGAATCACCAGAGTCAAGCGGGTTCACCTGGTGGTGGGCGAGGGGCACGGCGCTTTGCCGGACGCCCTTGATTTTGCCTTCCGGGCGCTTTCTCAGGGCACTGTTTGTGCCGGGGGGGTGCTGGAAATCGAGACCCGCCCCGTTCTTTACGGCTGCCGGGGCTGCGGGGAGGAATTTGCCGGTTCGCCATGGCTGCCCGCGGATTGCTCCCGCTGCGGTTCGCGACAACTGTTCCTGAAGCAGGGCAGGGAACTTTTTATAGACTATTACGAAGGTGAGTAGCCGGCTTCCAGACATGCTATCAAGAATGGTTAAATGGGGGAATATTTTTGAAAGTGATCCTTGCCCGGGATCTGCTGCGGGCCAACGCCGATCAGGCGCAGCAAAACAGAAGAATTTTTGACCGGCACGGAGTGGCGGTGGTGAACCTGCTGAGTTCTCCGGGAGCCGGAAAAACCACTCTGCTGGAAAAGACCCTGGCCCTTTTGCGGGGGAGGGTGGCGGCCGGCGTGATTGAGGGAGATATTTCCACCACCCGGGACGCGGAGCGAATTGCCGGTCAGGGTGTACCGGTCATCCAGATCAATACCGAGGGGATCTGCCACCTGGATGCCCGGATGGTCGCCCGGGCACTGCCGGAACTTCCCGTGGCCGGTCTCGATCTGCTCTTCATCGAAAATGTGGGCAACCTGGTTTGTCCCGCGTCTTTCGACCTGGGGGAGCACCGGAAGGTGGCCCTCTTGAGCGTAACGGAAGGCAGCGACAAGCCCGCCAAGTACCCGGCGGTTTTTCGGGAAGCGCAGGCAGTCGTGATCAGCAAAACCGATCTGCTCCCCTATACCGATTTCGACCTGGCCGGCTGCTGTTCCGAAATGCACAGGATTAATCCCGGACTGGAGATCTTTGTAACGTCGGCAAAAACCGGGGAAGGGCTGGCCGCCTGGGTCGCCTGGCTGGAAAAAATGGTGGTGGAAAGGAAGGGCTTTTCCTAAGCTTTTTTAAAATTCACCGCAGAGGCGTAAAAGACACAAAAGATTCAAATAAATATTTAGAGCGGTTTCCTGTTCCCATTTTCTTTATGGCGAAATGCCGATCGCCATGGCAACTTCGTGAGGAATTCTTTTATCCTGATCCTTGACGTCCGACGGCTGACGACTAAAACGGAGTGGTGCTGATGTGTCTGGGTGTTCCCGGCAAGGTGGTGGAGGTGATCTCCGGCGAACCCTGGGCGGTGATTGAAACCTTCGGGCTGCGCCGGCGGGTGGGCACCCACCTGGTGGGTGAGGTGCAACCCGGTGAATACCTGCTGGTGCACGCAGGGTACGCCATTGAAAAAGTAGACGTGGAGGATGCCCTGGAGCGCATCCGCCTTTGGGAGGAGCTTTCCCGTGCCGCTGCTGAGTAAGTTGGGCGACCCGGCGCTGGGCAAAAGGCTGCTGGCCCGGGTCAGCGAGCGGGCGGCGCGTCTGGCCGGCCGCCTGGGGCGCCGGCCGGTATTTATGGAGGTGTGCGGCACCCACACGGTGGCCATCTCCCGCAGCGGGCTGCGCAGCCTGCTGAGGGAAACGATGGAGCTGCGCAGCGGGCCGGGCTGCCCGGTTTGCGTTACCGCGGCGGAAGACCTGGATAAGGCCATTGCCCTGGCGAGGCTGCCGGGCGTGACCGTGGCCACCTTCGGGGACATGGTGCGGGTACCGGGAAGCGCCTCTTCTCTGGAGGAGGAAAGGGCCCGGGGTGCCCGGGTGCAGGTTGTATACTCGCCGGCAGAGGCGGTGGAGCTGGCCACGGCCAACCAGGGCGGAGAAGTAATTTTCATCGGCGTAGGTTTTGAGACCACCGCACCCCTGGTAGCGCTCTGCCTGGTCGAAGCTCACCGGCGGCGCTTACGCAACTTCAGCGTCCTTTCCCTGCATAAACTGGTGCCGCCGGCCCTCAAAGCGCTGCTGGCGGACCCGCACCTGGGTATCGACGGGTTGATCCTGCCGGGCCACGTCAGCGCCATTATCGGCCGGCAGGCCTACGATTTTATTGCCAGGGAGTACGGAATCCCGGCGGTGGTCAGCGGTTTTGAATCCCTGGACATTCTGGGGGCGATTTATTTTCTTTTGGATATGCTGGAAAAACGCTCGCCGGAAGTGGTGAACGGCTACACCCGGGTGGTGAAAGAAGAGGGGAACCGGCAGGCCCGGGCGGTCATGGAGAAGTGTTTCGGGGTGACGGCGGCTTCCTGGCGGGGCCTGGGGGAAATTCCGGCGAGCGGACTCCACCTGCAGGATGATTATGTAACCTACGATGCGGCAGCCAGGTTTTCCGTTCCCAAAAAAGCCGCCCGGCCCCGCGCGGGCTGCCGCTGCGGGGACATGTTAAAAGGAAAGCTTACTCCCCCGGAGTGCCCCCTCTTTGCCCGGAGCTGTACGCCCGCCCGCCCCGTCGGCCCCTGCATGGTTTCCTCAGAGGGAGCCTGTGCGGCCTATTACCAGTACGAGCGCACTTAATTCAGTCGTCGGTCGTCGGCCGTCAGACGTCAGAAACAGAGCGTGGAACATAAACTTTTCGAGAGGCAGTCTTCCGACCTCCGATGTCCGGCCTTCGACGACTGACGACCGGTATTGTCAGCCCTACACATATGTCACTCCTGGCAAATCAAACGGCAAGCCGGGAATTTTCATCCTCTGCTGGTGCCGCGAAAAAGCGGCATGAGGGTGTAATTCCCAATTCCTTTTTAAGGAAGTGTTGCTGTGGACCCACAAAACGGCCCCGTAATTCTTCTAGCCCACGGCGACGGCGGGGCGCTTACTCGCGAACTGGTGGACAGCCTGTTCCGGAAATACTTTTCCGGTGAGGAGCTCAAACTGCTGATGGATGCGGCGGTGCTTCCCGGGGGCCGCGGGCGGCTGGCCTTAACCACCGATTCCTTTGTGGTCAGCCCCCTGTTCTTCCCCGGCGGGGACATCGGCAAGCTGGCCGTCTGCGGCACGGTGAACGACCTGGCTGTGAGCGGCGCACGCCCGCAATACCTGGCGGCTTCCTTTATGATTGAAGAGGGATTGCCTTTGGCTGTCCTGGAAAAAGTGGCCGGGTCCATGGCCGCGGCCTGCCGGGAGGCGGGAGTGGAAATTGTGGCGGCCGACACCAAGGTCGTGGAGCGGGGGCATCTGGATAAGCTTTTCATTACCACCACCGGCGTGGGGTGGCGGCCGGAACAGATCGACCTGGGCTACCACCGCCTAGCTCCGGGGGACCGCGTGCTGATCAACGGCACCCTGGGGGATCACGGGATGGCGGTGCTGGCCGAAAGGCACGGCCTGGGTTTAGACGGCCAGATTGAAAGCGACTGTGCTCCGCTGAACCGCATTATCGCGGATCTTTTGGCACTGGCGCCGGCGGTGAAAATAATGCGGGACCTCACCCGGGGGGGTCTGGCCACGGCGGTAAAGGAAATCGCCCTGGCGGCAGGGGTGGACATCTGGCTGGAGGAGGATGCCCTGCCCGTAACCCCGGCGGTTCAGGGGGCAGTCCAGCTGCTGGGGCTCGATCCCCTTTACCTGGCCAACGAAGGAAAGTTCCTGGCCGTTGTCGCCCCGCGGGAAGCAGAAGCGGCCCTGGCCGTTTTGCGCAGCCACCCTTTGGGCCGGCAGGCCGCCATTGCAGGGGAGGTTAAACCGGGAAAGGGCAACGCTTACCTCCGCACCCCTTTGGGGGGCACAAAGATTCTCGATCTATTGGCCGGCGCCCCTTTACCAAGAATATGTTAAACGTGTATAATATTATTTAAGTAGGGATAAGAGCGATTGAAAAAGGAGATAAAATATACAAGACATGCGAAACGAAGGATGAAATGGAGAAAAATAACCGAAGAAGAAGTCAGGCTAACATTACTCAATCCTGATCAAACTGAGGATTCAATTAAAGGAAGAATCAATGCATGTAAAACTATTGGATTCAAATATATTAAGGTTACGTATAAAGAATGGTTAAATGAGATATTGATCATTAGCGTTGTTAATAAAGCTTAAAAGGAGAGAAAAGTGATGAAAATTGAGTATAGCAGGGAAGCGGATGCTCTTTATGTTACCTTTAAGGAAGATTATGTTGCCAAAAGTAAAGAAATTGAAGAGGGTGTTATTTTAGATTTTGATGAAAAAGGAAACCTGATCGGGATAGAAATTTTAGATATAAGCGTCAGGTATAATTTGTCTGATATAGTTAACATAAATATTGAGAATTTGCCTGTAGAATCAGGGTTTAGGCAAGTTAATGTTTCGAACGCTTAGCGGAAGGAATGCGATCAGGAGAAAAGAACATTACTGATTTGGCTAATTTAGTTCCATAGGAATTTTCTTTTTTCTGCCTTCCAGATATGGAATAATGAGGTATCCTGGCTTAAGAATGAAACCTGGCTACTGGTTCCTGATACCTATATTCTCTGTGTCATCTGTGGTTAAATTTATTAAAGCAAGTGGTTATTTTTGCCAGAAATAAGTAAGCAGGCGGTAAACTGGGGTGAAAGGGGTCGATCCCGTGCCGGACAAGGCCGTCCGCTACCGGTTAAAAGTAAGCGGCACCGTGCAGGGCGTGGGTTTTCGCCCCTTTGTTTTTAATCTGGCGCACGCTTACCGCCTGGGCGGCGAAGTGTACAACGACGGTGAGGGCGTGATTATTGAAGTTGAAGGGGAAGCGGAGGCGGTCGCCGCTTTTGTCCGGAAACTGGCGGCCAGCCCGCCGCCGCTCGCCCGCATTGATCGGGTGGAAAGCCAGGTGCTGCCGCCTGTGGGTGAGAGGGGTTTCACCATCCAGCAAAGCCGCGGCCTGGCGGACGGAAAGGTGCTGGCACCGCCGGACGTGGCCGTCTGCCCGGACTGCCGCCGGGAACTGGCCGACCCCGCCGACCGCCATTACCGCTACCCCTTTACCAACTGCACGAACTGCGGTCCCCGCTTTACCATCATCCGCGCGCTTCCTTA
>JBFMBG010000007.1:22074-61545 GCA_040755215.1 Bacillota bacterium | reverse complement strand
CGTTCCCACCCTATTATCGCATAACGCCCTGTGCGCTGTCCACCCCCATTTGCAGCGAAATTTTCTTCCTTGTGCCCCCAATCGTTGGATTGACGGGGGATATTTTATTTATGCGTCAGCGCTGCTGCCTTCATCGCGGCCGGGTAAGGCGAATTTCCACCTCCTTTCTACCGCCACCTCCTTCCGACATCAGCGTTTATTAAATAGCATAGCGCCCGATCGTCAAAAAAACGTCAAAGGCAAAAAAAATACGTTGGTTAATTTTTTATATTGAGATATAATAACCAATGAGGTGAGATCAATATGGATTTGTCTCAAAGGGCTGTTGAAATTATTAAAAGACTTCCCAGGGAAAGGCTCTATGTGGCGCTGTACATTCTTGAGCTTTTGGCAAATAAAAGGGATGAAGTAAGTAACGAGATAGAAGAGATGTTGGCTTTGAAGGCTTTTGAAGCGTCCTGCGAGGAAGAAGAAATCACTCCTGAAGAGAAGGAGAGCATTGCCCGGGGAGAAGCAGAAGTAAAGGCCGGGTTGGGGGTTAAAGCCGAAGATGTCTGGAAAGAGCTGGGCATATGAGGTAATTTTATCGCCCCGGGCCGTTAAACAATTGAAGACATTAGACGGGAAAACGCAGGAAAGGATTAAGAAAGCCCTGCGTGGGCTGGAAAGGATTCCGCCCCAGGGAGACGTTAAAAAGCTGAAGGGTTTGGAGGGTAAGTTCAGGTTGCGCGTGGGTGATTGGCGGGTCATTTTCTATTTTGATCCTCCAATGAGAAAAACGTTTGTATTGGAAATCCTACCCAGAAGGGACGCTTACTAAAACCTGTCGGTAACATTTAGCAGTTTCATCTTGCCGGTCCAGGACCTGTCGATTCTGTGTTTGCTAAAACGAACAGGTCATGCTCAAACGGCCGGCTAATCTGTTTTTTGTTTTCATTTTCATTTTGGAAGCAGGATCCGGTCAGCGGAAAGGTTGAGCCGGCACAGGTCTCCAGAAGCAGTGCGCCTGCTGGCGGCCTGCCTTTTCTGGCAGCAGCGCCGCTGGGTCAGGCGCGAGCTTTTGCGCGGCCTGCTCTGGGGGAGGGGGGGATTGACGAAGAGTGGGCGGCGGAAACTTGCGGACGGTTGATCGCCCTGGCAAGAGGCGACGCCGCGGCGGCCAAAAACCACCTCAAGCGGGCCCGGCGCCTCTTCCTGGAGATTGGCAGCCGATACGACGCCCGGCAGGTGGCTGCGGAGATGAACTGAAGGGCCGGCCTCCCCGGCCGTTGCTATTGTTTAGGGAAGTGGTCCCATCTACAATACGAAAAGATTGCAACTCCTGCTTATCTTGCAACGGCTTAAACACGGGATATTTTAAATAGGGCTTTAAATCAAAAATCTTTTCTTCGCATAGTTTAACACTTGCCGGGAGCGGGTGGCAAGAGGTTTTTCAGGCTTTTCCCTGTTTGAGAAGGTCAAAAATTAATAAAAGCCCTATTTAAAAATTGTTGACACGCGATAGTTACGAATCTATACTTAAGATGTTAAATTGTTCGGAATGTTAAGTTTTTGTTAAAGCGAGGAGATTGAAATGCGCGGCGACAATCATTCGAGGCTTCTGGAAAGGCTGGAAGAGGTGGCTTTGCAGTTAATGCGCCGGATGCACGCGAAAATGGACGTGAGCATGGCGTACGGGATCACCGGCAGCCAGTTTTTCGTCCTGAAAAGGATTCACGAACACGGCCGGATGACGGTGTCGGCGGCGGCCGAGGAGATCGGGGTTTCTTTGAGCGCCATTACCGCCCTGGTTGACAGGCTGGTGAAGGCCGGGCTGGTTACCCGCAGCCGGGACGAGGACGACCGGCGCCTGGTGTGGCTGGAAGTAACGCCGCAGGGAGAGGAGGTGCTTAAAGCCTGTCAGGCCGGGCGTAAGCAGATCATGGAAAAGTATCTGGGACAGTTGGCTGATGACGATCTGGAACAACTGGTGAGGATCTATGAGAAATTGCTGCGGATAATGAAAGAGGAAGAAAAAGAATAAGGGGCAAACTAAAAAAAGCAATGAAACTTTTTACAGATTTTACGGTATATAGATTTAATGGGTTTATTCAAAAGGTTTGCTTAATAATCCGGGGAGATGGAGTGGATTGCAATCATGAACACCAGTTTATTTTCGGCGGGGAAAAGTACAAAAGATCGAAGGGCCTGCCGTCAAAAGGCCTGCCGGGGACAGGTCCTTTTCCTGGTCGTCGTTCTGGCTCTTTTCCTGGCCGGCGGGTGCGCGGGGAAGCAGCAGCAACCCGCTGCCGGTGGCGGCGGCCGGGAGAGCGCCGTGCCGGTGAGCACGGCGAAGGTAAAAATGGGCACTCTGGAAGCCGCCAGCGTGGTCAGCGGCAAGCTGGAAGCCGGGCAGTCAGCTAACGTTGTGGCGAAGATGCCGGGCAAGGTGGCCGCCGTGCACGTGGACGTGGGCAGCGCGGTGCGCGCCGGCCAGGTGCTGGTTACCCTGGACAATACGGACCTGGCGGCGCGCCTGGAGCAGGCCAAAGCCGGGGTGGCGGCCGCCGAGTCGGCGCTGGCCGTTGCGCACACCGCTTACGCAGTGGCCGAGGCCAATTACCGGCGGGGAAAACAGCTTTTGGAGCAGGGGGCGATTCCGCGGGCCGTTTTTGAAGCGGAATACGAATTAAAATATATACAGGCGAAAGAGCAGGTAGAGCGCGCCCTGCCGGCCCAGCTGGCCCAGGCGCGGGCCAACCTGGCGCTGGCCGAATCCGCCTACAACGACAGCTTCGTCAGGGCGCCCATCTCCGGCCTGGTGACGGCCCGTAACGTGAATCCCGGGGAAATGGCTTCGACGATGACCCCGGTGATTTCCCTGGCCAATCTTGACAAAGTGGAGGTCAAAGCAACGGTCGGCGAAAATTTAGTTAACCAGTTAAAACCGGGGCAAAAAGTACAGGTGAAAATCAGCGCCGTTGCCGGGCAGCCTTTTGCGGGCGTAATCACCACTATCGCTCCGGCCGCCGACCCGGTGAGCAAAGGTTTTCCTCTCAAGATCCAGATTGATAACCCCAAACATGTTTTAAAACCCGGCATGTTTGCCGAGGTGCAGCTGACGCCGCCCCAAAAAGAGGCGCTTTTGGTTCCCCGGGAGGCAGTAATCAAAGCGGAAGATAAAGATGTTGTTTGGGTGGTTAAGGAGGGGCGAGCCCAAAAGAAAGAGGTTCAGATTGGCGAATCGGATGGCCGGCGGATCATCATTACCGCCGGTTTGACGGAAGGGGAAGAAGTGGTGGTTGCCGGGCAGGAAAACCTGCAGGAAGGGGCAAAGGTGGAAGTGGTGGAATAAGCAGATAAGGCACAAAGGCACAAAGGCACAAAGGCACAAAGGGAAAGAGGAACAGAGTACCCGGGTGCAAAGTTAAAAAAGGCACAAAGGCACAGGGTCATAAAGGTGCGAAGGGAGAAAGTTAACGGGGTGTTTGAATGAAAATTACCGATGTTGCCATCAGCCGGCCCATGTTGATTGCCGTTTTAGTGATCGTGACGCTGATCCTGGGAGGTGTTTCGTTAACCCGCCTGAGCATCGATCTCTACCCGCAAATGGAGCTGCCGGTCGGCGCGGTGATTACCGAATACCCGGGCGCCGGGCCCAAGGAGGTGGAAAGGCAGGTCACCGAGCCGCTGGAGGCCGTCCTGGCCACCGTCAATAACCTCGACCAGGTAATGTCCATGAGCAGTATGGGCAATTCCGTGGTTATTGTCATGTTCAACTGGGGCACCGATATGAATTACGCCACCTTCCAGATGCGGGAAAAGATTGACCTGATCCGGCAGTATTTGCCGGAAGGCGTGAAATCGCCCGTAGTTTTCAAGATGGACCCCAACCAGCTGCCGATCATGCAGCTGGCTTTATCTTCCCGGGACGCCGCCCATTTAAAACAGGTTGTCGAAGATACCATCCAGCCGCGCCTGGAGCGGGCCGCAGGCGTGGCCAGCGTCTGGTCGGCGGGCGGGTACGAACGGGAAATCCGCGTGCTGGTTGACCCCGTGCGCCTGGAAGGGTACGGCCTCACTCTAAATGGCTTGACCAGTGCGCTTCAAGGGGAAAACATGAACGTTTCCGGCGGTGCCGTGCTGGAGGGCAGCAAGGACTGGCTGGTGCGGGTGACCGGGGAGTTCAAAAATCTGGATGAGCTCCGCAGCACCGTGGTGGGCGCCCCCGGCGGGGTCCCCGTGCACCTGGGGGACGTGGCGAAAGTCATTGACGGTCAGAAAAAGGTCACCCAGTTCAGCCGCCTGGACGGGCAGCCGGGGATCAGCGTTTTCATCCAGAAGCAAAGCGGTTCAAACACGGTGAAGGTGGCCCGGGAAGTCAAAAAGGCGCTTAAGGACCTGCAAAAAGAGCTTCCGGACGTAAAATTCACCGTGGTGATGGACCAGGCGCAGTTTATTGAGGAATCGATTACCCACGTCGTCAGGGAAATTCTGGCGGGCAGCATTCTCGCCGTGCTGGTGATGTGGATCTTTTTAAGAAACCTGCGCAGCACCTTGATCATCGCCACTTCGATCCCGATTTCCATTATTGCCACTTTTTCCTTGCTTTATTTTAATAACATGACTTTGAACCTTGTCTCCATGGGCGGTCTTGCCCTGGGGGTGGGTTTAATCGTCGACGACGCCATCGTCGTTTTGGAAAATATCTTCCGGCATCGTCAGCAGGGTTACGGATTGTTCGAGGCGGCGAAGACGGCTACGGAGGAAGTGGGCGGCGCGGTCATTGCCTCCACCCTCACCACCATGGCGGTGTTTCTGCCCATCGTCTTCGTTAAAGGCCTGGCCGAGCAGTTGTTTAAACCCATGGCCCTGACGGTGTCTTTTTCCATTTTCGCCTCCCTGATTGTAGCTCTGACGGTGGTTCCCCTCCTGGCCTCGCGCTACCTTATTTTTGAGGAGCGCACCCGGGCGGGGAGAGGCTTGCTTTCCCGGATTTATCTTCTTTCGGAAAACTGGTTTAATAAATTGAACGACGGCTACCGCCGCCTGCTGGGCTGGGCCCTGACGCACCGCCGCTGGGTGCTCGGCATCGTGGCGGCGGCCTTCGTGCTTAGCGCGGCGGCTTTCCCGCTGGTGGGCTTTGAGTTTATGCCCACCATGGACCAGGGGTACGTGAATATCACCATCGAGATGCCCAAGGGAACGAGCCTTGCGCAGACGAACCAGATCGCCGCCCGGGTGGAGGAGCTGACCAAAGACCTGCCCGAGGTGGCAAGCATTTTTACCGGCGTGGGCTTTACCGGCATCCAGGGGATGTGGGGTTCCGTTTCCACCGACCAGGCGCAGGTGAGCCTGAAGCTTGTGGATAAATCGCGACGCGCTCTCTCCGACCGCGAGGTGGCCGAAAAGGTCCGCGGACTGGTGAAAAACATCCCCGGTGCCGAAATCCAGGTGGCGGCCATGGACCCCAGCTTCCAGGAGCGCAGCATGTCCGCGCCGGTGGAGTTGCGGATTAAGGGGGACGATTTAAACATTTTAAAGCGGCTGGGGAACGAGGTGGCGGAACTGGTCCGGCAGGTGCCGGGAACGCGCCAGGTGGCCAGCAGCCTGGAGGAGGGGCGGCCGGAAATCCAGGTGGCGGTAAACCGGGACAGGGCCGCCGCCTACGGCTTGAGCCCCCTGGAGATCGCCTCCACGGTGCGCACGGCCATCGACGGAACGGTGGCGACCCGCTACCGTTCCGGCGGGGAGGAAGTGGACATCCGGGTATTGCTGGCCAAAGGTGAAAAGGGCGGGCAGGCGGGAATAAACGAACTGAAGGAGTTGACCATTTCTTCTCCCCTGGGAGTCAAGGTTCCCCTGGCCCAGGTGGCCGATTTTGAACTGGCCTATGGTCCGCACACCATCGAGCGTTTAGACCAGTCCCGCCAGGTGACGATCCGCTCCCAAATCGCCGGGCGGCCCTTGAACGCCGTGATCAAAGACATCCGGGGCAAGCTGGCCTCTGTTTCCCTGCCTTCCGGCTACGCCATCGAGTTCGGCGGGGAGCAGGAAATGATGACGGAGACTTTTACCGACCTGGCCCTTGCTCTGGTGCTGGCGGTGGTGCTGGTTTACCTGGTGATGATGGCGCAGTTTGAATCCGCCCTGTTCCCCTTTATTGTCATGTTTTCGGTGCCGGTTACGTTGATCGGCATCGTGATCAGCCTGCTGGCCACCGGCCGGACCTTTTCCGTGCCCGCCTTCATCGGCGCCATCATGCTGGTGGGCATTGTCGTCAAGAACGCCATTGTCTTGATTGATTACGTAAACAAGCTGCGCCAGCGCGGGTACGACCGGGCGCAGGCGCTGCTGACGGCCGGGCCTATCCGGCTGCGCCCCATTTTAATGACCGCGCTGACCGCCATTCTGGCCATGTTCCCCATGACGCTGGCCATCGGTTCGGGTTCCGAGGGGCAGGCGCCCATGGCCACAGTTGTGGTCGGCGGACTGGCCTTTTCCACCCTGATTACCCTGGTGCTGGTGCCGGTAATTTACAGCATTCTGGACGACTGGAAGGAGCGGTGGCGCTCGCGGCGGAAATTTTACTCTCCCCAGAGGGAACAAAAACCCGATATTACACGTCAATAATAGTAAAGGAGAGTAAGCAGGGTGCAGGTCGAAATTTTAGGGGCCCGGATCGATGCCCTGCGGATGGCGGAAGTGGAAGAGCGCATTGCGGGTTTCGTCCGGGCCGGCTCTCCCCGGCAGGTAATTACCTTGAATCCGGAGATTTTGTACCGGGCGCAGCGGGAGCCTGGGCTGTTGGCTTTAATTAACGGCGCCGCGCTGGTGACGGCCGACGGAGCGGGAGTCGTCTGGGCGGCCCGGGTTGCCGGGAAGCCCGTGCCGGAGCGGGTGACGGGGATCGATTTAATGCTGCGGCTGGTCGCCAGGGCGGCCCGGGAAGGGTGGCGGATTTTTTTGCTGGGCGGGGCGCCGGGGGTGGCCGAAGAAGCCGCCACCCGCTTAAAGCAGCAGCACCCGCAGCTGATCGTGGCCGGAACGTGCCACGGATATTTTCAGGAACGTGGAAATTTACAGGAAACGGAAGTTCTCGAAATGATCAGGCGGGCACGGCCGCACCTTTTGTTTGTCGGGATGGGGGCGCCGAAGCAGGAGGAATTCATCGCCCGCCACTTGCCGGAGTGGGAAGTGCCGGTGGCGCTGGGGGTGGGGGGGAGCTTCGACGTCCTGGCCGGCCGCGTAAAACGGGCGCCCGCGTGGATGCAGCGGCTCCACCTGGAGTGGCTGGGCCGCCTTTTGCGCGAACCCCGGCGCTGGCGGCGCATGCTGGTGCTGCCCAGGTTTGCCTGGCGGGCTTTGTTGGCGGGGCTAAGGGATCGCAAGTAACTTTATTTTCAATCCCGTTATTTATAGAAATTGTAAATGTTTTGCAGGGAAAAGGGTGCGGGTTGTCGAAAAACTAGAGCATAAAGCTTTTTTACGGAAGCTTTTGGAGGTTTGTCCGATGCAGGGACGGAAAGCGTTGCTGGCCCTTTTGCTGGTTTTAGCGGCAGCGGCGGCGGGTTACGCAGGGCTGGCTGCAGCGGCTGACGAAGGTGAGCCGGGTTCCCGCCTGGATCCCCTGGTGACGAAAAGCTTTGTGGAGAAATACGTAAAAGAAGTATTGGGAACAAACGGGCCCGCGGAGTTTCAGTGGCTGGTTAAAAACTTAACCGCCGGTCAGGAGTTTACGGCGGGAGCGGGTACGGAAATTATTGTCAGGACGGGCAATGCAGTCGCCGTCGATCCAACGGGAAGCGGCATTCCCGATGTCACTGCCGGTGCTAACATTACCGACGGTCAACCGGTCGCCCGCAACCACCTTTTAATTATTCCGCGTTCGGACGGCCGGGGCATCCGCGCCCAATCCCCGGTCATTATCATGTACCGCGGGGCCGGGGCGAAGTAAAGGAAGGATCTCCGGAAGAGGTGTTTTAATTGCCGAGGTTAAAGCGAAATCTTCCTTTTATTCTCTTCTGTGCGGGCTGTTTATTGCTTTTTGCCGGTCTTTCGCTGGTGGCCGGCGAATTGTGGCTGAAGTTGGCCGGTCAACCGGGTGCCCCTGACGATGATCAGCTCGGTGGAGCCGGCGAACCGGTAAATTCGCTGACGGTGCTGTTGCTGGGAGTAGACGCGCGGCCCGGCGAGACGGTGGCCAGGACGGATACGATTATCGTGGCGCACGTCGAGCCGGCCGACAACCGCCTGTCCCTGTTGTCCATCCCGCGTGACACCAGGGTTAATATTCCCCGGCACGGCTGGGATAAAATAAACGCAGCCAACGTTTACGGCGGGCCGGAACTAACCGCCCAGGTGGTTTCCGGGCTGATTGGCTTTCCGGTGAAATATTATGCCCTGACCAACTGGGAGGGCTTTAAGGATATTGTGGATACCCTGGGCGGGGTGACCATTAATGTGGAAAAACGCATGTACTATTACGATCCCGTGGACGGCCCCGCCTACGCCATTGATTTAAAGCCGGGCGAGCAGCGGCTGGACGGCCGCAAGGCCCTGCAGTATGTTCGTTACCGGAACGACGACCTGGGGGACATCACCAGGACCGAGCGCCAGCTAAAGTTTCTCAAGGCGCTGGCCACGGAGGTGATGCAGGCAGATACCCTTTTGAAGCTGCCCCAGTTGATTCCGCAAATAAATAAATCCCTTCGTACCAACCTCGGGTTAAAGCAAATGATCACCCTCGCCCGAGCGGCGAAAAAATTCGACCAGATGGAGATTGTTACCCAGACGTTGCCCGGCCATTTTTTGGAGCAGGGGGGCTTAAGTTACTGGGCGGTGGATCCGCAGCAGGCCAGGCAGGTAGCCTTAAGCCTGTTTAAGGAAGGGCAGGTAACGAAGGTGGTGGCAGGCCCAACGGTAAACATGGACGCGGTTTCAAAAACGCTGGCCATGGAATCGCCGGAAGATCAGAAAACAGCGGCGGTGAGAGGGGACGTTACTGCCAACGGGAAGCCCGGAGCTTCTTCCCCCGGTGCCGGAACCAGCTCCGGTGCCGGAACCGGTTCTGCTCCCGGCGGAGCTTCCGGCAGTCAAAAGGCGGGCGGTTCTGCCGGCAACGGCAAAGAGGGTTCCGGGAGCGCCGCCAATACCGGGGCCGGTGTTGGGCAAAAGGAAGGCGGTAATTTGGGGTCAATTCCCGCCCCGAACAAGAGCGCACCGAAACCAGGGAGCGGTACTGTTCAGGGATCCGTTGAACCGGGAAGTGCCGGTGGGGATGAACAGGCCGGCAAAACGGACTATGTAAAGATCATAATTAAATAACAGGGTGAGCGAATTGTTTAAAAAAGAACGCTGGTATCCAATGATGCTGGCGTTATTGTTGGCAGCGGGAATAGTTGCCGCCGGGTACGCGGCCGGGCAGCGTTATAATCTGGAGGCAGGCAACCGCCGGGTGGAACTGGCGATGCCCTACGCCGAATTGCAGCGTCTTGCCGGGCTGGCCGGGAAGCAGCCTGTTGAGGTGATGAAACTTTTTCGCGAGCGGGGGTTAACCGCCGTATTTTTTCAAGAATCCACGGTGGAAGAGGGAAAAAAGAGCGGCGAGTTTATTGTTCTGACCGGCCGGGAGCTGTATTTTTTAAGCCGGGCGGGCGGCGATTTTTCAGTCTGGTTGGGCGGCCTTGTTGACCAGGGGAAAATCAGCGCGGCAGACACCTGTTTTTTGACTACCGAAGAAAGCTCCGCGCGCAGACTGGCCGGGCAGTTGAAAATTAAGGCGCCAGACGCCGCCGTACGCGTGTACGCCCCGCCGGCGCAGGGAAATAATGCCGGTAATCCCCGTAACGCCTCCGGCGGGGGAGCAAATGCCTTTGTTGTCTGCGTTAGCGCGGGCCTGGACGCGCTGGCCGGTTTGGGCCTGGGTTTTCCCGCCGGGCCGCTGGCGGAGAGCGCGCTGGCCGGGCTGAACGCCATCGTCCAGGTCCGGAACTGGCCGGGAGCAACAGAAGCGGGCCTGGCGAAATTTTTTCAGCCTTTGCAGGATATCCCAAATTTATCGGCAATAGCTTTTTACGGCAATTCCGTGCCCGGATACCCGGAACATTTGCCCGTGCTGGCAAAAAACGTGAAAAACCTGGGCGTGCCCGTCGTGCAGATCGAATTTCACCCGCAAAAAGGGCTGGCCGCACTGGGCGCCCTGCTGGACGGGCAGGTGCTCCGCCTGCACTCGGCGGACCCCGAAGAACTCAAAATATCTTCTTTTGCCGCTTTGCGGTCCCGTTTTTTGCTGGCCGCGACCGAGCGCAACGTGCGGGTTCTGCTGGTTTACCCGCTGGTGGGGCCGGGTGCGGGTGATTTTCTGGCGCAAAATCTTGAATTTGTCAGCACCTTAAAGCAAGAACTGCAGCAAAAGGGCCTTGCCGCAGGACCTGGCCAACCCCTGCCCCCGCTGGTCCAGCCCAGGTGGTTGTTGTTTTTAATGGGCCTGGGGGTGATTGCCGGCGGGATGGGGGTGCTCCGGCAGGCGGGAGTGTTTCGCTTGCGCCCGTTAATTGGCCTGGTTGCGGCAGTTGGGTGGGCCGGGGTGCTTGTGGGAGCTCCGGAGGCAGGTACCAGGTTGATGGCTTTCGCCGCGGCGGTTATCTTTCCCGTTTTTTCCGTCCAGGCCAACTTGCCATCCTCCCCGGCGACGATTCCCCGCAGCGTCCTGCTGTTTTTGCGGACGACTTTCTTTTCTTTAGGGGGAGCGCTGTTGATTGTCGGCCTTCTGGCCGACACCCGGTATATGTTAAAATTAGACCAGTTTGCCGGCGTGAAAGCGGCCTACGTTTTTCCTTTGCTATGTTTGGCGGTGATTTTTGCCTGGAGAGGTTTTGGTCAGGCAGAAATTAAGGATGTCCGGGAACATATTGCGCGCCTGTTCAATCAGCCGGTGCTTTTCAAGTGGGTTGTGGCGGCGGTTCTGTTGTTGATGGTGCTGGCCGTATATTTGCTCCGCACCGGTACCCAGGAAATCATCCCGCCATCCTCCCTGGAATTAAAAGTAAGGGCAATCCTCGAGCACCTTCTGGTGGTGCGGCCGCGGACAAAGGAGTTTTTAATCGGCCACCCCTTTTTGTTATTGTTGTATTATACCGGGTACCGGGATAACCGCTTTTTGCCTCTCCTTTTGCTGGGCGCCATCGGGCAGATATCTGTTGTCAATACTTTTGTCCACATCCATACGCCGCTGGCCGTATCCGGCCTGCGGACAATCCACGGCTTGTGGCTGGGCGTTTGCGTGGGCTTAATTTTTATTTTCCTTTGGAATTTGGTGATTTCCCGGTACGGAAAAAAATTTTGTTGGAGATAGGGCACGTAAAAATGAAGGGTGAAGGTCTGGTCCGGGCAAGGCCGCCCCGCGTGGTCGTATCAGGGTATTACGGATTTGGCAACCTGGGCGACGAAGCGGTGCTGCGGGCCATGCTGGACGCTTTGCAAAAACAGTGGGCGCAAAGGCAAAAACAGCACCCCGAAGGTTGCCGCGGGGCTTTGCAGGTAATTGTGTTGTCCAACGACGCGGCGCAAACGAAAAGGCTTTACGGGGTGGAGGCGGTCAACCGCTGGCAGCTCAAAGAGATTTACCGGGTTTTGCGGGACGCCGACCTGCTGGTCAGCGGCGGCGGCAGCCTTTTGCAAGACGTGACGGGGATCAAGAGCCTGCTTTATTACCTGGGAGTAGTGTGGCTGGCGTTAAAATTAAAAAAACCAGTGGTGTTTTATGCCCAGGGGATCGGACCGGTGCGCACCCTGTCCGGGCAGTTCCTGGTGCGCAAAATTGCCAGCCGGGCCAGGATGATTATCGTGCGTGACGAACAGTCGGCAAAAGACCTGGCCGGGATGGGGATCGCCGGGCCCCCGGTACACGTAACCGTTGACGCCGCCCTGGGGCTCTCCTGTGCGGAAATCGACGCGCAGGCGGGGCGGGAAATTCTGGCCCGCTTCGGTATCCGGAAAACCGGCGGGGGAACAGACAAAGGGCCGAAAGGGGAAATCCCTGCAGCTGGAATCTCTGGAAATGTTCAAAAGCAGGCCGGGCCGGAGACCCGCAATCAGCAATCGCGAGCCGGAATTCAAAAGCCGGATTCTGCCGTACATCTTCCCACCTCCAACCTCTCACCTCCCACTTCCCATATAGCCGGCATCTCCGTCCGCAACTGGCCGGGTTTTGCGAAAAAGGGGCGGCAGGCCGTGGCCAAAACGGCGGACAGGCTAACCGATCAGGGCTGGCAGGTCGTCTTTTTGCCTTTTCATTACCCTGCCGACGTAGCTGTTTGCCGGGAGGTTGCCGCCCTGATGCAAAAACCGGCGCCGGTGCTGGAAAAGAATTGCACCGTCGAGGAAATGGTCAGTGTGATGAAATGCCTGGATCTATTGATCGGGATGCGTCTGCATGCGCTGATTTTCGCCGCCATTTTAAATGTTCCGCTGGTGGGCATCTCTTACGATCCGAAGATCGACCGGTTTTTGGATCAATTGCAGCTTAAGCCGGCGGCGCGGGTAAGTGACCTGGATTTTTTAAAATTAAACGGGGCGGTGGACGAAGTTTTGCGTGATCCGGAGGGTTTCCGGCGAAGCCTGGAGGAAAAAATAAAACCGCTGCAGGATTTGGCCCGGCAGTCGGCAAACTTGACGTTAGAAGTGCTTGATCGAGACTCCTGAAATAATTCCTTTCATTTGTAATAATGATGGTAGTAAAGCTCAGTTATCTTTCCAGCCATGATCCGGGCGTCGAATTTTTCCTCGACCGTGCGGGCGGCACGCCGGCCCAGTTCCTGCGCGAAGGTGGGGTTTTGCAGCAGGAAGAAGACTTTTTCGGCCAGCCCGCGGGCGTTCCCCGGTTCTACCAGCAGGCCGTTTTCCCAGTCCGTGATAATCTCTTTAATACCGCCCACTCTGCTGGCCACGCAGGGTTTGCCCAGGCACATCCCTTCCACCAGGGAAAGACCAAACGACTCCGTTAAAGAGGGCAGAACCACCACATCCATGGCGGCCAGCAGCCCGGCGACGTTTTCCTGGAACCCGGTGAAGATGACCGCTTCCTGGATCCCCAACGCGCGGGCCCGCTCTTTTAATTCTGTTTCCAGGGAGCCGGTGCCGACAATTACAAATTTGACGTTCTTTTTGATGGTTAAAATATCCCTGGCGGCCTCGAGAAAGTAACGGTGTCCCTTTTCCGGCTCCAGGCGGGCGACCATTCCCACCACGCTGCTTGCGGTTCCAGGCAACGGCCAGCCGGCGGGAAAACCCCCTTTTTCCTCCCTGTTCCTCCCGTTTTTTTGAATCCCTGTTTGCTGCGCCCTTTTCCGCAAGCCCTCAATATCTATTCCGTTGTGAATAACCACGATTTTCCCGGGGTTCACACCCTGCCGGATTAAATTTTCCCTGACCGCCTCGCTGACCGCGATAACGCGGCTGCAGGTCCGGTCGTTGACCAGTTGCCGCAATTTATCTTTCCAGCTGTTTTTGAGCGGCTTTTTTATTTCATCCAAACGGTGTTTGGTATAAATAATGCATTTAACCCCGGCTATTTTGGCCGCCAGGCGGCCGGCGAAGCTGGCGTGGGTATGTACCGCCTGGATCCGGTGCTTTCTGATTATGTAAACTAATTCCCTGATCTGCCTGGAAAGGCCCTGGAGTTGAAAGGATTCATCCCCCGGCATCCGGGCCGTTTCGATGACTTCCACGCCTTTGGCGGCGCACCGGGCGGCCAGCAGGGAGCCGGCCGGACAAACCACCCGGACGTTTAAAAGGGAGCGGTCAAAAAACTCCAAAAAATTCAGCAGGTAGCTCCCCGCCCCGCCGATGTTGGTGTCGCTGATGATGTGCAGCACATTCAGAGGTTGACCGCCAGCCAATGGTGAAAACCTGCCTTTTTACTTACTTCCCAAGCTGTCCAAACGTGTTTTCTCCATTGTAATCCTTATTTTGTCCAACTATTATTTTCTTCTTTTGCGGGCAAACTCCTGCCTAAAAAAGAAAAGTTAAAATACGGCACCGTGGTAGTCAGACAGCGGCCGGAATATATTTTGGAAATTATCTTTAGGCAGGGTTTATAGATGCTATTAACAGCATTTGTTTATGTTTGGTGGCAGTAAGGCATGCATAGAAAAGGGTCGTCCTGATAAGGAAAGCATGCAAAAAGGGGTCGTCCTGATAGAGTATGTGGGGGGCAGTATTGAATCTTTAGCGGGAGTGCGATAAAATAGAACGGGGTTTCGAGCGGGTTTAGAAACTGAGCAAAGAGTGTGTGTATTTTGGCGGAAATCAAAGCGGTTGTTTTCCTGGGGATGAATCCCTGGGACCACCAGGAAATCAATGATACGGTGCGCTTGCTGGCCAGGGCCATGACCGGGGTGGACAGGCTTTACGTCGACCCGCCGCTGGGAATCAGGGCCGCCCTGGCGGAGCCCGCTTATTTTTTCCGCAGCCTGCGCTGGCGAAGGGAAGTTTCCGACGGCATCGAACGGCTTTCCCCTCCTTTCGGGTTTTTGCCCGTGCGCGGAGGGTTGCGCGGTCTGGCCAACGCCTTTTGCGCCCGGGGGCTGGCGGGGGTGCTGGCTTCCCGGTACGGTTCCGGCTGGCGCCGGTGCACTTTATTTTACGTTTCTTCCTGGAGCTACACGCAGGCCGGAATGCTCGCCGGCCTGCGCCCGGTGCATCTTTTCTTTCACCTTTTAGACGACAGCTTTGCCTTTCCCCAGATCGTTAACGATCCCACCACGCTGGCGGTAAACAAGTCTTTTTTTAATTATTTGATAAAGGAAAGTTCGGTGGTGGCGGCCGTCTCCGCGGAACTGGCGGAAAAGTATCAGCTGATGTACGGGCGGAAAATTTCCGTGCTGAGAAACGGCGTAGATGTTGAGCATTTCGGACGGACCCCCGGGCGGGGCAGCAGGGGGGGCGCCCGCCCAGATCCCGGACAAGGCGGCGGCCGGGCCGGGCGCCAACCGGCGGCAGAAGCAGCGGACGAGGCGGCGGCGGAACTGCGCGGAATCCCGCGGGAACTGCGCGGGATTCCGAAACCGCTGCTGATGTACGCCGGTTCAATCAATTCCTGGCTGGACGTCGCCCTGCTGAAGGAACTGGCCGACCTGCGCCCGCAATATTCCCTGGTGCTGATCGGGCATTACTACCCGGGAACCGTTGACCCGCAGCAATGGGCGGAACTGCTGGCCAGGCCCAACGTCCACTGGCTTTCCAGCCGGCCTTACGCGGCGCTTCCCGCCTACCTGCAGGCGGCCGCGGCGCTTTTGCTGCCCCGGACCACCGCCGAACACTCTTTAAAATCGGACCCTTTGAAGCTTTACGAATACCTGGCTACGGGCCGGCCGGTGGTGAGTACCGCCCTGCCGGCGGTGGCCGAATTTCGCGATTACGTGTACGTGGGAACGACGGCGCCGGACCTGGCCGGCCGGATTGACCTGGCTTTGCGGGAGCATAGCGCGGAAAAGGCGCGCCGGCAAAAGGAGGCGGTCCGGGAGCACTCCTGGGCGGCCCGGGCGCAGGAAGTCTTGCGGTTAATCCAGAATGTTCGCCGGGACGAGGATGGTTGGCATTGATGGAAGCGGTATGGGATAAATTGCGGGGTAGGCTGGCCGAAGCGGCAAAGGAAAGCCTTACCTGGAAAATGGCCGGCGGTTTAAGCATGGTCTGGCGGCGGAGCCTGCTGTATTCCTGGCTGACCGCCGATTGGGCGGCAAAGAGCGCCTTTTGCCGGGCGATCGGGGCACTGCTGCAGAAAATAGAAAGCTTTACTGCCCGGGGTGAAAGCAAAGAGACGGCGGCAAAGGCGCCCGAAGCTTCTCTTCCGGTCACCCGGACGATTGGCCTGACGCTTTTGCTGGCCGTGGCCCTGTTCCTTCCTTTTCTCCGGTTCCGGACCCTGTTTGCCTTGATTGCCTTTACCGCGGTTTTTTTGTTTTTCCGGAGGGTGCCGCTGCGCTGGCCCCGCTCGGGCGCCTTCGTGCCGGCAATTTTGTTTTTGCTCGTCCAGTTTTACGCCGCCGTCACCTCGGTTTCCCTTGCCACCAGCCTTTTTGATTTCTTGATTGCCGCGGCCGGTTTTCTTTACCTGTTGCTCCTGACCGGGACAATCGAAAAATCCGGGGAGCTGGATAGTCTCGTGCGGATGCTGGCTGTTTGCTCCTTCCTGGTGGCCGGCTACGCCGTTTACAATTATTATTTCGGTACCCCGATCGGCGAACTGGGCAAAATCTGGGTCGACCCCAACACCAACCCGGACATCAAAAACCGGGCCTATGCCGTCTTTGACAACCCTAATTTACTGGCGCACTACCTGGTTTTGACCTTCCCCCTTTTGCTCGCCGGGCTCGGCAACGCCCGCCGGTTCTCGGAGCAGATCTTTTTCCTGGCCGCCGCGGCCTTAAACGTTTATTGCCTGCTGCTCACCTATTCGCGGGGCGGCTGGCTGGGGTTTGCCGCCGCGGCCGGCGTTTTTGCGGTGGTGCGCAGCCGTTTTCTCCTTTTGGCCCTGCCCCCTGCCGGCGCCGTTCTTTATTTCTTTTTACCGGCGACCGTGCACCAAAGGCTGGCTAACCTGACCAGCTTAAAAGACGCTTCCAACCTGTACCGCCTCGATATCTGGAATTCTACCCTCGATCTGCTCAAGGACTACTGGCTGTATGGGGTAGGCCTGGGGTGGCGGGCCTTTACGCGGATCTATTACACTTACATGCGCAATTCAGCGATTATTCCGCACGCGCACAATCTTTTTTTGCAGTTGCTCAGCGAAATGGGGATCGTGGGCCTGGGCATTTTCCTGTGGCTGCTCCTTGCTCTTTTCCGGTTGGGTCTGAAACTAAGCGCGGCGGGCAGCAGGGCCGTTAAGAATTTAAGCGCGGGGGTGTGCGGCGCGCTGGCGGGCTTTTTCATCCATTCCTTTTTTGATTATACATTGTGGTATTATTCCCTGGCGATTTTCTTCTGGATTTTAATCGCCATTCTGCTTTTACTGGAAAAACTTGCAAGGGGAGAGGATGGACAAGGTGAAGGCGAAGTTTAACGCGGTGGATGTCCTGGTTATCCTGGTTCTTCTTGCCCTGCTGGTCTTCGGCGGGTATAAAATGTTTTTCGTCAACCGCGGCGTGGCCGCCCAGAACGGAGAAATTGAATACCAGATCCTGGTGGAAAAGGTGCGCATTCCAACTGCCGAAGCTTTCCAGGAAGGGCAGGTGGTCCGGGACGTCCAGAACAACGCTGTCCTGGGCAAGATCGTGAAAAAAGAGGTTACCCCTTATCAGGAGGCCGTGCCGACGGCGGACGGGCGGATGGTGCTGGCGGCGGTGCCGGAAAAATATAACGTGCTGCTGACCTTGCGTTCCGGGGCGGTGGTCAGTGAAAACAACGTTATGGTGGGTAGCGTGGAGGTTAAAATCGGCGCGCAGGTAAAAGTTAAGACCAACCTGGCTTCTTCTACGGGGGTTATTTACGGCCTGACGGTAATAAACAAAAAATAACCGCCGGATAGACCCTCATCCCGCTTTTCCGCGGCCCCGGCGCCAGATTAAATAGCGAATCCTAAGGGGCATCAAGGCACTAAGGGGCAACCAGGCACAAAGGCACTAAGGCACACAGGCACAAATAAAGTCGTCAGACGTCGGAGGTCAGTCGTCGGGATAGAAGGAATTCGCTAAGGCGAATTCCTCCCTTAAAACTGACGTCTGCTTGACTTTCGACTGACAACTGAATTCTTTGTGCTTTTGTGCCTGACAAACTTTATACCTGGCGCTTTCAGGGCATTAACGGACATTTTTATTGCCGTTGGTTGAAAACTTCCTGGTAAACCCGGGCCACTCTTTGGGCCATCTGGCGGCTGCTGTACTTTTTCTCGATAAAATCCCGGAAAACCCGGCCGGCGGCGGTGCGCCAGGAGCCGGGCCGGTTTAAAAAATCCTGGAGGGAGGCCGCCAGGTTTTCCGCTGTTGTTTTTTCGCCGGCTGACCGGGCGGTGAAGTTATCTTTTTGGAAAAAAGCCAGTTTTTGGGGATCGAGCAGTCCCCCGAAACCCTGGGGGCCGGCCAGCAGAACGGGTTTTGCGCAGGCCATGGCTTCCAGGGCTACTCTGCTTACCCCGACCACCAGGTCGCTTTTGGCCATGATTTTATTTACGTCCGTGCGTGCGCCCAAGATGGAAACAATTACCTTCCCCAAACGGGTATTGCATTGGTGGGCGCGCGTTTCCACCCCGGGCCGTTTGTTGCCGTCGCCGACGATGGTCAGCCGCACCCCCGGCCAGGCGTCGTAAATCTGTTCGCAGGCAGCAATCAAGTTGAAAGCCACGCCGGCCAGCTGTTCGCCGTCGAGCCTGCTGACCAGGGTGATCCGGGTTTCCTTTTCCCCGTTTCCTTTCCGTCCTGCCCGTTCCTCCCGTCTTCTCCGCTCTTCTTGCCTTTCCTGTTCCCCGCGTCCTGCCTCCTGTTCTTCCTGCTTTTCCCGCTCCTCTTCCTCTTGACCGGCGCCGGGCAAAGGGCGGAAGACGTCCGTATCAATGCCGTTCGGAATAACCACGATGTTTTCTGCCGGCACCCGGAAGTGTTTAATTAAATGGTCTTTAATATCTTCGCTGACGGCAATGGTTTTTTCTCCCCATTGGGAGAGGTATTTTAAGCCGTAGCGATATTCGAAGTTAAAATGGGCGGTGGTGATGAAGCGAACGTTTTTCGGCCTGCCCATGACGGCGGTCACAAAGGCCGGGATACGGGCGTGCGCGTGAATGAGGTCTACTTTTTCCTCCCGGACGATTCTGCGCATGGCCCAGGCGGCCCGCCAGATCAAGGATATTTTGGGCTGATGCAAAGGAACCCGGTAGTGCTTTACGCCGTACCGGGCGATTTCTGCTTCAAAGCAACCGCCGTTGGAGGCCATAATTACTTTGTAGCCCATTTCCGTCAGGTGGCGGGCCAGGACGACGGCATGGGTTTCGGCGCCGCCGATGTCTAACTTCATCAGGGCCAGCAAGATCGTGGCTGGACGCTTCATCGGGCAAAAAGCCTGCCTTAAATTAAAGATTAGGCACAGAGGCAACAGGCACAAAGGCACAAAGGAAAATGCGCCTGCCTCGGAAAGAGATTAAACTATGGGTTTAGTTTTCCGCCTGCACTTTGCGCCAGAGCACCGTTGCCATTTCCGCCCTGGTTACCGGCGCTTTGGGCCGGAGGGTACCATCCTCGTAGCCCCGGATCAGGCCGCCGGCCACCACCCGGGCTACCGCTTCCTGCGCCCAGGCGGGAATTTCTTTGGCGTCTTTAAAGTTTAACTTTTGCTTGGTTAGGGCCGGTTTAAGCGCCCGGTCCAAAATGGCGCACAGCTCCGCCCTGGTAATGTAATTATTGGCCTTGAAAGTGCCGTCAGGGTAGCCTTTGATGATGTTCTGGGCCACCGCGGCGGAAATGACGCCCTTCGCCCACTCAGGAAGCTGATCCTTAAAACGGGCTTCCCTGGGGGCGGGCGGCCAGTCAAGCAGGCGGGCCAGCAGGGCGGTCATTTCCGCCCGCGTCACCGGTTGGGCCGGCCGGAAGGTGCCGTCTTCAAAACCCTTGACGAGGCCGGCGGCGGCCAGGTCTTCGATTTGTTCAAAGGCCCAGCTCTGGGTACTGTCTTTGAAGAGACATTCGATTTGCACCGGTATTTCCACCTGGTGGCCGTTAAAACTGGCCGTGATTATGCCCCGGCCCCTTTGCCGGCCGGTTTCGTAGATGCCGTTTTGGATGGCGCCGATTGTCGCCTTGCATTGCACGTAACGGTTTTCAACAGGAATGGTGCGGTTATCTTTCGTGATAATATGGAAACTTAAGGGGATGGCCTGCCCCCTTTTGGCGCTGATTTCCGCCGGCGTAACCTTAAGGGCCCGGATGTCGTCAGCCCTGATTACCGCTATTTTTTTGGTGCCTTGAATACCCCCGGCGCTGACCTGCAGGGTGACTTCCTTTGGTCCGTCGCCTGCAAAGGTGAGCCCGTACTTATATATATTCTCCTTGTTTGAGCGAGTTCCTGCCGGGAGAATCCACTGGGGATTTTCCGGCCGCCAGGGGTGGTAGTGGGAATCGTAGCCCTTGACGCTGTAGGTGGCCTCGATGCCGGCAATGACCGTTTCCGGGCCGGTAATCAGCAGGCCCTTGGGCGCGCCGGGCGGAGCCGTGTTAAAAATGCCGATGGCGTCGGGAATTTTTCGCTCGCGGTCCTCCTTGGGCACATTGACCGGGGTAATCTCGAAGTCGCCCAGGCGGCGCGCCACCATAGCGGTGGAGCCGCCCCCGTCCAGGTTCAGAGCTTCTTCAATCCCCAGACTGACCAGGAACCGGGCCAGGTCCCTTTGCTCCATCCCGGCGCTGGCCGGGCTCTTCTCCGCGACGACAAAATATAGAATTTTGCCCCCGCCAGCATAACCCACGGCGGTGCGGGCCGTTTTGCCCTTGATCTCTTCCTGAAATTCGGCCACCTGTTTGTTTTGGACCAGGAAAGTGTTGCTGCCCGTAGCCAGTTTTATTTTTTGATAATCGGGCACGGTTTTATAACCAACCTTCACCGGCTGGCCGGGGAGCAGGTTCTCGCGAAGGAACCCGGCGGCCGTCCCGGCGCCCCAAAGGACGTAGCCGTTGGGCGGGATGTCGAATTGGGCGTCTTTGGCGTACACTACTTCTTTCACGGTGTCATTTTCCACCCGGGCCACCATGGCATCGGGATAGGCCGGGTGGGCGCCGCGGGGCCGGGGGCCCCAATGGCGATTGTAGAGCGTTAAGTGGTTGACGTCCGAAGGGGTGCCGTCCGCCAGGTCGTAGGCGGTTTTATTGACCCCGAAAAGCGGATACGTTTTTCCGTTGGCGGCCTTAACTTCCCCGGTAAATTTGAAGAAGTCGAAAACGGGATTTAAATTTTTGTCCAAGGCAAAGACAGGCCTATCACTGCGCATGTTGGGGCTGGAGATTAACTCTCCGTCCCGGATCACGGCGCCTACCGGCTTCCCGTCGTTCATTACGAAAAAGCCCCCGTTGACCGCCGCCACCGCATTTTTCTGCCCGGCTATCATCTGGCTGACCGTCGCCCTTTCCGCCAGCGTGCCGCCGGCGCCGACCAGGCTTTTGATTTCCAGGTAAGGGTTGTTTAAATCCAGTTCTAAAACAAATATTTTCGTTAATTGCTCCTCTGCGGGAGGAGTACCAGTTTGGACCGGCGCTTGAGCCGGCGCCTGGTCCCGGTTATGGCTTGTCCGGTTAGTTAACAGATAAGTATAAAGGGTTGCCCCTTCGCCGATAATTTCTTCCGTTTGGCTTTGGACGGCCAGGCTGGTCCCCGGGAGGACGCCGGCCGGCGCCGGCCCGCTGTCCTGGTCCGCCGCCAGCGCGAAGGCCGGCAGCGCCAGGCAAAATAAAAAAAGCAGGGCGAGCACAGTGATTTTCCGTTTCAAAGCAGCAATCCCCTTTCCCTGTTTTGGATTTATTTCTACCTTCTTCTACTTTTATAGACGCTTCCCGGGAGAAAAAAGTTCCCTTTGGAAAAAGCGTTACTTGACTTAAAACAGGCAGCAGTATATCATAATTAAGAGGAGAGCGGTTTTCGGGTAAAAGAGGCGGGGAGTCTTCAAATTACGCGTGCGCAGCCAAAAAAGCGGATAGCCGGCCGGGAATAGGTCGGGAAATATGCGCCCGTAGCTCAGGAGGATAGAGCAGCGGTTTCCTAAACCGCGTGCCGGGGGTTCGAGTCCCTCCGGGCGCACCAGTTGATAATTTCAAGGCTTTCGGGCTGACTCCTCAAAAAATCAGCCTGCACCGCTGTACCTGAAAACCAAATGCCGGCAGGCTCCTTTGCATGTTCCATCCGGCGCCTACGGTCGGTCTTGGAAGTGCTTGACCTGCCCGCTGCTTTTTGATAGAATAAAAAGTGCCGGCAGCAAAGGAACCGCGTGCCTGTAGCTCAATTGGATAGAGCATCTGACTACGGATCAGAAGGCTGGGGGTTCGAGTCCCTCCAGGCACACCAGAAAAATCAAGGGTTTGCGGGATTGGGGTTAGACAACAACAAGGGTCTTGACAAACTTCAGCAACCTCTTTCCAATAAGGGTCTTCGCAAAATAGTTTGCATAGCTTCACAAACGCCAATGCTTATCACCTCCTTCTATATAGCCACTTTTTAACCGGAGAAGACCGGGCCAATCGCCCGGTTAATTTTTTAGACTTTACGAATTGACAGGTAAAATAGCAAATGCTATATTATGGACAAGCACTTTGATATACCAAAATAATCCTGTTTGCAGTGGTTGTTATTCCCTCCATCACGGGCATAGCTATAAACAAGGCTAATACCCATTGATTAAGGAGGGCTTTAAATGAAATACAAAGTTAAGAAGGTGAAAGAAATGCCAGCAACTGTAAAAAAGGAAATCGCCTTAAATAAAAACGCCTTTAGTTTATCACAAAAGATTGCAAAAAGCACGAAAGCCGCCGGTATTTCCTACAAAGAACTTGAAGAAAGAGCTTACGAGGCATTGTTAAATGTCAAAAAAAGTCGTCGTTCCGGTGGTAATTGACACAAGCGTTTTAGTTCCGTCAGTTTACAGTTCAAGCCCATTGCTCCAATTTCTTCTAACGGGCAACCTTATTCTCATATGGAACAATTTCATTAAAGACGAGGCATTGAGAATTACTGATGAATTATGGGATTGGTATGCCGCAAAGAATCCCGATATAACACGCAAAGAAATTATTGAACTTTTAAATATGGTTTTCGAAGACGGTATTACAGTTCCAGAAATGCCCCTTGACTGGCCACCCGCATCCAAAGATAGAAACGATGATCCTTTTTTATGGGCCGCCGTTAACGGCAAGGCGGAATATATAATATCCCTGGATAAACGGCATATCATAGAGCTGGGATCTTTTTGCGGAATTCCAATAGGGGATGTAGATAGTTTTTTCAAATGGGCCAAATCAGAAAGGCCCATGTCCAGGCCCCATCTTGTTATTAATCTGATAAAAAGGTTAAATTATAAGTTGGCCAAATCTATAAACAGAAACTCCCCTTAGACAAAAGCACTTCCTTAGAGTGCTTTCTTCATTGCTCCTAACAGAAAACCCAGTAAAAAAACTCTTTTCTTCTAACTCCCCCTTTCTCGACATTTTTCAACAAAGGAGATACTTCCCTTCCGTCGAAGATCGCTTTACCGGGCATTTCGATGGAAGGGAGGCGGAGGTTGTGAAAATAAAATTTACATGCTTCAGTTGTGGTGAAAATTTTGTCATTCACATTGAAAATCTCACTAAGAAAAGCTCGCTTGCCTGTCCTAATTGCGAAAACCCTTTTCCGCAAGGCAATTTTGAAGCGTTAAAAAAGATTAGTAGCCTTGTTTCTGAAGCAAGCGAAGGGTTGACTTATGCAGACAGAGAAGGAAATATTCTAACAAGCTGGGAATTTAAACTGCTCGATTGATGTTAAAACCGATCAAGAAGAGATTCCTTCGTTATGTCAAGAATTGTTGCCGCCTGACGAATGGTAAGCTTGTACTTGCCCAAGACTTCCAGAATTTCATCCCTAGTCTTACGAACTGTCTCGTAAGGTATTTGTTTGAACGATTCGCCGATAAAGGGATTTTCAATATCAGAACTGACAAATTTTGCTTTAATTATCATCCTTCTTCCCCCCTTTCCGTAGAATGTTTTATGATGCAACCTAAGTTTAGTCGTTTTGGTTCATGTTAGAGAAAATTACTCTTTACCTCCGATTTTCACCGTCACCGTTTTGTATACCGGGCGGCGGCGCGTTTTACTTTAACCCGCTCAATTGCTTCTTCCTTACGAGCTTTTCTGTTCATGGGTATGGTAATCAAATCACAAATTTTCTCCAGATTAGCTTCTTCTCCGGTCACTTCATGGAAATACTTAACTTGGCCTTTTATTTTCCTCGCCATATAGCCCTCCCTTGCTACGGGCGTTCGTATAAATTCTTGAATGAAATCGCCGGTTTTCTCGTCAAGCTTATAGCTGTCCTTCAGCCGAGTTACTTCTTTTTCAACTTCCTCAAAACGAGCTTTTTTGTAAGTGATAACCTCGCCATTTTCCATCAGATGGTAGCAATCCTCAACCTCCGGCACAAGCACTTCAATGGTCTTGGGTATCCCTTTGCAGTAATCATGAATGGGGATGGTCATTGTGCCGTGTTCTTCATGAATTGCCTTGACGAGAAGAACGATTACGTCGCCGTCTTTGAACGGTTGCTCGCAAATGGGACAGATTTTCTCTTCAAAACAGAGGTCGCCGGATTGAATGAATATTGCTCGAACGGTATTCCAGCGGTAGGTGTTATCGCCGATATAGTTTGAACCGTCAAGGTCGGGGCGCAGACTGCTAGCGATCCGGCTATCGAAATAAAGCTGGTTATTGCTCCCTTCTAAACGTAATGGGTAGCCATATATCCATACTGGGGCAATTGTTTGTCCTGTGAAGCCCACTAAGTGTAACCCCAAAGTGCCGTATACGCCTCCTGAAGCAACGTAACTGCCCCACTTTTTCTGCGTAGCATTGCCCACGTGGAGTACACCATCTTCACCCTGGCCAAAAATGTCTAAAATTGTCTCGCCGTTATAAACTACTTCGAGGGGGAACCAGCCAGTATTGAGCTTGATGTAGCTTGTATCCCCCGGCGCTCCAGTCTGGAAGGACGTGCTGTAAATTTCCCCTTGAGTGACCTTCATCCCGTACTTCCCCGGCGCGTAAGCGGCGCGCCAAACCCTCGGTTTTCTGACCGCTTTGAAGTCGGTAATTCCATCAGGGATAATAACCTGCACCTGCACATCCCCGCCGCAGCAGGGAACCTGGTCGATAACCCGGAAAGTAATGTCTATCATATGATTGAGGGTTTTATCGGGTGTATCCGGCTGAATTGCGGCGCTCTTATGCCATCCAAGGCATTATAAATGCTATCCATATCGGCACCGACAAACCATAACACAAATGGCCCTATCGGGGCGTGCACCTGATGCCCAAGGACCACGGGAGATTTTATCTTTCCATTCCACCGGCACCCCTGGCAATATTTGCCGCCGCATTTCTCCTGGATACCCTGGCAGGTCATTGGGCCGGTGTCCTTTAGCGCGTGGTCGATCTTTTGGTCGGTTTCTTTTGGGTCGTATCCCGGATACGGGGCAGACAACTCATGTACCAAATCCGGTCCTTCCTCGGTCCGGACAATTATTGTTACCATCGCGTACCAATCGGGTTCCGGCAGGGTGGCGGCATTGTCCTTGCAGTGTCGCAGGAAGGCGCACCGGTCAAGAATCAGTTCCGCCCGCGCCGGGGGATAGTTCGCCGGCTGGGATTTTTGTCCCCCGCCTGGCGGGGCTTGCGTTTTGGGCAGTTCTGAATACAGTTTTTCAATTGTTTCATAAAGTTCTCTGTAACCATACCGTCGGTCGGGATAGTACTCCATCACCTGCACCGGCACCGGTTCCGTTTTCCGGTTCACGGTCCCTGGCACCCGGATAACGCGGGCCAGGTCAGAAGTATTGTCCAGGTGGTAGCCTGCTTCTTTAAGGAAATGCGACATTACGGCGTTAAACTTCCTGAGTAAGGCCTGGGCCTGTTCCCGTTCTTGGTCGTCTTTGAAAATCCATAGTTTTTTAAAAAGCCATCTGATGTTGCAAATCACCGGGGGCGAAAAAAGGGAAATAAAAAATGCTGAAATGCTGAAAACTGCTGAAAAGGTTTCAGCACTCTTCGGCCTTACTCTCCCAAGGCTTAGAGACATTTTGCTGAAATGCTGAAGGTTTTCTTATAAATAAAAAAATTATCGGGCAGCGAGGGTGAGGGGTTATTCCCCTGACAACAACGGTGACAACAACCGGAGTATGAAAACATGATATTTGATAGCACAAAAACAATCGTTCGTAGGGCCGGAAGGCTTGATATTCCTGACTTCTTGGTACAGGGTGATACAGGGTAGGATGACCGTCCTCACTCTACGGATCAGAAGGCTGGGGGTTCGAGTCCCTCCAGGCACACCAGCAACGACAAAGCCCTCCAGGGTTTACGTTATGTACCCGGAGGGCTTTTTGGTGCCCGATTGGTGCCGGTTTTTGATGACCCATGTTTCGCGGGGCAGGTCTGGAATTGAGTGCTTTGGTTTAAAGGTATCTTTTTAATTCTTCTACTGTTATTTTAGCTGTTCGCAAAATGGTCCTGAGCGTTCCCGGGGGAATTGTTTCTCCTTTGTGAACAGCTATAACAGCATAACGGTCATAATCTTCTCTATGCCGTAAAAAACGGTGGCTGCCTCTTTTTCGCTGGATATAAAAGCCCATGCGCTGCAAAGCACGAATCAGTTCGTGGCCAATAATTTGAGAGAGAATGCTCATATAGCGACCTCAACATTTGCAAATGTGCTTTGGTCATCAGGGATAGGTTTACCCTCCTCAATCATTACTTCTAAATAAAGGGAGATTGCTTCTTTGATTCGTTCTATGGCCTCTTCCTTTGTGTTTCCCCAGGTAACACACCCGGGAAGGGCCGGGACTTCCGCTGTCCACCGGCCGTCTTCCTCAGGAATCAAGCAGATATTGAATTTATGGAGCAATGTAACTTCCTCCCCATGGTTCTTGTTATTTCTGAAAAAATTCTAACAAAGATGTCGCCTGCACGCAACATAAAAGATTGATCTGGGCAAAAACTTTCAAGGGCGTATCACGGATTTTTTTCGGGTGCATAGAAATCTCTTCATTTTGCTAAACTCATTTTGCGGGGTTTTTCTTTTTTGGGCGGGTTTTGCCGCCTCCCGGCGGCATCTTAATTTGAAAAATCCGAAAAACGGGGGAGAATAGGGGATGTTCAAAGAGTTTAAAGAGTTTGCCCTCAAGGGGAGTGTAGTCGATCTAGCGGTGGGAATTGTTGTCGGAGCGGCCTTTAATAAGGTCGTGACGTCGTTTGTCAATGACGTCCTGATGCCGCCGGTCGGGCTTTTGGTAGGGAAAGTGGATTTTTCCAACCTGCTGATCAGCCTGACCGGGGCTCCCTATGCTTCGCTGGCGGAGGCGAAAGCGGCCGGAGCGCCCACCATCAACTACGGTTTGTTCATCAACACGGTTTTGGATTTCCTGATTGTGGCCTTTGCCGTGTTCCTGCTCGTGCGCCAGGTTAACCGGATCAGGCGCCGGGGCGAAACGGCGCCGCCCGGACCGGCAACCAAAGAATGCCCATATTGCCTCACCAACATTCCGGCAAAGGCCGTCCGCTGCCCTCACTGCACTTCCGAACTGGAAGCAAGGTAAAGGTGGTTGCCGAATTGAAATTTTTGCGCCAGCAGGTTTAATCCGCCAGCACCGTTCGGTCAAAGTTAAGCTTGACGCCGGTCGCAGATCCGTGCTATTGATCTGGTAAATGCGCAATTGAGCAAGGGTTTTGTTTCAATTAAGCGCTCCGGAATATATTTTTCCTCCCGCTGCCGCCAGTTAGGGTGCAGAAGTTTTGAGCGAGTACGCACATCCTGGAATTTCCGCCGGGGAGGGATGGAATGAATGACGTTTTAAGTTTCTGGATTATCGGTGCCGGGCGGTTTGGCCGGATTGCCGCCGCAAGGCTGACCAAAAAACATCCCCGGGCCTCTTTTCTGGTCGTGGATAAACAGGCGGAGGCTCTCCGCCAGGTCAGCGATCTCCCCGTAAAGACCAGGCGGGAAGATGGGGTGGACTTTCTGGTTCAAAATTTAAAAGCAGCGGATGCCCCGTCTTACATCGTTCCCGCCGTCCCCGTCCACCTGGCTTTTGAATGGTTAAAGAAGATGCTGGCGCCGGATTACGAAGTGGTTAAGGTTCCCGTTCCGGAGCAGGTGCTCCGCCTGGTCCCGAACCCCCTGCCGGCACCCGAAACCGGCCGGCTATACACCAGCTACGCCACCTTCCTCTGCCCGGACAACTGCCCGGAGCCGGAAAAGATCTGTACGGCGACCAGCAAGCCGCGCAAGGGGCTTCTTTATCAAGACCTTCAGGAAATGAACGTGGATGGTTTCCTCACGTTAGGCATCAGAAGCCTTCAACTCGCCCCGGGAGTGGGCGGGTACAGGCCGGAGGCTCTCTGGTGGGTGTTGGAAAGTGTAATGGAGGTTGGGGCGGAAAAAGATTACCTCCTGAGCACCGCCTGCCTTTGCCACGGGGTGTTGGACTCGTTCCGGTTGGTAGGTCTTCTTCGATGATCACCGTGGCCGGACCGGGCGGTGGGCCAGGAAAAAGCGCCCTGCGGGGAGGCAGGACGCTATTCGGAAAAGCACAAAGGCACTGAGGCACAAAGAAATTGGTGCGACACAAGGAATATCTTGTGCCTGGTATTTTCGGGGTAGTTCCTCATGCCGCAAGCGGCATCATCAGACGAGAAGAAATTTATTTTCAGGTTAGCTCCAGGTTCAGTTCGGCCAGCTTTTGCGCCGTGGGCCGGCCCGTTTCCCAGTCCCAGCCCCGGAGGGTATAGTATTCCTGAAGGTGCGCGGTTTCGTCGGGAACGAAGCCGGCGTTTGATCCTTCCCGGTAGGGGCGTTTGATGATTTCCGGCAGCCGGTCATCCGCCCTGGTGATACCCAGCCTGCAGTTCAACATTCTTTTCAGGGCTGTGCTTCTTTCGCCCACGGTCAGCAGTTCCTCAACTGTCCAGGAAGAACCGGTGGCCAGGCCCAAAAGACTCGCCGTGACGTCCAGGGGGAGGGAGGCAAAGACGCACCTTAAGAAGGCGTTGTCCAGTTCCCGCACGTTTTGCAGTTTAACCACGTGCTCGACCCGGCCCTCCAGGGAGAAGCGGTCTTCGCCGGGGCCCAGACCCAGACACTCCTGCTTCACCAGCCCCAGGTCGAGCATGAAGAAGTCGGCCCTTTCGTGGCAGGCGCCGCGCGGGCCAGTGGCGTAGACCAGGGCCATTCCCGCGAACGCCCGCGGGTCGTGCATGGGAATTTCCAGCCCCTTAACTTCGGCGGCCAGTTCCGGGTCCACCCCCAGTTCCGCCGCTATCCGCCTGACGCCCCCGGCCAGTAACGCCCCGGGGCCTTCTTTTTTCGCGATCAGTTCCAGCAGGCGGAAGATTCCTGCGCTGTCCCCCCAGGAGATGGCGAAGCCCAGCCTTTCGGGGGTGACTAACCGGTTGTCCAGCAGGTACATGGCAAAGGCGATGACTACCCCGGCGGAAATGGTGTCCAGGCCGTAGGCGTTGCACAGGTGGTTGGCGAAAGTGATGGCCTCCAGGTCGTAGCAGCCGCACAAGGGCCCCAGGGAAACGCCGCTCTCGTACTCCGGCCCGTCGACGCTGAGGCGGTTATATTTGCCGGTGAGCCTGGTTTTGCGCCCGCAGGCGATGGCGCAGCCCAGGCAGGGCTCAAAAGTGACGTGGAAATCCTCCCGCAGCCGCTGGCCGGTCACTTTTTCCACCGGAAAAACGTTTTCGGTGAAATATTTGGCCGGTACATCGCCAAAGTACATGCCCACGTCCATGTAGCCCATGGTCCCGTACTGGGTGAACAGGGTGGTGGCCTTTTTCACCTCTTCCAGGATGAACCTGTTCATCATGTTGAAATTGTCGGCGTCGGCCAGGGGTACCTTCTTTTTGCCCCGGACGGCGACCGCCTTTAAGTTTTTACTGCCCATTACGGCGCCCAGGCCGCAGCGTCCGGCTGCCCGCCCGGCGTCGTTCATCACCGCCGCGAAGGCCACCTGGTTTTCCCCAGCCGGCCCGATGCAGGCAATGCTGCAGTCGCCCGCTGCTTCCTTAATCAGTTCCTGCGTCCGGTAGCTGTCTTCCCCCCAGAGATGGCCGGCGTCCTCCAGTTTGATTTCCCCGTCTTCCACCAGAAGATACACCGGGTGGGCGGCCCTGCCCGTGATCACCAGGCCGTCGAAACCGGCCAGCTTCATTTTCGGCCCGAACGCCCCACCCGAAGTGGCCTCCCCCCAGATGCCGGTCAGCGGCGAGCGGCCGCAAACGGCAAAGCGCGAGCTGGAGGGGGCGGTGGTGCCGGTCAGCGGCCCGGTCATGAAAACCAGGGGGTTTTCCGGTCCCAGGGGGTCCGTTTGGGGCCCGATCCGGTCGTACACCAGCCGGCAGGCCAGGGCGCTGCCGCCGATGAACTGCCTGGCCAGCTGTTCGTCGATTTCTTTTATTTCTGCCTTTCCGGCGGATAGGTCGATGTAGCCCAGCTTCCCTGCGTATCCGTACATTGCTTTTTCCCTCCTAAAAGTCTACTTTTTCGCCCGTGAAAGCGCACCGGTATAATTTGCGGTAGTTTTCGCGCGTAAGCGGCCGAATGCTCATCAGCGTGCAGCCGTCGTTCATGGTCAAGTCCAGCAGCTCTTCGAAATTTTCCTCCAGCTGTTCGCGGGTGATGCCCAGTTCGGCGATGGTGGCCGGGCCCCCCACGGAACGGATAAAGGAAACGTAGAAATCGACCAGGCCGGCGAGAATTTCCGCCGGACTTTCCCCGGAGATTTCGAGTTGTTTGGCCAGGTCCAGGTATCTTTCGGAGTATCTGGAGACGTACTGGATCATGTAAGGGGTGAAAAGGCCGACGGCGCAGCCGTGGTGGACGTTGAAAAGTTTCCCGAAGGCGTGCCCCATGGCGTGTTCGAAGCCCGGGGCGGCGTTGCCGAAAGACATCCCCGCCATGTTGGCGGCCATGGCCATTTTCATGCGCGCCTCGTAATCCCGGCCGTCGGCCACCGCCCGGGGCAAGTATCTGAGGGTGAGTTTGATCGCCTGGTAGCCCAGGGCGACGGTATATTCGTTGGACCAGTGGGAAAGGACGCTGCCCGTGGCGTGGGCCAGGGCGTCTAAGCCGGTGTAGGCGGTGAGCTGACGCGGCATGCCCACGGTGAAGGCCGGGTCCAGCAGGGCCAGGTCGGGGACTAATTCGGGGTGGTTGAGAATCATCTTCTGCTTGCCGTCGGTGATCATCGCCGTCGCCGTTGTTTCCGACCCGGTTCCGGAAGTGGTGGGTACGGCCGCCAGGAGCACTTTTGTTTTAATCCCCAGGGACGTCATGGAAAGGGTTTCCGGGTCGGCCGGCTTTACCTGGCGGAGGTCCAGGTCGGGCCGGGCGTACTTAAGGCAGACCGCTTTCGCAGCGTCCATTACCGATCCGCCGCCCACCGCCACCACTACGTCGGCGCCGAAATTTTGGGCCGCTTGCGCCCCGGCCAGCACGTTTTCCAGCGGCGGTTCGGGAATTACCTCGTCCCAGATGTCCGCCTGGCAGCTGCCTTCCCGCAGCGCCTTATGCACTTTTTCGGCCAGGTTCCGAACCGTTTTGTCGGTGATCAGCAGCGCCTTTTTTGTTCTGGACAGCGCCGGAACGGCCCCCTGCAGCATTTTCAAACCGTCCGCGCCCAGGAGCAGCTTGGGCGCGAAGAAATAGCTGGCGAGCCCCCGGATGCCCGAGGCGCCTGCCACCGAGAACAACATCCGCAGCTTGGGATCGTCGGTCCACCAGTTTTCGCGTCCGGAAATCAAAACAACCACCTCCAAAGATTTGTTTGCTGAAGTTATAAAATTTTAAAATTTTTGCCGGCAAAAGATGCAACCCCTCAGGAAATAAAATCAGCCCTTCCTGCCGCTTTTTTGCGTTACTGGCACGCTACCGTAGAAATATCCATCTATTGGTACCGCGAAAAAGCGGCAGGAGAGTTTACTGCGGACCCGCTCCACCACCACCTCTCTTTTTCAGAAACCAGTTTTAAAAAAACAGTGCTTTCAAGGCGCCCTGCAGGTGCTCTTCCATTTCCCGGCCGGCCCGTCCGGGGTCGCCCTTGGCAATGGCCTCTACGATCCGGCGGTGGCCAAGGGCGCAGCTTTTCCGGCGTTCCTCCGGG
Organism: Bacillota bacterium; assembly: GCA_040755215.1. Lineage (GTDB taxonomy): Bacteria > Bacillota > Desulfotomaculia > Desulfotomaculales > Nap2-2B > JAIMBK01. The sequence goes on along the minus strand of JBFMBG010000007.1, from coordinate 29,681 downwards.
CGGTGCAGGAGCCGGGCGTATTTTTTCACGATAATCCACATGGTGGAATCAATAGCGCAAAGCACCGGGCTTTTGCCCAACTTTCCAATTAATTGGTGAAATTTCTGGTCCAGATCGGTAAAATTTTCCCCGCTGGCGATTTGATCTTCAATTTTAGCGCACAGTTTTTGAAGCTCGTCCACTTCCTCCGGCGTCGCCCTCTGCGCCGCCAGCCGGGCCATGCTGGCTTCGATGAAAATCATGGCCTCAAAAGCGCTCCGCAGGGTCTCGTTATCCAGGCCGTCCTCCACCAGGAAGCGGAAAACCAGCGTCTCCACGCTCGATTCCTTTTCCAGGTCGCGGACGAAAACTCCTTCCCCGGGCCGTTTTTCCACCACCCGCATCAGTTCCAGTACCCGCAGCGCCTCCCGCAGCGTGGTCCGGTTTACGCCCAGCGACTCGGCCAGCTCCCTTTCCCCGGGCAACTGGTCGCCGGCTTTAAACTGGCCCTCCCTGATCAGGGTCAGCAACTGATTGGCGATGCTTTCGTAAAGATTCTGCTTTCTCAACGGTTTGAAGACCAAGGGCAAAGTCACCTGCCGCTGATCGAAAATAGGTTGAATGGTTGAACCACTTACTAACATCGATTTTAAACCGAGTCAATGAAAAAGTCAACGGGCAGGCGCGGGCAAGCGGGAACAGTTATTGACTTGCCGACAGGCAAGCAGGGAAGGTCTCAGGCAAGCAGACGGTTCTTGATTTGCTGGATGCAACAACCGCAGAACCGTTCCTGTTGAGGGGTTGAATGGTTGGACCGGGTCTGATATAATCGAGGAAAATATTTTAAATTTTTAGTGGGGGGTTGACAGGATGATCCGGGAAAAGGGGGAATTTCCCTGGCTGGCCAGTTACGATGGGCATGTGCCGCAGAGTTTGCATTACCCGGAAAAACCGCTTCCGCAGCTGTTTAAAGAAGCGGCGGAAAAATATCCGGACCGGCCGGCGCTGATTTTTTTCGGCAAAAAAATAACCTATCGCGAACTGGCCGGGGCCGTGGACAGCCTGGCGGCAGCGCTGGCCGGGCTGGGCGTCGGGAAGGGAACAAAGGCTGCCCTGCTGCTGCCAAACTGTCCGCAGTACGTGCTGGCCTACTACGCTCTTTTGCAGCGCGGGGCGACGGTGGTCCCCGTTAATCCGTTGAACACGGAACGGGAACTGGAGTATATTTTTCGCGACGCTGAAGTGAAAGTGGCGTTTGTACTTAATTTGTTGGCTGAACGGTTGGAAAAGGTGCGGCAGCGCTGCCAGGCTCCCGGGCAGGTTATTTACACGTCGGTAGCCGATTTTCTCCCTTTTCCTTTAAATTTCCTCTACCCTTTGCAGCAAAAAATGAGCCCGGCGGCCAAAGAAGCGGTGAAAAAAGGGTTGCCGTTTAAAAGCCTGCTGACCCGGGTTCCAAAGGTCACCAAGGCCGCAACGGCCGGAGCGGCTACAGCGGCCGAAACGGCCGCAACGGCTGAAAAAGCTGCACCGGCGCCGGAGACGGCTGCCGCGCCAGGGGAAGTGGACATTTTCCGCGACCTGGCGGTGCTGATTTACACTTCCGGGACTACCGGGGTGCCGAAAGGGGTGATGCTGTCGCATTATGCCCTGGTTGTCAACGCTTACCAGTGTCGTTCCTGGGTGGGCATCGAGGAGAACGACAGCATCCTGGGAGTACTCCCCATTTTTCATGGTTTCGGGATGAGCGTCTGCCTGAATGCGCCGCTTGTCTCCGGGGCGGCCAGCATCCTGCTCCCCCGCTACAAGCCGGAAGAACTGCTCAAGGCCATCCACCGCTACCGCCCCACGCTTTTTGCCGGCGTTCCCACCATGTATATTGGCTTAATCAACCACCCAGACCTCCCCCGCTACAACCTTTCCTCGCTGCGCGGCTGTTTTGCCGGTGCGGCGTCGCTCCCCCCGGAAGTGAAGAAAAGGTTCGAGGAACTGACCGGCGCGCGGCTGATGGAAGGGTACGGCCTGACCGAGGCGGTTACTGCCAAGTGCGCCAACCCGTACAAAGGGGTGAACAAAACCGGCAGCGTCGGGATCCCGTTTCCCGATACGGTGATGAAGATTGTGGACGCGGAAACGGGGGTAAAGGAACTGCCTCCCGGCGAAATCGGCGAAATTGTCCTGAAAAGCCCCGACTTGATGCTGGGTTATTACAAGAAACCGGAGGAGACGGCGGCGACCATCCGCGACGGCTGGCTTTACACGGGGGATATCGGCTACATGGACGCCCACGGCTACTTTTACGTAGTGGAACGCAAGAAGGATTTGATCATCACAGGCGGTTTCAACGTTTACCCGCGGGAGGTGGAAGACGTCCTTTACGCCCACCCGGCGGTGAAGGAGGCGTGCGTTGTGGGCGTTCCCGACGAGTACCGCGGCGAAGCGGTAAAGGCCTTTGTCGTCCGGCGCGAAGGCGCCGCCTGCACGGAGGAAGAAATTATCGCCTTTTGCCGGCAGCACCTGGTGCCGTATAAAGTGCCCCGGCGGGTGGAGTTCCGGGAAGAACTGCCGAAGAGTGCCATCGGCAAGATTTTACGCAAGGAACTGCGCAAGGAAAGCGGATAAGGGATCTTTTCAGGCACCATTAGGGCGCTATGGAAGGGTTGGGGATTAGGAATTCGAAGCCCACCGGTCTGCCGTTCGATTTGCCGGGAGCGACCCGGTACTCAGCCTAGACTAACTCGTGTTTATATTCAATGGTGGCCAATCTAAAACAGGCATGGAAATCTGGAGTAACATTTCGGAAAAGCTGAGTGCCGGGCTAAAGGCGCTGGTAACGAAACATCCGGCACTCAGCTTCCAGCACTTTTAAGGCTTATTGTTTTAGATGAGCTTTATCCAGTAGCGGATTATAAAAGAAACCTTACGTATAAGCTGAGTGCCGGGTCAGCCCGAAGTGTTGGCGCGACGGCAAACGAACGGCGGGCAAAAGGGTATTTTCGGGGCAAGAATTACGACTAACGCTAGGAGGCGCTACATAGTGGATCATTGGCGTGATCTGATTGCCGGTACCGGGATGGAGAAACTGGCCGCGGCGGCCGAGTTGCCTTACCGTGCCTGGAGCGAGCAATTTCCCGGCGGCCGGCCCTTTGCTTATTTTTGCAGCTACTGGCCGGAAGAGCTGACCATGGCCTTCGGCTGGGAGCCGGTGCGGATCTTTCCGCCGGCCAAAGCCGGGACGCCCGCCCGCCTGCCGACTTACTGCTGCTCGGTGGCCCGGGGGTGTTTGGAGCAGGGGGAAAGGGGAGACTTGCCGTTCCGGGAGACTGGTTTCGTCCACACCTGCGACACCATGCAGTGTCTTTCCCAAATCTGGCGTTATGCCGTTACCGATGTTACGGTTAGCTTCGTCCCGCCGGTGACGCTGAACGCCCCGGGGGCCCTCCGGTATTGTGCGGCGGAACTGGAAAGGATAGGGCGGCAGCTGGAAAGGTTAAGCGGACGCGCTTTTCACCCGGACGACCTGCGCCGGGCGATCGCGCTGAATAACCGGGTGCGGGGGCTGGTGCAAAGGCTGGAGGAGCTGCGTCCGCACCTTCCGGCGGCGCTGGTGGCCAGGCTGGAGCGGACGGCGCAGGTTGTTCCCCGGAGTTTGTACGCAAAGGCTTTGGAGGAAATTCTGCCCGTGCTTCCCAAACGGGCCGGGGAAGAGGCGGAAAATCGAAGGGGAAAGAACCGCCTCCGCCGGGTGTTGATCAGCGGGGCCGTTTTGGAAAACGAGGAAATACCCGGTCTGCTGGCGGAATTGGGGGTGGGGGTGGCGGCTGACGACACCTGCACCGGCTACCGGCACTTTGCGGGGCTGGTCGAGGAGACCGGCGACCTTTTCGAAGCCCTGGCCGCGCGGATTTTGCAGCGCCCGCCCTGCCCCTGCCGCCACCAGGGGCTCGCCGCCCGCCGGGATTACCTGCTGGAGTTGGCCCGTTCCCGCGGGGCGGAGGCCGTTATCCTGATCCTGCGCAAATACTGCGATCCCCACGCCTGGGACGCGGTTTCCCTGGCCCAGGGACTGCGCGCCGCCGGACTGCCGGTGTACGTTTTGGAGCTGGAAGGGGCCAGCCCGGGCGGCCAGGAAAAAACCCGCCTGCAGGCCTTCCTCGAGTGTTTATGAGGCGCGCCTCTTCTGGAATAGGCGATTTTGTTAGTTTTATGCAGGGGTGAGAATTCGTGTCCAAAACGAAAAAAAGCTACCTTCCGCTGAAAACGACCAGCCACCTGCGCCGGACCATGAACAAGCACTACCTGCTGGCCCGTTACCACCGCTGGTGGGGCCGGCCGCTGAAAAGACCGCTGGCCTGGGTGACCAGCGGGGCCCCGGTGGAGCTCTTGCGGGTATTTAACATTTTTACTGTTTACCCGGAAAACTACGGAGCCGTTTGCGGCACGGCGCGGGTGGCCCAGGAGCTGTGCCAGGAGGCGGAAAACCGGGGGTATTCCCAGGACCTCTGCTCCTACGCCCGCTCCAACCTGGGAGTGGTCTATGCGCCGAAGGGCGCGCCGGCCGGCGGGCTTCCCGCCCCGGACCTGCTGGTCGCCTGCAATAACATCTGCGGCACGGTTCTGAAATGGTACGAAGAACTGGCCCGCCACTACCGTGTTCCCCTCTTCGTCATCGACACGCCTTTTGTCACCGAAGCCGGGGAGCCCCCGGAACACGCCGTCCGCTACGTCCTGGAGCAGTTCCGGGAAATGACTGCCGGCCTGGAAAAACTGACCGGGCGCCAATTCCAACCGGGGGCCCTGGAAAAAACCCTGGCCTTGAGCCAGGAAGCCGTGGGTCTGTGGCGGGAAATCCGCAACCTTTGCCGCACCCGGCCCTCTCCCTTGAACATTCCGGATATGTTTTTGCACCTGGCGCCCATCGTGGTTATGCGGGGAACCGAAGAGGCGGTGGGTTACTACCGGCGCCTGCTCTCCGAGGTGCAGGAACGGGTGCGCCGGGGGCAGGCCGCCGTCGCCGGGGAGAAGCACCGCCTGCTCTGGGACAACATCGCCATCTGGTACCGGCTTTTCGGCTTTTTTAAAATGTTTTCCGAGCGGGGGGCCTGCTTCGTGGTGGATACCTACGCCGGGGGCTGGACGGTGGAAATCCTGCCGGGCGATCCCCTGGAGAGCCTGGCGCGCACTTACACCGGCATCTTTTTAAATCAGGGGATCGATTACCGGGCGCAAGACATTGTGAAGCTGATTAAAGAATTCGGCGTCGACGGGTTCGTCATGCACTCCAACCGCTCCTGCAAACCTTACTCGCTGGTGCAGGAGGAAATCCGCCGCCGGGTGATGGCCGCGGCGGGTGTCCCCGGCCTTTTGATCGAGGCGGACATGGCCGACCCGCGGGCGTATGCCGAGGAGCAGGTGCGCACCCGGGTGCAGGCCTTCCTGGAAGCGCTGCCGGCTTAATCCAGGTAGCAGCTGTTGCCGATGAACTCCCGGATGATGGAATTGGCCGGGACGGCGGCGTCGCTTAAGGGGACGAAGTAGCTTAAGAATTCCAGCAGCCGGCGGGCTTCCGAGTATTCCGGGCAGTCGGGGGTGATTTCCGCCAGCAGCGGTTCAGCGTAACTTCTTAAGACGGCCAGTTCATAGACCAGGGCGGAGTTAAACATAACGTCGGCGCTTTCCTGGAAGGGGAAGATGTACTTTTCTTCACCCTGGCGCACCAGCGGCCACATGTTGATTGTTTCCCGGGCGCTGTGGCCGCGGCACCGGTGGTCCCGCACAATCCGCCGCAGAATGCGCAGGTCCGTGGTCGGGATGCGGTTATGGATGTCCAGGTTAAGCTGCGTCAGGGCGCTGACGTAAATTTTATACTTGCGGCCCAGCGGGATCGAGCTCGTTAACCGGTCGTTTAATCCGTGAATACCCTCGACCATAATCAAATCCGTTTCTATGAGCCGCAGCGTTTCGCCCCGGAATTCCCGCCGGCCGGTTTTGAAGTTAAAGTAGGGCAGTTCCACTTCTTCCCCCTGGATTAACTTCGTCAGGTGATCGTTAAACAGGGGCCGGTCGATGGCGTCTAAGCACTCAAAGTCGTACCGGCCGTTTTCGTCCCGCGGGGTCTTTTCCCGGTCGACGAAGTAGTTATCCAGGGACAAGGGCACAGGGTGGATGCCGTTGACCCGCAGCTGCGTGGCCAGCCGCTGCACGAAAGTGGTTTTGCCGGAGGAAGAGGGGCCGGCGATCAGGACCAGGCGCACCCGGTCGATATTGGCCGCGATGGAATCGGCGATCTGGCTGATCTTTTTTTCGTGGAAGGCTTCAGCCACCCGGATCAATTCATCGGCACCGCCGTTGGCCAGGATCTGGTTTAACGAGGGAACGCTGCGGACGCCCAGCACCTTTCCCCATTTATCCGCCTCGAAATAGATGTTGGCCAGTTTGCCCTGCTCCACGTATTCCGGAATGATTTCCGGGTTATCCTCCCGGGGCAGCTCCAGGATGAAACCGGGGAGGTAAAAACGCAGGCGGAAAACTTTCAGCAGGCCGGTGTGGGGTGCCAGCGGCCCGTCGGAAAAGTCGGGGAACCAACCGCAGGTGTAAACATCTACCTCCGGAGAGCGGCGGTAACGGAGCAGCTCCGCTTTTTCCGCCTGGTTGGTTTCCAGAAACAGCGCGATTGCTTCCTCCCTGGGGAGCCGCCTTTTCCGGATCGGTTCCCCGGCGGCCGTGATTTCCCGCATCCGCTCTTCCACCAGGCGGATGTCGTGTTCCCGGAGCGCCCGGTCCAGCCGGATGTGGCCGTAAATGCCGTTACCCAGCGTATGTTTGACCACTACCGAGCAGCCGGGCAGCACTTCGGAGGCGGCGCGGACCAGCACCGTGATCAGGCTGCGGGCGTAAATGCGCCGGCCGTCCTCGCTGCCGTAATCGATCAATTCCGCGTGGCAGCCGTTTTCCAGCGGGTAGTTGAGATCCCGGACGGTGTTGTCGACGCGCACCCCAAGAGCGGGCAATTCCCTGTTTTGAGCGTAAGGCAACAGGTCAGCGGCCTTGCTTTCTTCCGGTAAGACAATTTTGCCGGCTCCGGCCAGTTCAACCGTGATGCCGGCGGATAAAGCTTTTTTTGGGGTCATTTCCATGCTGCTCACTCCTGTCACCTGGTAAATCTTACTCCCGCGGCCCCCACATAATGATGGCTATACCGGCCATGCAGACGGCGGCGCCGAGCCAGTCGTAAAGATCCGGTACCTTTCCATCCACCCACCATCCCCAAAAGGTGGACATGATAATAAAGATGCCTCCGTAAGCGGCGTAGATCCGCCCAAAGTTGGCTTCGCTCTGGAAAGTGGGGATGACGCCGTACAACACCAGCACCAACCCGCCCAGCAGACCCAGGTAGGCTGCCCTGTTTTCCCGCAACCATAACCAAACCAAATATCCTCCGCCGATTTCGGCCAGCCCGGCAATAATAAAAAGTACAAAGGATTTTAATATTGACACCTTGCCGGTCATCTCCTCGATACCGGTCCGCACGATGGCGGCCTTAAGGGTTGGGCTGAAGATATTCTCCCTTCAGCCAAATGATTTGAACCGCATCGGCAACCCGTTCAAATTCGCGATCACCGGTTAAA
>JBFMBG010000007.1:0-21974 GCA_040755215.1 Bacillota bacterium | reverse complement strand
CCGGTCATCTCCTCGATACCGGTCCGCACGATGGCGGCCTTAAGGGTTGGGCTGAAGATATTCTCCCTTCAGCCAAATGATTTGAACCGCATCGGCAACCCGTTCAAATTCGCGATCACCGGTTAAAAGCGGGATTTTTTTCTCCAGCGCCAGAGCAGCGGCAAAGCAATCCGCATAGGAGACGCCGCCCCTTGCCTTAAATTCCCCGGCTGTTTTGGCCCTTTTCCAGGTAGCATCGACAACGCGGATATTCTTCAGGAGATTTAGTTCGGCTTCTACTTTTTCAGCTGCTTCTTTACCCCGTTCCCGGAGGATAATATAGTAAATCTCACCCAGGTTAACTACGCTTAAGTAAAAACAAATTCCGGGATCGGAAAGCAAACTTTTGACCAGTTCCCCACCTTCCTCTGCTTCTAAAAAAGCAAGCACGGCGTGAGCATCCAGCACGTAAGCGCTACCTGTCTTCTTTTTCGTTTTCCCGGGCATGTTCTTTTTGCAGCGACCGGGTTAAACTTGTTTTTCCTTTTAATGTCCCGTATAATCTGACAAACGGCTTTTCCGGCAAAGGGACCAACACCAGTCTGTTACCGATTTCTTGTAATTCAAATCTGTCGCCGCGTTTAATGTTATGTTTTTTTCTTAATTCAGCAGGTATGACGATCTGCCCCTTTGCGGAAACCGTGATCACCGGCACCGCCCCGGCACCTCCTTTTTGGTAATCCCTTTGCTTACATTATAAACGTAAGTCAAGGAAGGATCAAATGCTTTTCTTGTTAATTAAGATGATCTTTCAATTGTAATTGGCAACGGAATCTTATCCAGGAGAGCTTTTCGCGCCGTTTCTTTGATTCCTCCGCTCCCCCAGATCCTCCTTGCCGGTCATTTCCTCGATGTCGATCCGCACGACCCCGGTTTTGGCCAGGCTGGCTTCGGGAAAATCCCCATATCCGCCGTCCGGTTGGTACTTTTCCAGAAGGCGCTTCAGGGCGAAGAGTTTTTCGTCCTGATCCTCGATAATTCTGGCCCGGCCTTTGATCATGACGCTTCTGTAGAGATACCCGGCCTGGCAAGGGTGCTCTTTGGCCCGCACGTAGGCGATGGGCAGGTCCACTTCAAAGCAGACCCGGTCGTCTCTCCGGATATCGTCAATCTTTTCCCCTTCCTTTGCCGTGTGGAAATATATTTTCCCCTCGTGATAGGCAAAATTTAAAGGCTTAACCACCGGATAGCCGTCTTTGCCGATGGTGCCAAGCCTGCCCACCGGACTGGTTTGCAGAAGCTCCGTGATAACGTCCCTGTCTTTAATTTCCTTTTCGCTCCGGCGCAAGAGCATCCCTCCACTCCTTCTGATTTTGCTGCTTCTCGGATTCCCGGACCTTTTTTCCTCCAAACCCCTGAGGGTGGTTTTGGTGCCACCGCCAGGCGGTTTCGATAATCGTGGACAGATCGCCGTAGCGCGGTTCCCACCCCAGTTCGCGCTTGATTTTTTCCGGGCTGGCCACCAGGACGGCCGGGTCGCCGGGGCGGCGGCCGGTGAAGACCACCGGCAGGGATCGGCCTGTTGCTTTTTCGGCGGCCCGGATCACTTCGAGCACGGAATAGCCGCTGCCGTTGCCCAGGTTGTATATGGCCGGTTCGCTTCCGCCGACCAGCGCTTCCAGGGCCAGGACGTGCGCGGCGGCCAGGTCGGTGACGTGGATATAATCCCGGATGCAGGTGCCGTCGGGGGTTGGGTAATCACTGCCGAAAACCTTCACGGCGGGCAGCTGCCCCAGGGCGGCCTTCAAAACCAGCGGGATGAGGTGGGTTTCCGGATCGTGGTCTTCGCCCAGGTCTCCATCCGGGTCGGCTCCGGCAGCGTTGAAATAGCGCAGGGAAATGTATTTTAGGCCGTAAGCCCGGTAATACCAGGCCAGTGCTTCCTCCACGGCCAGCTTGGTGGCCCCGTAAGGGTTGGTAGGAAGGGTGGGGTGGTCCTCGGTAATGGGAGTCTGGACGGGTTCGCCGTAAACGGCGGCGGTGGAGGAAAAGACCAGGTAGGGTACGCCCGCTTCCCGCATGGCCTCCAGCAGGTTGAGGCCGTTGACCACATTGTTCTGGTAGTAGGCGGCCGGGCGCTGCATGGATTCGCCCACCAGGCTGCTGGCGGCAAAGTGCATGACGGCTTCGATTTTTTGCGCTCGCAGCAGTTCGGTAAGGTAACTTTTGTCGGTCAGGCCGGCCTGGATCAAAGGGGCGTTGTAAACGGCGGCCCGGTGCCCTTTGCTTAAATTGTCCAGCACGGTGACCCGGTGCCCGGCTTTCACCAGCTCTTTCACCGCATGGCTGCCGATGTACCCCGCACCGCCGGTAACCAGGATGTGCAAAAAAATCACTTCCTTCCCCGCGTGCCTATTTCCCGGCCGTGTTTAAGAAGCTCCGCCAGGTGATCTTGATCCCTTCCGCCAGCGAATAGCGGGGCGTAAATCCCAGCGCCCGCGCTTTTTCGACGTCCGCCCGGCTGGCCCGCGGGGCGGCCGGGCGGGGCGGGGCGTAAACCGGCTGGAGCGGGCTTGCGCCGCTGCCGGCCAGGGCAGTGATTATTTCGGCCAGCTCCCTGACCGAAGTTGCCGTGCCGGTGCCGATGTTGACCGGACCGGGGAAGTCGTTGACCGCCGCCAGGAGGTTTGCCCGGACCACGTCTTTTACGAAAATGAAGTCCCGCACCTGTGTGCCGTCACCGTAGATGACGGGCGGGAGCCCGGCCGAAACCCTGTTGATGAAATGCGGAATTACCGCCGCGTACTGGGAATCCGGGTTCTGGCGGGGGCCGTAGACGTTAAAATAGCGCAGGACGGCGGTGGGCAGGCCGTAAATTTCTCTAAACACCCGGCAGTAGAGCTCGCCGGCGAGCTTGGTGACCGCGTACGGCGAAAGCGGATTCGGGAGCAGGTCCTCCCTTTGAGAAGGGGTCCCGGTGTTGTCCCCGTAAACCGAACAGGAGGAAGCGTAAACCACTTTCTTCACTTTGTTGTCCCGGGCGGCGATTAACACGTTTAAAGTACCCCGGACGTTCGTCCCGTCGGCCGCCAGCGGGTCGGCCACACTTTGCGGCACCTGGGTCAAGGCCGCCTGGTGGAAGACGTAGTCGGCGCCCCGGAAAATCTTTTGCAAAAGGGGGAGATCGGCGACGCTCCCGCGAAGGAAAGAAACACCCGGCATTTCCAGGAAGGGTTCGATATTTTCCAGCCGGCCGCTGCTCAAATCGTCGATGATGATTACCTCGTTGCCCGGCGCCAGCTCTTCCACCAGGTGGGAGCCGATAAACCCCGCCCCGCCGGTGACAACAGCCTTTTTTCCGCTGAGTAACTGCCCGTGGGCGTCCTTGTGATAAGTCACCGGTCTGTCTCCTTCCGTGTTTTCGATCAAAACCATTCGCCGCGTTCCGCAAAAAACCCTGCCCGCAAGAAAAAGTTTTGCCCCGCCCCGGGAAAACCTGTTGACAAAATAATCAGCGGGAGTATAATATTAATAAATTTAAATATGTAATTACGTGGATGAGGTGTTAATTATGAAAGGTACAACGGAGATTTTGAAGGCTTTGGCCGACGGGACGCGTTTGCAGATTCTGCTGCTCCTGTCCCGGCAGGAGATGGCGGTGTGCGAGCTGATCGCCGCTTTGAAACTGTCGCAGCCGGCAGTTTCCCACCACCTGAAAATTTTAAAGCACGTCCGGCTGGTGAAGGACACCCGGGAGGGAAAGTGGATTTTTTACACCATTGACGAAAAGAACTTTTCCGCGCACGCCAAACTCCTGGCTGAATTCTTCTCCGCCGTGCAGGCCAATCTGGAAAAGGGCGTGCAGGCGTCGCCCATCCGCACCCAGCCCTGCCTGTGCGAAGAGCTGCAGACGAAGGCCGGGATTCGGAAGAGGAATGATGCGCTGGTAAACGGTTAGCTTTCAATCCAGAAGAATTTTTGAAAAGAAGCTTTGCTGCAAAAGAAAGAAAGAATCGGTGAAAAGAGGGTCTTTATTAAGTGAAAGAGCGCGATAAATTTATTCTGATGGTGATCGCCTTTTTGGCTGCTTTCTACATCCCGCTCGGCCACCCGCGGGTGCAGTCGGCCATCCTGGAGGCCTTTTTCATGCTCCAGGACTACGCCCAGAAGCACGTCCTCACGTGCCTTGTCCCGGCGTTTTTCATCGCCGGGGCGATTGCCGTGTTCGTGTCTCAGGCGGCGGTTTTGAAATATTTCGGCGCCGGGGCGAATAAGGTTTTATCCTACGGCGTAGCTTCCGTTTCGGGCAGCGTGCTGGCTGTCTGCTCCTGCACGGTGCTGCCGCTCTTTGCGGGTATTTATACCCGCGGTGCCGGGATCGGGCCGGCCACCGCGTTTTTATACTCCGGCCCGGCCATTAACGTGCTGGCCATCATTTTAACGGCCCGGGTGCTGGGCCTGCCGCTGGGCATTGCCCGGGCCGTCGGCGCGGTGGTTTTCTCCATCGTGATCGGGCTTTTGATGCACCTGATCTTCCGGAAAGAAGACCGGGAGCGGGAGGAAGCCGCCCTGCACCTGCCGCCGCCGGAAGAAGACCGCCGGGCCTTGTGGCAGTATGCACTTTATTTTAGCACCATGGTGCTCATCCTCATTTTTGCCGCCTGGGGCAGGCCGGAGCAGCCGGTGGGCTTTTTCAACGCCGTTTACGAAATTCACTGGTACCTGGCGGTATTTTTTTTCGTCGTGCTGGGCGTAATCTTGAAGCTCTGGTTCAATAAAGAAGAAATGGCCACCTGGGTGGAAGCCACCTGGGGCTTTGCCAAGCAGATCTTCCCGCTCCTTTTGGGCGGCGTGCTGGCGGCGGGGTTTCTCATGGGCCGGCCCGGTTATGATACGGGAATTATTCCGGCTAAGTATATTTCCACCTGGGTTGGCGGCAACTCTCTGGAAGCAAACTTTCTTGCCGCCATCGTGGGCGCCTTGATGTACTTCGCCACCTTAACCGAAGTGCCCATCTTGCAGGGTCTTCTCGGCAGCGGGATGGGCCAGGGCCCGGCGCTGGCGCTCTTGCTGGCCGGTCCGGCCTTGAGCCTCCCGAACATGTTGATCATCAGAAGCATCATGGGCACCAAAAAAGCTCTGGTGTACATTTCCCTGGTGGTCATTATGGCCACCCTGACGGGGATGCTTTTCGGCGCCATTGCAGGTTAAAGAAAAAGTGAAGACTGCCTATGGGGTAGCGGTAGCGCCCGGGCGGCGCCGGTAGACAAAAGCTCAAAAACCGTCCGGAGTTAAAACCAAATGGGCATTGGACCACAAGCAAGCTGTTTTTAATAAACCTATTTTTACAGGAGGATCAAATAACCATGAGTGGCTGTTGCGACCCGAAAGCGCCCAGAGTATATAAATTAAATCTTGACGGTGGCCAGGTGGGTCTTTTGGGGGTGGAACAGGCTTTCCTGGATGTGCTCAGCCTTGGGATGGCAGACGACGACACGCTGGCAGCGGAACTGGTGCGCCACCTGAAAAAGAATAACTACATCCCGGATAGCGCCGCGGGCAAGTATAAAGCGGCGCTGCTTCGGGAGTATAAAGAGTTTGCCGTCAGGGCACAAAAGGACCAAAAGGAAGACAACGGAAAGGAGGTGCCAAAAGGAAAGATGGAAATAAAAATTTTGGGACCGGGGTGCGCAAAGTGCCACGCCCTGGAAAAAGCCGTCAGAGAGGTCGTTCAGGAAATGGGCGTGGCGGCGGAAGTAACGGAGGTGCGCGACATCAACGAAATTGCCCGCACCGGCGTGCTGCTTACTCCCGGCCTGATGATTAACGGCAAAGTTAAGTCCGCCGGTAAAGTGATCAACAAGAACGAGATTAAAAAATATATTGAACAGGAAATATAACTTTATGTTGGAAATAGTGACGTGAACTGGTGGAATGGTCAAAATCAAAATCTTTGGGGAGGATAGAGATATGTCCGAAGTATGTTGCACCTGCGAAGCAAGTCCCGTTTTAATCCTGGCCTGCTCGGGCGGTAGCAATGTCGGCCAGCTGGCCAACGCGGCCGCCGTGGGTCTGACCAGGGAGGGAAAGGGTAAAATGTACTGCCTGGCCGGAGTTGGCGGGCACGTGGACGGCATCGTGGAATCGTGCAAAGGCGCCAGCCAGCTGGTGGTTATCGACGGCTGCCCCGTAGCCTGCGCGAAAAATACCTGCGCACACGCCGGAGTACCGATCTCAAAGTACGTGGAAGTAACCAGCCTGGGCATCGAGAAAAATTATAACCTGGATTTAAACGAAAGCGACGTGCAGAAAGTTATCGCCGCCTGTGGCCTGTAAATTAAAGACGGGAGGAAAATTTCTGCCTGGAAGAAGGTTGTTTTCGGTCCGGCCGGCCTGGCGCACCGGAGCAGGGCCGGGTTTGAAAACAACCCTGTTAGACTAAAAAGGGGGAATTTAGCAAATGGCGGAACCGGTTACGAAAAAACTTTCTTTTCTGGATCGCTACCTGACCCTGTGGATTTTTTTGGCCATGTTTGTCGGTGTGGGAGCAGGTTACGTATATCCCCAGATTGCTAATTTCTGGGGAAAATTCCAGGTGGGGACGACGAACATTCCCATCGCCATCGGCTTAATCTTGATGATGTACCCGCCCCTGGCCAGGGTGCGCTATGAAGAAATGCCCACCGTTTTCAAAGATAAAAAGCTGTTGACCCTATCCCTCGTGCAGAACTGGATTGTAGGGCCGATTGTGATGTTTGTTTTGGCCGTGCTGCTCTTGCCCGATAAACCGGATTTGATGACTGGTGTTATTCTGGTGGGTCTTGCCCGCTGCATCGCCATGGTGCTGGTCTGGAACCATCTGGCGGACGGCAGTCCCGAATACGCGGCCGGCCTGGTCGCCTTTAACGCCGTTTTCCAGGTGCTCACCTATTCCGTTTACGCCTATATCTTCATCACCGTCATTCCTTCCTGGATTGGTCTTACCGGCGCCATTGTCGAGGTTTCCATGGCGGAAATCGCCAAGAGCGTTTTTGTTTACCTGGGCATTCCCTTTTTGGGGGCCATCATTACCCGTACCCCGCTGGTGAAAACCAAAGGACGCGACTGGTACGAACAAAATTTCATTCCCCGGATCAGCCGGATCACGTTGATTGCCCTCTTATTTACTATCCTGGTCATGTTTTCTTTAAAGGGCGAAGTGATTGTCACCCTCCCCCTCGACGTGGTGCGCGTGGTTATTCCGCTCACCATCTACTTTTTGTTCATGTGGCTGGTTACTTTTTTCCTGGGCAGGTGGATCGGCGCCGATTACGGGAAGACCACCACCATCGCCTTTACGGCGGCCAGTAACGACTTTGAGCTGGCCATCGCCGTGGCCGTGGCCGTTTTCGGCATCCAGTCCGGGCAGGCCTTCGCCACCGTCATCGGCCCCCTGGTGGAGGTCCCGGTGCTGATCAGCCTGGTGAACGTGGCCCTGGCCTTCCGGCGAAAATACTTCGCCCACTAACTTGCCCCGCACCCGTTCGTAAAGACCAGTAAAACTCCTCGCTGAGGGGGTTAATTTATAGTTGACTTCAATAAGACAGTAGTGATATAATGTCACTAGTGATTTAACAACCTTAGATAAAAGGAGTGTTTTCTATGTGTGGACCAGCGGGCGGATTTCACCACGGATTCCCCCGCGGCTGCGGCTGTTCCGAACACCAGCCGCGGCTGGAGGGCTTAATTGTTCCCTGCCTTTTGTTGCTGTTAAAGAAAAAGCCGGCGCACGGGTACAAGCTGGCGGAGAAATTGGACGGCCTGCCTTTCCTGGAGGCGGTGCCCGATCCGGGAGTGATTTACCGCCACCTGCGCCGCCTGGAGGAGGAGGGTATGATAGCCTCGCGTTTGGATCCCGGCAGCGGCGGACCGGCACGCAAGGTTTATTCCCTGACCCCGGAAGGGGAGAGTTACCTGCAGGCGTGGGCCGTCCAGATTCGCCGGCGCAAGGAATCTTTAGGGGGTTTTTTAGAGGAATTCGACCGGTGCTTCTCCTCCGGGGGCGGGGAGGAGGAGTGACTTCCGGCAGGGGTAAACCCCGGTTGAATTGATCAAAGCCGGATTTGTTTCTCTTGTTTTTCTCCCGCGCCTCGCGCGGGAGGGGGAGTTCTTCCAGACTTACAAAGAAAGGGTTGTTCCCGTGCTTTTCAACCTTGTTTTATATGTCCTGGCCGCCGGAGCCCTGCTGTATTCTTTTCGCCGCGACCGGCAAAAAACGAAAAAGGCGCTTAAGGCGGCCGGGAATTCTTTTTTGCACATGCTTCCCGCCATGCTCGGGATCATCGGGTTGATCGGGGTTATCCTGGCGCTCGTCCCGCGGGAAGTGATCGCGGGCCTTTTCGGGAGCAACAGCCCCTTCGGGATTCTGCTCATTTCTCTTGCCGGGGCGGTGACCCTGATTCCCGCCTTCATTGCCTTTCCCCTGGCGGCCTCTTTCTTGCAGGCCGGCGCCGGCCTGACGGCGGTGGCCGTCTTTATTACCACTTTGCTGATGGTGGGAATTGTTACGGCACCGCTGGAAGTTGCCTTATTCGGTAAAAAGTTCACCCTCTGGCGCAATGCCCTCGGTTTTACGCTGGCGCTGGTTATCGGCACCTTGATGGGGGTGATCCTGCAGTGAAAACCAATACCCTGAAAAGCTACGCCCTGTTTATGCTGGTGGCGGCGGTGGACATCTTTCTGGGCTGGCATTACCCGGCAAAAGGGATCGTGGCGATCAAAAGCTCCCTGGACTACCTGGTGGAAATGCTCCTTTTTATTCCCCCTGTTTTTGTCCTGGTGGGCCTGCTGGATGTTTGGGTGCCCCGGCAGATCGTGGAAAAAAACGTGGGTCCGGAATCCGGCGCCCGGGGCGTGGCGATCTCCATTTTGGTGGCCACGGCGGCGGCCGGCCCCCTTTACGTTGGTTTTCCGGTCGCCGCCGCCCTGCTCAAAAAAGGCTGCCGGCTGGCCAACGCGGTGATTTTCCTGGGCACCTGGGCGACGATTAAAATTCCTATGCTGATGATGGAGATTAAATTTATGGGGCTGTCCTTTTCGCTTTTGCGCCTCGCGCTGACCCTCCCGGCCGTGATCGGCACTGGTTACCTGCTGGAGCTTATGTTGAAGCCACCAAGAGTTGAGGAGTGCCGCTGAGGGCAAAATGGAAATCCCCCTCTTCTTATCCGGCATACTAAAAATACGTAAAAAAGGAGATAAGCCTTGGCTTTCCTATTTGTTCACCGCGGCCAGCCGCCGCGCAATCAGGTAATAGCGGCAGGATGCGGGTTTCAGAGCAAACTGCACCCGGTCCAGCCGCACCTCTTTAACTAAAACGTTTGCCTCAGTTAAATAAAGCCTTTTGCCGGCGGAATTATGAAAAAGAATGGAAATAAAAACCGGCGGCTCCTTTGCCGGGAATTCCCGCCGGTTTGTTATTTTCCGTCTTCTTAACCTGCCTTAATCCACTGTGACGATCTGGCCATCCCCAAGGTAGTCGACGCTCGCGCCCAGCGTTTCGGTCACAAACCTTAACGGAACGAAGGCGCGCGCTCCTTTGATTTTTGCCGCCGCTTCCAGGGTTACTGTTTGATTCCCGGCCAGCGCCTCTTGGCGGCCGATGAATAAGACAACTGTTTTACCGTTGGC
This sequence comes from Bacillota bacterium, assembly GCA_040755215.1. Lineage (GTDB taxonomy): Bacteria > Bacillota > Desulfotomaculia > Desulfotomaculales > Nap2-2B > JAIMBK01. Next base: position 12,329 of record JBFMBG010000007.1, on the reverse strand, counting down.
CGGGTTGGTAATCGTGACGGTTCCGTTTGCATATTTTACGTCCAGACCGAGGGCCTCCGCCACCGCCCGCACCGGGATCAGCGTCCGGCCGTTTTCGATGAAAGGCGGGACGTCGGGTTTTATCTTCCGGCCGCGGATGAATATCTTCAGGCCGGGAACGTTGGCTTTGGCGTAGAGCTCACCCAGCTTGTGGCGGTATTCCTTTTGGCCGGTTCCCGCCGCGTAGACGGCTTTTTCCACGCTTTCCACAGCCCGCGCAAGGTTCCCTGCGGCTTCGTGCAAAATGCCCAGGTAGGCGTATACGGAGTGGCCCACGGTTTCTTTTTCCGCCAGCAACTGCTGCAGTTGTTCAATGGCCGCCGCGATGTCTCCTTTGGCCCGGTAGCTTAAGGCCATTAACACCAGCGCTTGCTGGTTGGCGGGGTCGGTTTCCAGGATTTTTTTGCAAAGCTCAATGGCTTTGTCGTAATCGCCCAGGTTGCGGTAATAAACGGCCAGCCGGTGCATCAGTTTGGTGTTTTCTGGCTGTGCGCTCAGCATGGCTGCCAGTTTTTCAGTGAGTTTTTCCAGACCGGCCCGGTCATTTTTCTTCGGAAGTTCGTCTTCTGCCAGCCCGGCTTCAGTTTCTTCCTCCAGTTCCACTTCCAGGCGGATTTTTAACCCGTTGTCGTTATTTTTCCCCTTATTCAGGCGCTCATGCTCTCTCGCCCGCTCTCTTTTTTTATCTTTATTCCCTTTTTCACTTTCCATTTCTTCGTCATTTTGTTCGGCGCTTTCCATGTCGTCGTTATCTTGCTCGTTATCCTGGTCAAGATCTGTTTCGGTTACTTCCCTGGGAAAATGCCTGCCTTTCCCATAGTCTTTTTTCTCGGGACGATCGGCCGCCCAGACGGGGAAGGCCGCCCCGCAAAGAAAAATTACCGCCAGCAGCACAGTAAACCATTTTTGAAAGCTTCTTCGGTGCATTTTTTTACCTCCTTAAGAGAAATGGACTGGCTGGAAATGTTGTCCGCCTCTTTTATTAATAGTTACGAACTAAAAAATCGTTTTTAGAGGGGTTTGCCGAAAAAAATTTGTTAATAGGGATCTGTTTAATATAAAATAGAGGGGGCGGAGCAGGAGGTGGAGCGGATGGAAGCCGGGCAGATGGAAGCAGGGGAGCCGGCGGAAAAAACGGAGGCGGTCATTGAAGTTACGGACTTAAGGCGTTCGTTCGGGTCTTTCGCGGCGGTAAAGGGTGTTTCTTTCAGCGTGGGCGCCGGAGAGGTCTTTGGCCTTTTGGGGCCCAACGGCGCCGGGAAAACGACCATCGTGAAGATGCTCACCACTCTGTTGCGGCCGGACGGCGGGGAAGCGAAAATCTGCGGTTACGATGTGCGCACCCAGGCAGCCCGGGTCAGGCAATGCATCGGTTATGTACCCCAGGCTCTTTCGGTCGATGGCTCATTGACTGGTTACGAAAATTTGCTTATTTTTGCCAAAATCTTGGGACTCAAGGGAAGCGAGCGGGAGCGCCGCATCCGGGAGCTGCTGGCCTTCATGGATCTGGCGGAAGCTGCGCCCAGGCTTGTGCGCCATTATTCCGGGGGAATGGTCCGGCGGCTGGAAATAGCCCAGGCCATGCTGGGTGAGCCCCGCGTGCTTTTTCTGGATGAACCGACGGTAGGACTGGACCCCGTGGCGCGCAAAGGGGTCTGGGAAAGGCTTCTGGATTTGCGCAAAAGATATCAGATGGCGATTTTGCTGACCACCCATTACATGGAAGAAGCAGACGCCGTTTGCCGGCGGGTGGGCATCCTCGACCGGGGGAAAATGGTGGTTGCCGGGACGCCGGCCGAGCTCAAGGAAAGCATCGGCGACCCCGCTGCCTCCCTGGACGAGGTATTTGCGCACTATACGGGAAATCAGCTTACTACAGGAGGTAACTATAATGAACTTAAGCAGGTCCGCCGGCTCAGCCGCCGCCTCGGTTGAAGCGCTGTTCAAAATACTCCGGAACACGCTCAACAGTGTTCTGGCCATGACGGAAATGGAAGTGCGCAAGCTGCGCCACGAACCCTCCGATTTATTGACCCGTTCCATTCAGCCCGTGCTGTGGCTGGTCATTTTCGGCCAGACGTTTGCCCAGGTGCGGGCCTTTTACCCGGAAGGAGTGTCTTATCAGGCCTTTCTGACGCCGGGGATTTTATCCCAATCGGTGATGTTCATCGCCATTTTCTTCGGGATCTCCATTATCTGGGAGAAGGACATGGGGATTCTCCAGAAGTTTCTGGCCATGCCGGTGCCGCGCCTGGCGCTGGTGCTGGGCAAGGCCCTGGCGGCGGGAGTGCGCGCACTCAGCCAGGCGGGGATCGTTTTTTTGCTGGCGGCGGCAATCGGCATCCCGTTGCGCTGGCATTTTCCGGGCCTGCTGGGCGCCGCTTGCGTGGCCACGCTTGGGGCGGTCTTTTTTGCCACTCTTTCCATGATCATCGCCGCCCTGGTGAAAACGCGCGAGCGCTTTATGGGCGTCGGTCAGCTCCTGACCATGCCGTTGTTCTTTGCTTCCAACGCCCTTTACCCGGTTTCGATCATGCCCTCCTGGTTGAAGGTGGTGGCGATGGTCAACCCGTTAAGCTACATGGTGGATTTTTTGCGCGGCGCTCTGGTGACCGGTCAGCTCGACAACTGGGCCCTGGACGTGGGGGTGCTTTTCTTCGCCAGCGTTATCAGCGTCGCCGTCGCCACCTGGTTATACCCCCAGGTGGCCGGTTAAAAAATTTATTTCCTGTACCGCATGGCCCGTGTGGCGTTCAGGATGGCTAAAAGGGCCACGCCCACGTCGGCGAAGACGGCTTCCCAGATAGTGGCCGCTCCGAAGGCACCCAGCCCGAGGAAAAATGCCTTCATCCCCAGGGCGGCGACAATGTTTTGCCGCACGATCCGGCCGGTGCGCCGGGCTATTTCCACCGCCGCGGCCAGCCGGGAGGGATCGTCTTCCATGAGGACCACGTCGGCCGCCGCAATGGCCGCGTCGGAGCCCAGACCGCCCATGGCGATCCCGACGTCCGCCCGGGTGATCACCGGAGCGTCGTTGATGCCGTCACCCACGAAGGCCAGCTTTTGTTTTCGCCGGTTGGGAAGCGCGGCTTGCAATTCTTCCACTTTCTTTACTTTGTCTTCCGGCAACAGGTCGGCGAAATAACTCGCGATGCCCAGGGTTTGGGCCACCCGGCGGGCTGCTGCCTCTTCATCGCCGGTAAGCATGACCGTTTTCTTGATCCCCAGGCTTTTGAGCCTGGCCAGGGCGGCCGCGGCGTCCGGCTTGATTTCGTCGGCAATCACGAGGTAGCCGGCAAAGGTTCCGTCGATACTTACGTAAACCGCCGTCCCTTCGATGTTGCAGACGTCGTGGGCGATTCCCGCCCGGTGCAGCAGGCGGTCGCTGCCGGCCAGGACCGTTTTACCGTCCACCTGCGCGCTCACGCCGTAGCCGGGAATTTCCCGGTAGGCGCTCACCCTGTCCGGAGAAATTTCCCGGCCGTAGGCTTCGCGGATGGATTGGGCAATCGGGTGGGTGGAATGAATCTCGGCCGCGGCCGCGGCGGCAAGCACCGCTTCTTCCGAAAATCCGTTGCGGGGGACGACCCGGGTCACCCGGAAAACCCCCCTGGTCAGCGTGCCGGTTTTGTCAAAAACTACCGTGTGCAGGTTGGCCAGCGCCTCCAGGTAATTGGCTCCCTTGACCAGGATGCCCTGGCGGGAAGCCCCGCCGATCCCCCCGAAATAACCCAGGGGGATGGAGATGACCAGGGCGCAGGGGCAGGAGATCACCAGCAGGACCAGCGCCCGGTAAACCCACTGGGCAAAGGTGGCGCCGGGGAGCACCAGGGGAGGAATGACCGCCAGCAGCGCGGCGCACAGCACGACTGCCGGGGTGTAGTAGCGGGCAAAGGCGGTGATAAACTGTTCGGTAGGCGCCTTTCTGGCTCCCGCCTTTTCCACCAGGTCGATAATCCTGGCCACGGAGGATTCCCGGTAAGGTTTGGTGACCCTGACGGTGAGCAGACCCTGCCCGTTGATCATCCCGGCCAGGATTTTTTCTCCTTTTGTTGCTTTTCGCGGCACGGCTTCCCCGGTGAGCGCCGAAGTGTCAACAGAGGAATCGCCGGCAATGATTTCGCCGTCCAGGGGCACTCTTTCCCCGGGCCTGACCACGATTGTTTGCCCCACCGCCACGTCTTCCGGAGAAACCCGCCTGGTTTCCCCAGCGACCTGCAGGTTGGCGTAATCCGGGCGGATATCTAAAAGGGTGGCGATGGAGCGGCGGGAGCGGTTTACGGCGCGGTCCTGGAAATACTCGCCCACCGCGTAAAAAAGCATCGTCGCTACGGCCTCGGGCAACTGGTGGATGGCGATGGCCCCGATGGTGGCTATGCTCAATAAGAAGTTTTCATCAAACACCTTTCCGTAGACCAGGTTCTGGAGGGCGGTGCGGACGACTTTTCCGCCCGCCAGCAGGTAGGCGGCGCCGAAAATCAGGTATTCCGCCCAGGAATAAGGTGTTTGGTGCAACAAATCTTTCCAGGAAAAACCGGCAGCCAGCAGCAAGGCAGTAACGCCGATTAAGTAGAGGCGTTTTTTCTCGCCTGCTTCTTCGTTTTCGCCGGCAGAACCGCCGCCTGTCCGGGCCACCAGCCTGACGCCCGGTTCAATGCGGGCGACGGCCTCCTGGGCTGCCGGAACCAGTTCGGGAGACAAATCCAGCGCGGGGTCGGCAAGATTAATGGTGACCCTTTCCAGGCCCTTCAGTTTGCGCAGTTCCTGTTCGATCCTGGCGGCGCAGTCGGCGCATGTTAAGCCGGCTAAAGTGTAACGCATCAGCTTAATCCCCCTGCAGCAAGATGATTGTTCCCACCGGCAAAATAGCCCCTCCCTCGAAAATAGAGGCACTTAAGGCAACAGGTGGCAGAAGGCACAAAGGGAAAGATGCCTGCTTTAGTGCTGTATTTTCATGATTAATCTCAAGGCGCGGTCATTGTTTACGCTTACCTTCCCTCGGCGAAGTGTTCCTGGGCCTCGCGGATCAGGTTGACGATATGCTCGTCATCTAAAGAATAAAAGACCATTTTGCCCCTCCGGCGGTACTTGACGAGCCGCAGGGCTTTGAGCAGCCGCAGGTGGTGGGAAACGGCGGGCAGGCTCATTTCCATGATCTGGGCAAGGTCGCACACGCAAAGCTCCCGGTGAGCCAGGAGGTAAAGGATTCTGGTGCGCGTTTCATCCCCCAGCGCTTTGAATATTTCCGAAAGACCGGCCACTTCTAATAGTTTTTCCTTGAAATTGCTGATTTCTGCGCCGGAAGGGCAAAAGCTGTCGCAGATGTCGTTGTTTTTACTCTGGGAAAGAGGTTCTTTTTTTTCCATCGGAGGATCTTCCTTGCTAAGATAATTAAACTCCTGATTTATAATTAAACAATTGCTTAATTGATTATATTTTACCCTGAACTTTTTGTCAACCGGGATTTTTGCTATTTTTGTCAAAAGAAGACAGGTGCTTGACATTGCAGCCCCTGTTGTTTTAAATTTGTTTAGTCAAGCCGATCAGAAGTTTCATTTTTAGCCGATTTTAAGACAATGGGGGAAGAAGTGTGTTGACAGCGGGAACTTTCAAACGCGGGTTGCACAAGGGAGTTTCCACCACCTGGGAATTGACCAAGGTAGTAATCCCGGTCTACCTGGTGGTTACCTTTTTGAAGTATACCCCCGTTCTGGGCTGGGTTACCGGGGCCTGCGCGCCGGTCATGCGCCTCTTTGGTCTGTCGGGAGAGGCGGCGGTGCCCTTAGTTTTGGGGAATTTGCTGAACCTTTACGCCGCCGTCGGCGCCATCACCACTCTTGATTTATCCTCCCGGGAAATTACCATCCTGGCCATTATGTTATTGATCGCGCATAACCTCCTGGTGGAATCGGCGGTATCCGGACGGACGGGTGTAAATGCCCTGGTCATGGCTTTTTTCCGCCTCGGCCTTGCTTTTTTGTGCGGCCTGGTTTTAAACCTGGTTCTGTAAAATCCTCAAAGGCGGATTTATTAATTATTTTGGTAAGTAATCACAGGGAGGCCCGGAAAAAATGCAATGGGAAGCGTTCGCCAGGGAAGCCGTGCACGGTGGTTTACATAACGTCCTGATCATGGCCGGTATTATTATCCCGGTCATGGTTATTCTCCAAATCGGCCGGGAATTAAACGTTTTGGACCGAATAACCGTTTTCGTCGCCCCGGTGCTGCGTTTATTCGGCCTCTCCCGCCGGGCCGCCTTTCCCTTGCTGGTGGGGGTTATTTTCGGCATCGCTTACGGCGCGGGGGTAATCATTGAAGCCGCCCGCAGCGGGGAGATTTCCTGGCGCGATCTCTTCCTGGTAAACCTCTTCCTTTCCGCCTGCCACGCCGTTATTGAAGATACGGCTTTGTTTATCGCCATTGGGGCGGACCCCTGGATTATCCTGGGCGGGCGTTTTCTGCTGGCGGTTGTCCTGACCTGCCTGGTCAGCCGGATGGGCTGGCTGGCCGCCCGTACTTCCCATGCCGGCGCAAAGCCGCCCGACTGAAAGCAAACTTAAGAGACGTAATCCAAAAGGGCGATCTGTTCGCGCTCCTCTTTTTTGTGCCCGGAGGAACGGGACAGATTGGCCCACTTGCCGCACCTGCTTCCCCACCGGCCGGCCAGCTGGCCGTCGATATAGAGTTCGCTGATCTCGCAGTCGTTCGCGCATTCGCCGCAGAGAAAGCTCCGGGGGGTGCAGCGGAAATCGGCGATGGCCGCGAGGCCGCGAAAACAGCTTGCGCTTTTTGTTTGCAACCAGTGCGCGCGGGCCAGGAGCGCCGCCCCCAGGGCCCCCATGATCCGGAAGTACGGGGGCACGACCACCGGCAGTCCCAAAAGTTTGGTGAAGGCGGCCCGCATGCCGGCGTTGGCCGCCACGCCCCCCTGAAAGAGGACAACCGGCTGGATTTTTTTGCCCCTGGCCACGCCGGCCAGGTAATTGCGCGCCAGCGCCAGGCACAGGCCGGCAATCAGGTCTTCTTTGCTGTAGCCCATTTGCTGCTTGCTGATTAGATCCGACTCCGCAAAAACCCCGCAGCGGCCGGCGATTCTCACGGGGTTTTTCGACTTGAGGGCCATTTCCCCAAACCTTTCGATGGGGATGTTCAGCCGGGCAGCCTGGTGATCCAGAAAAGAGCCCGTTCCGGCCGCGCAGACGCTGTTCATGTTAAAACCCGTGGAAACACCGTCTTTGATGAAGATGATTTTGGAATCCTGTCCGCCGATGTCGATTACGGTCCGCACGCGCGGCTCGACCTCGCGGGCGGCCACCGCGTGGGCGGTAATCTCATTTTTAATTACATCGGCGCCGATCATTGCTCCCGCCAGGTGCCGCCCCGAACCCGTGGTACAGGCAGCCCGCACCGGCAGGTTACCCAATTCTTCGTTTAGCTGCCGGAAGGCCTGCTGCAGGGTTTCGACGGGGCCGCCGTGGGTGCGCAGGTAAGTTTGAAAAAGAAGCTTTTTCCCGGCATCGATCGCCGCCAGTTTTGTGCTGACGCTCCCGACGTCAATACCCAGAAAGCAATCCATATTCACCACCACCAGAAGAATGGATTTTGTTACCAGCTCTTTCCAGTAAAACTTCTAAAAAGGCTTCCAGCCTGGTTTGCAACCCGGCCGTGCCCGTTTGCTCGCTCACCACCAGGGAAAGCAGGGGCAGGTCGAGCTTTTCGCACAAGGGAATGAGGATACTTTGCGAAACGATTTCCGGCATGCAGGTGAAGGGAAAAAGGTGGATTACCCCGTCTACCCCTTCCTGTTTGGCCAGCACGACCTCGCCGATGCTTTCCTGGCCGTGTCCGCCCACCGAAACCGGCAAAAAAGGGGCGGCGACCGAAACTATTTCCCGGAAACGCCTTACCGATAGTTTTTTGCGCAAAACGTGCAGGTCGAACCAGCCGCTGGCCGTCATGTCCCGTTCCACCTGCACCCGCAGGCCGGGGCGGGAAGCCAGAAATTCCTCGATATTCTGGTTCACGAAATTTTCGATTACCGCGTAAAACTCCCCGACAATTCTGACCTTTAAGGGCCTGACCGGATCTTCGGGCAGCGCGGCCAGCTCTTCGGCAAACTCCCGTTTGGCCCGCTCGATATCTTTTGGGTTGTCCGCGGCCAGCACGTGGCGAACGAGTTTTTTTTGGACCCTTTGGGCCGCCCCCTGTTCGCTTTCGTAGGCCCGCTTGCGCCGGACGAGTTTTTCTGCTTCGTCCAGAGCCCTCATTTTTAAATAACCCAGGTAGAAGCCGCGGACTATTTTTCGCCAGGAGGAGCGGTTGGTGACCAGCTTCACCGCTTCCTTAAACCTTCCCCAGTTGCTGGTGAAAGGTACCGGAGAATCGATTATGGCCAGCGGGAAATCATACCCTTTGCGCCTGAGCAGCAATTCCTGGAGCTGGGCGTACCAGCCCAGGCGGCAGCGCCCCTTGCCGCCGACCATCACGATCAGGTTCGCCCCCGCCGCAAGGAGCTCCCTGATCTGGCCCAGGGTGGTGATCATTGGGTAGCAAATGAATTCCGGGGCCAGTTCCTTGCCCAGTTCAACCGTTTTTTTGCTTACGGGCGGTACGGGGACCATCTCCACGCCGCATTCCTGCAGCACGGTGGCTAGGGCGGTCTGCGCCCAGCCCACGGAAGGGGCGCCGATTTTCAAGCCGGCGGGGCGCGCGCCGGGGACAAAGACCGGCTGCGCCGGCGCAAGTACATTTCCCGGTCTGGCGGTGCCACCCCCGGTGCCCCCGGCCGCGGTGTCCACAAAGGCTTCCAGGCGCGTCAGCAGTCCCGCTTCGCCGGTGTGCTCGTCCACCGTCAGGAGCAAAAAGGGAATTTCCTGGCGCTCGGCCTCCTCCTCGACATAGGGTTCAATGATGGAGGACGGGCCGCAGGCAAACGCTTCGACAAAAACCAGCTTGTTTACCAGGCGCCGGCGCAACAGGTAAAGCGCCGCGCCCAGCAGACGGCCTTCGTAAGTCCACATTTTTTCCCCCTCGTAGATGGTGGCCAGCTCTTTGCGGCCGGCTTCCGGGGGGACCATTTCGGCGGTAATCACCCGGCCGCATTCGCTTAAGCGCTCGACGATGTTGTGGCCGACGAAGTCATAGAGGATGTACGGGTGGCCCATCACCCCGATGACCTGCTGCGGATCGTACCGGGCCGCCGGGTCGAAAACCCGTTTTTTAGCCGGGGGCAGGCCGGCCAGCCGGGCGTAAGCTTCCGGGATAGTCAGCCCCTGCCGGGTCAACCGGAAAAAGGCTTCCTGTTGCTTTTGCCCGGCCCGGATGGCCTGCTTGACCCTTTTTTGCCCGGCCCCCAGGCGCTCGCCCAAAAGGTGCAGCTCCTTTTGCCAGCAGCCGGGCTTTTCCTTTTCGTTTATTTCCGGGGCTAAAATCCTTTCCGAAGGAATATCCAGGCCGCTTTGGACCATGTAGGGGGCGCCGATCAGCTTCGGGCAGCAATAGCTGCCCGGTTCGACGCTGGATAAGGAGGGGATAAAAAGATAATCCACTCCCTTTTCCAGCAAATTTTTCGTATGGGCGTAAAAGAGTTTGGTGGAAACGCAGGGCTCCTCGGTCGGGCAGCAGGTCAGGGAAGCCAGGATCCGGGCGTCCGTCGGCGCCGACAAAACCACTTTTGCCCCCAGGCCGCGCAAAAAGCCTTCTTCAAAAGGATAGATATAATAGTAAGCCAGGCTGCGGGGAACCCCCACGGTCAGTGTCAAGATTTACCACCTCTTATCGTCACTATAATTATATACCCGGTGGTTATTTATGCAAGGCCCATCCTTTTGTTCTCTTTATATTGGCGCAGAGGCGAGGTAATAACCCGGTTGGTGGCTTCTATGTTGATACGCACTCAGGCTTCGGCCATTTGGGCTGGTTTCGGCGGTGGGTTGGCGTTGGGGACGAAAGCGTCCGGTTGAGGGGCGATCGGGCGCCGGTAATCCCGGCGCCCGATCTGTTTGGGGGGTGGAAGTTTTCGCCGCGGCAATATTTACTGCCGGGCCGGCTTTTCCTTTATCTGCACCGGGATGTACAGGGATTTACCCTGCCGGTGCACCAGCAACACAATCCGTTGGCCTATTTTCAGATCTTTTACGTAGTTCACCAGGTCGTCGGGGTTCTTAATCGGCTGCCCGTCGATCTTTAAGATTACGTCCCCCTGCTGCAAACCGGCCTCTTCCGCCGGGCTGCCGGAAACTATGCCGGCGACCAGGGCGCCCGCGGTGTTTTTTAATCCGAAGTAGGTAGCCAATTGTTCATTTAAGGATTGTACCTGCACCCCCAGCCAAGGGCGGGTGATGTGCCCCTTGTTCATCAGTTCCTGCAGGACATCTTTCACCATGTTCACCGGGATGGCAAAGCCGATCCCCTGGGCCTGCGCGGCCACGGCGGTGTTGATCCCGACCACTTCTCCCTGCAGGTTTAAAAGGGGCCCGCCGCTGTTCCCGGGGTTGATGGCGGCATCGGTCTGCAACAGGTTCTTGTAGCTACGGTTTTCTACCTGCACGGGGCGGCCCTTGGCGCTCACCACGCCCACCGTCACCGTGTGGTCCAGGCCGTAAGGATTGCCGATGGCCACCACCCAGCTGCCCACTTGAATCTGGTCGGAATCGCCCAGGCTCAAGGTAGGGAAGTCGCTCCCGGCGTCCACCTTCAGCACGGCCAGGTCCAGGTCGTAATCGGCCCCGGCCACGCGGGCGGGCAGCGGCTTGTCCAGGCCCGCAACGGTTACCTCGATTTTTTGCGCGCCGTCGATTACGTGTTCGTTAGTTAAAATATACCCGTCCGGGGTAATGATGAACCCGGAACCAAGGCCGTGCTCTTCGCGTTTGAGCGGCTGCGGTAAGCCGAAGGGCGAACCGAAGAATTGCCGGAAGAAGGGGTCGTTGAAAAAGGGGTCGAAGGCGGTTCCGTTGACTGTTTTGGAAACGTCGATCTTGACCACCGCCGGCCCGGCGCTGCTGACGATATTGGCGATGGCGTCCGGTCCGACCCCGGGGCCGGGCTGGGCGTAAGCGGCCTGTCCGCCGGGCGGGCCGGCCGCCGCCTTTACCGCCGGGGAAGCCAGGGCGTTCACCAGCAAATTTCCCCCGGCAAACAAAGCGCCGCCCAAAAAGGCAATTAAAGCCGCCACTGCTAAGGTCCGTTTCCAGTTGTGCATGACAACCCCTCCATTTGGTCATTTTAGCATAATCGTTGCCTTCCTGGCCTTTGGGAAAGTTTACTTAATCTTCCTCGTGCCGGTGAAGAATAAACCCGGCCAGAGCAAATAAGAAAACAAGTCCTAAAGCATTGCCGAAAAAAGTAAGCATCAGGCGTTCCCAGGTAAAAAAGCAAATAAGCAGCAAGAAGATCGAAGTTAACAAAGCAATAAGCAGAAATTTTTTCTTCACGGCGACCCCCCAAAGCGATTACAATATATGCACTTTCCTTTTTCCCTTTACGGGCCTCCCTAATATAGACGTTGCGAAATCAGAAAAGGTTACAAAGAAAAAATTCCCAGCAATAATCTTCAACTCGCTAAACTTTGGGACAGGGAATAACGTTGGGAAAACGACGATCATCTTGACACAAAGGAAAGTGGCGAGGATAATGAGATTAAAAAAGTTGTACTTAACGGGCCGCAAATCAGTGAGGGTGGAAGAAAATGAAGCCTTTAAAATCTCTTGAATACGCGCCTCGACCGGCGCCCGAAACCAGCCGGCACCAGGAGCAGCTGGAATATCTGATGCGCCGCTACGGCGACAAGGTGCTTTACCTGGCCTACTCCTACCTGCACGATCGGGACTGGGCCGAAGATGTCGCCCAGGAAGTTTTTATCCAGGTTTATACTGCTTTGCCCAGGTTCCAGGGCAACAGCTCTTTTTATACGTGGATCTACAGGATCACGGTAAACCTGTGCCGGGATCAGCTGCGCGCGCACATCCGGCGCCGGCGCCTCGAGCAGGAAGAGAAATGGAAATCTGCAAAGGAACTGGACCTGGAAGAAAAAGCTTTGGAAAACATTGAGCGCCAGGAATTGTGGGCCTGTATTTTGCGCCTGCCTTTGAATTTGCGCGAGATTTTACTGCTCTATTATTATCATCAGTTAAGCGTTAAAGAAATAGCCCGGGTTTTAGGCGTATCCCAAACTGCCGCGCGGGTGCGCCTGTATAGAGCCCGGAAGCAATTGCAAAAATACTGGCTTAAAGGCAATGATAATGATGACTGAACGAAAAAAAGATCCGGAGGAAATTTTAAAGGAGCTG
>JBFMBG010000006.1:0-63087 GCA_040755215.1 Bacillota bacterium | reverse complement strand
CATATGCGTAGGGCCGGTAACGAGACACGGCGCAGGTGAGGTCAGCGAACCGGCAGCGCGAATCGCGCAGTTAACAGGGTGCGAAAAGAACATCAGCAAACGCCGGATAATATTGTAGCGATAGAAAACTAAAGAAACGTGCGCATTATGCAGCGCTGCCTGGTTCGCTCCGAACCAAGACGCTGTCTCGTCGGCCCGCAGCATCGGAGCGACGGCAAACGAACGGCGGGCAAAGGACTATTTTCAAGGTGGGATTAATGCGGCGGGTAATTGACATTTGCCTGTTGGAAGAATTAAGATAAGGGAAAATGTTCGGTTTGCATGAAGGGGGGCTTTTTAAGGAATGGCCGAAGCGAGCGTTAGCCTGGAAGACGTAATGAAAGTGCGGGATATGGAAAGAATCATCAGTGAATTCCCGGGCGTGGAAGAAACTGCCGTTTTGGTCGATGAACTGCCGGGAGGGGAAAAGGAATTTATCGCCTTTGTCCAGCTTGACGGGAGCTGTGCTGTGGAAAAAGAGGCGCTGGCCACGCATTGCCGGCAAAAAATGAACGTGTCTTTAAAGATAGAATTTTGCGAACTTCCCAAGACCCCTACCGGAAAGGTAGCCCGCCACCTTTTAAAACAGGCGAGCGGCCAGTAGCGTTTAACCCCGTACGTCACCTGTTGCCTTTATGTCCTGGTTCTTTAGACACGGGTAAAACGGGACGTTTCCCGGACAACAACGTATCTTTTGGAAGAATGTGAGCATGAATGCCCATTGGCATATATATCCACGTTCCCTTCTGTCTGAAAAAATGTAATTATTGTGACTTTATTTCTTATCCTTACAATGAAAAGGATGCACGTGCTTATCTGGACGCTTTAGACAAAGAAATAGAATTGTCCGGCAGGCGTCTTCCTCCGGAAGCTAAAGTAGTGGAGACAGTGTATGTCGGGGGAGGTACGCCTACCTGTTTGCCGGCGGCAGGTTTGGCGGCCATTTTAAGAAAATGCCGGTGCTGCTTCTCTTTTCTTCCCGCAGCGGAAATAAGCATCGAAGCCAACCCGGGCACAGTAGACGCGGAAAAGCTGGCCATCCTCCGGGAGGCCGGTGCCAACCGTTTGAGTATCGGCGTGCAGACCTGCCAGGAGCGGCTGCTTAAGATTTTGGGCCGGGTGCATACTTTTGCGCAGGCGAAAGATACTGTGCGGATGGCCAGGGAAGCCGGTTTTACGAATATAAATGTGGATTTAATCTTTGGCCTGCCGGAGCAAACGCCGGCCGGGTGGCGGGAGTGCCTGGAGCAAGTTCTGGACCTCCGTCCCGAACATGTTTCAACCTATAGTTTGCAACTGGAGGAAGGCACCCCTTTATGGCGGGACGTGCAGGCCGGGAAGGTAGACCCCGTTGACGAAGAAGCGGAACTGATCATGTTTGAGCAGGCCATCGAAATTCTATCCGCAGCCGGTTTTGTCCATTACGAAATTTCCAATTTTGCGCTGCCCGGCTATCAGTGCCGGCATAATTTGCGTTACTGGCGGAACCTGCCCTATCTCGGCCTGGGTCCGGCGGCCCACTCTTTTTACGAAAACTGCCGGTTCAGCAACGAAGTTTCCCTGGAGATGTATGTTGCCCGCCTGGAGGCGGGGGAACTGCCGGTTGCCGCCCAGGAAAACTTAACCAGCCAAACGCTTATGACGGAAACTGTTTTTTTAGGGTTACGCTTACGGGAGGGTCTTGATTTAGGCGCTTTTGCCGGCCGCTTCGGGCAAACCGTCCAGGAAGTTTTCCCGGAACAAATCAACCGTTTGCTGGATTTCAATTTGCTGGAAATCAGGGACAATTTTTTGCGCCTTACCGGAAAAGGGTTGCCGGTGGCCAACCAGGTGTTTGCGGAGTTTGTCTAGAGCTTGACAAATGTTCGCGGGAGTGCTATGTTTTAACTTAGGTGTTTAGCACTCAAAGAAGTAGAGTGCTAACAGCAGGAGGAGGTGCGCCGGGTGGAGTTAAATTCCCGTAAACAGCAGATTCTTTTGGCAATTATTACCGAGTACATCGATACCGCGGAACCGGTTGGCTCGCGCACCATCGCCCGCAAATATAAATTGGGCATCAGCCCGGCGACCATCCGCAACGAGATGGCCGATCTGGAAGAGATGGGTTTTATTGAGCAGCCGCATACTTCCGCCGGCCGGATTCCTTCTGAGCGGGGTTACCGTTATTATGTGGATTACCTGATGCATAAATATCAATTGTCGCCGGATGAGGAAGATTTGATCAGGCAGGAATACACGAGCAAAGCCCGGGACATCGGCCTTCTTCTCCAGCGCACCGGTCAGCTTTTGTCCCAGTTGACCCATTGCGCCTCGGTGGTGCAGTCGCCGAAAATGGAGGCCGGTTCTTATAAGCATATCCAGCTGGTTGAGCTGGGTATGGGGCGCGCCATGCTGGTACTGGTGATGGATAACGGGACCATTCAGCACCGGCTGATTGAAATACCCTCCAGTATAACCGGCGGTGATCTGGCCACCATTTCCAGCGTGCTGAACGCCAAACTCAGCGGCCATACCATTGAAACCATTAAGTTTACTTTGATTAAAGAAATTTACCTGGAATTGACCCGGCACAGGCACATTCTGGATCTGGTGCTGGAAGTTTTAAGGTACAGCCTGACTCCTGGTGCGGAAGATAAGATTTACCTGGGCGGGCTGTTTAATATGCTAAGCCAGCCGGAATTTCATAATATCGAAAAGGTAAAAACGCTTTTGAGTCTTTTGGAACAGGAAAGCCTGCTGGCGAGCCTGCTGGCCCAGATCAGCAAGCCTGGTGTAAACGTGCGCATCGGCGGCGAAATCAGCTGCCGCGCCATCCAGGACTGCAGTATGGTGATCGCCACTTACGAAGTAGGGGGCCAGCCCATCGGCTCTTTGGGAGTCTTGGGGCCGATCCGGATGGACTACGCCAAGGTGATCAGTGTCGTGGATTATATGACCAGGCATCTGTCGAATGCTTTAGAAAGGCTGTTCAGAGGCGGGGGTAACCAAATTTGACGCTTAAACAACAGGCCAGCGGCGGCGCCGAGGTCAACGAGCGGCTGGCTGCCCTGGTGACCAACGCCAACGCCATCCGGGCGATCGCCGCGGCGGTGGAAAGCACGTTGGGGCCGAAGGGCCTGGATACCATGCTGGTGGATCAATTCGGGGAGGTTATCATTACCAACGACGGCGTTACCATCCTGACCCAGATGGAGGCCAATCACCCGGCGGCCCGGATGCTGATCAACATCGCCAGGGCCCAGCAGGAGGAAGTCGGCGACGGGACGACAACGGCTACCGTCATGGCCGGGGCAATGGTGGGCACCGGCGTGGAACTGGTCACCCGGGGGGTGCCCGTAGCGAGGGTTATTGAAGGTTTACGGGCCGGTTTGAAGAAGGGCCTGGAATTAATGAAAGAAAAGGCCCGCCCCCTTACGGGGCTCGACGATCCCGCCGTTCGCCAGGTGGCTCTGGTCGCCGGTCGCGGCCACGAGGATATCGCCGACCTGGTGGTGCGGGCGACGCACTTGATCGGCCGGGAAAAGTTAAGGGAGCCTGCCTTTAAGTTTGCGGACATTATCGTTGCCCAGGAGGGGGCTGAAAACCAGGTCTTTTTGGGAGTGATTATCACCAAAGAGCGGCTGAACCGCCAGATGCCCCGCGAACTGGCAGATGTCCGCGTGCTGGTTGTCGACGACGCCCTGGAACCGGAAGAAATTGAAGATGAAGCCCTTTCGACCGAGTCCGGGTTTGCGCGCTATCTGGAACTGCAAAACCAGTTTCGCGAAAACGTACGCAAAATAATCGCCCTGCAGGTGGGGCTGGTGCTGGTTGATCGGGGAGTCAGCGACCTGGCCGAAGAAATGCTCACCGACGCGGGCGTGATGGTCGTCCAGCGGGTGCGGACCGCTGAGTTGCGGAAGGCGGCCGAACACACCGGCTCGCGCATGATTAAGCGGACGGGCCTGAAAAAAGACCTTGAGCAACTGGAGCAGTATCTGGGACGCGCCCGCCGCGTTTTTAACGACGAAAAATTAGAGCAGGTCTGGATCTGTGAAGGGGTCGGCAAGCCTATGGCCACAGTGGTGGTCGGCGCGGCTACCCGCGAGGTGGTCGGCGAACGGGAGCGGATTGCCAGGGACGCGGCGGCCGCCGTGCAGGCCGCGCTGAAAGGGGGCGTTGTGCCCGGCGGCGGCGCTTTGGAGGTGGCCGTCGCCCGCGAGGTGGAAAAGCTGCGTGCGGAGATGCGCGGGATGGCTGCCTACGGCGTAGATTGTGTGGTGGAGGCCCTCAAGCGCCCCCTGGCCCAAATCGTGACCAACGCCGGCTTTAACGCCCTGGAAAAAATCGGTGACGTGATTGCCGCTCAGGTAGAGACTAACAACGATGCCCTGGCCGTCGACTGCGACACGGGCGAAGTTTGCGACATGCGTCAGGCGGGGGTGGTGGACCCTCTGCTGGTCAAAACTTACGCTTTTAAAGCAGCGGGTGAAGTGGCCGAGGCAATTTTACGTATAGATACAATTATTAAGAAGAAAGAAGAAAAAAGAATAGAAAGGAAAGACGCGGAAGTCAAAACGTAAGGGATCGGGTTTATTAGACCCCATGCCACTTTCGCTGTACCAACGGAGGATGAAAATATCCGGCCCGCCGTTCGGTTTGCCAGGAGCGACCCGGCACTCAGCTTAAACCAGCTTTTGTTTTCTGTTGTTTGGTTTTCAATTCTAAGCCGGCACGGAAATCATTAAAGTAAACTTACGGAAAGGCTGAGTGCCGGGTCAGCCTGGAGCATCGGAGCGACGGCAAACGAACGGCGGGCGAAGGATAATTTTCATGATAGGCATAAAGGAACAGAGGTACAAAAGGCACAAAGTTTAGAATCTAGATGGAGCACAAAAAATGGCGGCAAGCAAAAACAAGCAGCGCATGAAAAAAAGAGTATACGAAGCCTGGCCCGATTATAGGAACTGTTGTGAGGTGAAGCAGGTGGGTGACCGCTTGAATAAAGAAGAATTAAATCCGGAGACTAAGACGGAAAATAACACCGACGCGCAGCCGCAGGACAATCAACCGGGTCTCGTCCAGCAGGAGGCTGGTTCGGAGGAAACTTCCCGGCAAGTTTCTCCGGACATTCCGGGAGAAGAACAAAAAGCGCAGTCGGTTGAAGGAGAAAAGCCGGCCGCCAGGCAAGTTGAAGAACTGGCGGCCAGGGTTGCTGAACTGGAAGGCCGCCTGGCCGAGGCCGAAACCCGCGCCCAGGAATACTGGAACCGCCTGGTCAGGCTCCAGGCGGATTTTGAAAATTACCGGAAGCGTTCCGCAAGGGAGAGGGAAGAATTTGGCAAGTTTGCCGCCGAGCAATTGATCACTGAATTGCTTCCGGTGGTGGACAACTTTGAACGGGCGCTGGCCGCCGGGCGGGAGAATCCAAACGGTTTTTACGAAGGCGTGGAGATGATTTACCGCCAGCTCGCCGATTTGCTGAAAAGCCAGGGGCTGACAGCGGTTCCCGCGGTGGGGGAAAAGTTCGATCCCTGCCGGCACGAAGCTGTCGCCTGGGAAGAAACAAATGAAGAAAGTGCGGATAATATAATCTTGAAAGAGTTCCGGAAGGGCTATTGTCTTAAAGATAAAATAATTCGACCGGCCATGGTCGTTGTAGCGCGCGTGAAACAAAACGAAGTTCAGGAGGGTGAGGAAGTAGATGGCTAAAGTTATCGGTATTGATCTGGGCACAACGAACTCTTGCGTGGCTGTAATGGAAGGCGGCGAAGCCGTGGTTATCCCCAACGCGGAAGGCGGCCGCACCACTCCTTCGGTGGTGGGATTTTCCAAGACGGGCGAGCGCCTGGTGGGCCAGGTGGCCAAGCGCCAGGCCGTGAGCAACCCCGAGCGCACCGTTACTTCCATTAAAAGGCACATGGGTTCCAACTATAAAGTAAATATCGACGGCAAGGAATATACGCCCCAGGAAATCTCGGCGATGATTTTGCAAAAATTAAAAGCCGACGCGGAGAGCTACCTGGGGGAAAAAATAGAAAAGGCGGTGATTACCGTCCCCGCCTACTTTACCGATTCCCAGCGGCAGGCCACCAAGGACGCCGGGAAGATCGCCGGGCTGGACGTGCTGCGCATCATCAACGAGCCTACGGCGGCGGCCCTGGCTTACGGCCTGGATAAAGAAGAGGACCAGACCATTTTAGTGTTTGACCTGGGCGGGGGAACCTTTGACGTCTCCATCCTGGAACTGGGGGACGGCGTCTTCGAGGTGAAGGCCACCAGCGGGAACAACCGCCTGGGCGGCGACGACTTCGACCAGCGCATCATCGACTGGCTGGTCACGGAATTCAAGAAGGAAACCGGCATCGACCTGCGCAACGACCGGATGGCCATGCAGCGTTTGAAAGAGGCCGCCGAGAAGGCGAAAATTGAGCTCAGCACGCTGGCCACGACCAACATCAACCTGCCCTTTATCACCGCCGATGCGCAGGGGCCAAAGCATCTGGACATGAACCTGACCAGGGCGAAGTTTGAAGAGATGACCGCCGACCTGATCGAAAAAACCATGGGTCCCACCCGGCAGGCGCTGGCCGACGCCGGACTGGAACCCAAGGACATCCACAAGGTCCTGCTGGTGGGCGGCGCCACCAGGATGCCGGCCGTCCAGGAGGCCGTACGCCGCTACCTGGGCAAGGAGCCGTACAAAGGAATCAACCCCGACGAGTGCGTGGCCATCGGGGCGGCCATCCAGGCCGGTGTGCTGGCCGGGGAAGTCAAAGACGTTCTCCTTTTGGACGTCACCCCGTTATCCCTGGGCATTGAAACCCTGGGCGGCGTGTTTACCAAATTGATCGAGCGCAACACCACCATTCCCACGTCCAAAAGTCAGATCTTTTCTACGGCGGCCGACGGGCAGACCACGGTGGAAATCCACGTGCTCCAGGGCGAGCGGCCGATGGCGGCGGACAACAAAACCCTGGGCCGGTTCCAGCTGACGGGCATCCCCCCGGCCCCGCGCGGCGTGCCGCAGATCGAAGTGAAGTTCGACATCGACGTCAACGGCATCGTGCACGTTTCCGCCAAAGACCTGGGCACCGGGAAGGAACAGAGCATCACCATCACCGGCGGAAGCGGTTTGTCCGAGCAGGAAATCGAGCGGATGGTCAGAGATGCCGAGCAGTACGCCGAGCAGGACAGAAAGCGCAAAGAAGAAGCCGAAGCCCGCAACCAGGCCGACAGCGCCATCTACCAGGCGGAAAAGACCATTCGCGACTTTGGGGACAAAGCGGAAAAATCCCAGGTCGATCGCTTGAAGCACGCCATTGACGAGCTCAAGAACGCTTTGCAGGGCAAGGATCTCGATTTGATCAAGAGGAAGACTGAAGAATTGACAAAGCCGCTCTACGAAATGACTGCTTCCATGTACCAGCAGCAGGCCGGCCAGTGGCAGCAGCAGGCCCAGGGGCAGGCCCAGGGCGGCCCGGCCGGGGGAGAAAAAGTCGTCGACGCCGACTACGAAGTAAAGGACGACAATAAGTAACCCGGACTCAACAGACCGAATGTCAGGTGTTTTTACTGGCTAAGAGGTATAAGGGCAAAAGGCACAGAAGCATAGAGGTATACAAGGCACAAAGGCACAGAGGCACAAAGGCACAGAGAAACAGATTATTATACTTTGTGCCTTTGTGCCTGGAAAACTTTGGGCCTGGTATTTCCAGGGGAGGCAGGGATAGAGCATTACTTCCCTAATTCCTGGCCCCCAATTCTTAATTCCTGTTTTTAAGGTGGGATCGCCGTGGCAAAGCGCGATTACTACGAAGTATTAGGCGTTTCCCGGGACGCCAGCACGGAAGAAATTAAAAAAGCCTACCGCAAACTGGCCCGCCAGTACCACCCCGACGCAAACCCGGGGGACAAAAGCGCCGAAGAAAAGTTTAAAGAAATAGCCGAGGCATACGAAGTTCTAAGCGATCCGGAGAAAAGGGCAAACTATGACCGCTTCGGCCACGCGGCGGCCAACGGCCAGGGATTCGGCGGTTTCGGTGAAGGTTTCGGCGGCTTCGGCGATTTCGGCGGCCTGGGCGATTTGTTTGATATGTTCTTTGGTGGCGCCACCCGCGCCCGCCGGGGGCCGCAAAAAGGTGCCGATATCCGGGTGGATGTGGATATTTCCCTTAAAGAAGCGGCTTTCGGCGTGGAAAAGGACATCCGCGTCCCGCGGGTTGAAGAATGTGAAAACTGCCGGGGTACGGGAGCCGCGCCGGGCACCGCTCCCCAAAAGTGCTCCGTCTGCGGCGGGACAGGGCAGGTGCAATTTTCCCAGAGCACGCCCTTTGGCCGCATCACGCAGACGCACACCTGCGACCGCTGCCGGGGAACGGGCAGGATAATCGAAAAACCGTGCGGCGTTTGCCGCGGCGCAGGCTACGTGCGGCGGACACGGAGTATCCACGTGAAAATTCCGCCGGGCGTGGATACGGGCACCCGCCTGCGGGTGGCCGGCGAAGGGGAAGTGGGCGTCCGCGGCGGACCGCGCGGGGATCTCTACGTGTATATCGAAGTTCGTCCGCACCGCCTTTTCAAGCGAGAGGGTAACGATCTGATTTGCGAGGTGCCGATTTCTTTTGCCCAGGCGGCGCTGGGCGATGAGCTGGAGGTCCCCACTTTGGAAGGTACGGCCAAAATAAGGATCCCCGAGGGCACTCAGCACGGCACCGAATTTCGCCTGCGGGGCAAGGGTATTCCCGACCTCAACGGGTACGGGCGCGGCGATCAGTACGTGCGGGTAAAGGTGGTTACGCCCACCAGGCTTTCCGAGCGTCAAAAGCAAATCTTGCGCGAATTTGCGGCGCTTTCCGGGGAGAGCCCGGCCGGCGGCGAGGGAAAAGGCTTTTTTGAAAAGGTAAGAGACGCCTTTATGGGCTGAGCGGGAAGGTGGATTTTTGAGCCCGCCGTCCGGTGAACCAGAAGCGGCGGCAAGTGAGGACAGCGAACGGCAGGCAAAGGAAAATGTATTTTTTTGTTCCCCCCGCGCAAATTAAAGAACAAAAAGTAACGGTCACCGGCCCCGACGCAGTACACCTGACGCGTGTTTTGCGGCTGGGGCCGGGGGACGGGTTCACGGTTGCCGACGGGCAGGGCAAAGGATACCGGGTCAGGTTAAGCAAAATCAGTTCCGGGGAAATCGAAGGAATCATTGAAGAAGAGTTTATCCTTGCCGCCGAACCCCCAGTTTCCATCACGCTGGTCCAGGGCATCCCCAAGGGCGGGAAAATGGAATTGATCATCCAGAAAAGCACGGAGTTGGGCGTGAAAGAAATTATTCCGCTCCTGGCGGAAAGATCCATCGTCAAACTTGCCGGGGAAAAGCTGGAACAGAGGCGCCTGCGCTGGCAGCGGGTTGCCCGCGAGGCGGCGAAGCAGTGCCGGCGGGGGGAAGTGCCGGCGGTAAGCGTTCCCCTGACCCTGAACCAGGTTTTTTCGCGGATGCCGCCCGGGGCGGTCGGAATCATGCCCTGGGAGGAAGAAGGGGAAGTTTCTTTAAAACAGGTCTTGCCCACTCTTCAAGAAGCAATTCCAGGGGCGGGCGTTTTTCTTTTTATCGGGCCGGAAGGCGGGTTTGCGCCCCGGGAAGCGGCGCTGGCGAAAGAAAACGGGGTCGTTACCGTCTCCCTGGGCAGGCGCATCCTGCGCACGGAAACGGCGGCCCTGGCGGCGGCAGCCATAATTCTATACGAACTCGGCGATCTGGGGGGATAAGCATCAAAACAGTCGCGATCGCTACCCTCGGCTGCAAGGTAAATCAATATGATTCCGCCGCCCTGGCCGCCCTGTTCGCCCGGCGGGGCTACCGGATCGTGGATTTTGCGGAACCGGCGGACGTCTACGTGATTAACACCTGTACGGTTACGCACATCGGCGACCGGAAATCGCGCCAGCTGATCCGCCGGGCGGCGAGAAACAATCCGGAGGCCGTGATCGTGGTAACGGGTTGTTACGCGCAGGTGGCTCCCGGGGAAGCGCTGGCCATCCCCGGCGTCGACCTGGTGGTCGGGATGCGGGAGCGGGCCCGGATCGTTGATTTAATTGAAAAGGCAGCTTCCCGGCCGGACGGTCCCCGGCAGGCTGTCCGCGACGTTCGCGCCGCCGGGGAATTCGAGGAGTTGCCCGCACCCGCCGCCGCCCACGAGCGCGTGCGGGCTTTTTTAAAGATCCAGGAAGGCTGCAACAACTACTGTACGTACTGTATTGTGCCCTACGCCCGGGGTCCGCTGAAAAGCCGGCGCCCGGAAAAGGTCCTGGCCGAGGCCGAAGAATTGATTGCCGCGGGGTTTAAAGAAATCGTGGTGACGGGCATTCACACGGGTGCCTATGGCTGCGACCTGCCGGAAAAAGTCAATCTGGCGGCGCTTTTGAAGGAATTGGTGCAGTTGCCCGGGCTGGTCCGGCTGCGGCTCAGTTCAGTGGAACCTCTGGACGTAAGCCTCGAATTAATTGCCACCGTCGCCGCCCACGACAGGATCTGCCCCCACCTGCACATCCCGCTGCAGAGCGGCGACGACGCGGTTTTAAAAAGAATGAACCGGCATTATACCGCGGAATATTTTCGCGGGCTCGTTCGGGAGATCCGCCGGAACATTCCGGAGGCAGCGCTTACCACGGACGTGATGGTGGGTTTTCCGGGGGAAACGGAGGAACAATTTCAAAATACATACCGTTTCGTCCAGGAAATGACCTTTTCCCGGCTGCACGTGTTTAAGTATTCGCCGCGCAAACCCACCCCCGCCGCCAAAATGCCGGACCAGATTCCGGCGCCGGTGAAGGAAGAAAGAAGCCGTCTGCTCATCGCCCTGGGCGAGGAACTGGCCCGCTCCTTCGCCGTCCGTTTTTTGGGCCGGGAGGTGGAAGTGCTGGCCGAAGAGCCCTCCCGGGAGTTTCCGGGGCATTACGAAGGGCTGACCGGCAATTACCTCCGGGTCATTTTTCCGGCGGCCGGCTGTATTCGGGGTGAGCTGGTCACCGTCCGGGTAGAAGAGTTAATTGGCCAAAACTTGCACGGAAAAGTTGTTGCTTTGCTGCAGGATTTAAATAATTCCTGTTGAAATAATAAATGTTGGCTTTTTTATTTGCTTGTTTAATCCCGGTGTTTGCTTTACGACGATTGGGGACTTGTGTAAAGGGGGTGAAGTACCCGTGCCGGAATGTATCTTTTGTAAAATTGTCAACAAAGACGTCCCTGCGGAAATAATTTATGAAGATGACCAGGTGATGGTCTTTAAGGATATTCGTCCGGCGGCCCCGGTTCATTACCTGTTGATCCCCAAGAAGCATATCCCCACCTTTCTCGATTTAAGTGCGGAGGATGAGGGCATCGTCGGCCACCTTCAGCGCGTTGCCGGCATCGTCGCCCGGAAGGCCGGCCTGGCCGAAAAAGGTTTTCGGCTGGTCAGCAATTGCCTGGAAGATGCCGGACAATTAATCTTTCACCTTCATTACCATTTTCTGGCCGGCCGCCCGCTGCAGTGGCCGCCCGGTTAAAATATACGATTGAAACGGGGTAGAAAAAGTGAGGACAGCAATTAATGGCGGAGGGAGGGGAAATGGATGGCAGAAGTACGGGTTGGGAAAAACGAAACATTGGACAGCGCCCTCCGTCGTTTCAAGCGCACTTGCCAAAAAGCAGGCGTGTTGGCCGAAGCGAGAAGACACGAACGTTACGAAAAACCGAGTGTCCGGCGCAAGAAAAAAGCACAGGCGGCGCGCCGGCGCAAGTATCGTTAAGGCAGGCAATGCCCGGGGAAAATACCGGGCATTTATATTTTGAATTTCGGTGTAAATACTAACTAAAACAAGCCGGAAGATTAAACTTTTTGATCAAAAACTAAAATAAACCGGTAAGTTATTTTTTAAACAAAAAAGGAATTGTTATATTTTTATAGAATAATATAGCTTTGCGGAAGTGATCGGAGTAAGCTGGCAATTAAGATTTGCCCTTTGTTTGTTCTTCCTTTTTAATCTGACGTCCGACGACCGACGACTATTTTGGGAGGTGCCGCCGGTGAGTTTTCGCGAGGAAAGGGCAGCAGAAAGAAAAATGAACATAATCAAAGTTGCCGCCAAACTTTTTAGCGAAAAAGGGTATCATGACGCTACCCTGGAGGATATCGCCAGAAATCTAAAGTACACCAAGGGTTCTATTTATTACTACATAAACAGCAAACAGGAATTGCTTTTCCAGTGCCACGAACTGGCCATGGATATGTTAATCAACCGCATGGAGGAGATCCTGGCTACGGATTGGCCGCTGGAGGTAAAGTTGCGGGAGGGAATCAAGGCGCATATTGAAATGGTCGTGGGCGAAATGTCTTTAGTTACCGTGGCGCTTGGCCAGGAATTTGAATTGGAGGAAGACTACCGGCAAATAATTGTTGCCAAACGGGATCGCTACGAAAGGTATTTCCGCCGGCTGGTGGATGAAGGCATAGAAAAGGGGATCTTTCGGCCTGTACCCAGTAAAATGGCCGTATTTATCATTATGGGAGCAATCAACTGGATTCCCCGGTGGTATTCCGAAAAGGGGAGCATGAGCAAAGAAGAAATCGCCGAGTTTTTTTCCGATTATCTTGTCCGGCCGTTGTTTAAAAAAGATTAGCCGCCTGGCTGTACTTGCCCATAAAGCGCATGCTTTCAAAAAGAGCAACATCCTCTTTGCTTACGTTCCGGCCGATCCTGGCCATTAAAACGTTCGCCGGATGTTCTAAAATGTCCGGGTCGTCGGTGGTTACCTTTTTTAAGCCCACCTTACCGAATAATTTTGTGAGCATCTGCTGGTAGCCCCACAGGCTCAAGCCCGTGTTTTTTAGATCCCAGTGCCAGCAGTATTCTGTAGTGATCACGATAAAATCTTCCAGCCGTTCGTTGGAAAAAGCCAGTTTCAGCAAATTCTCCCCCAGGCGGCATTGCCGCCAGGCGGGGCTTACTTCTATGCCGCCCATTTCTAATACGCGGGGATGTTTACTCCAGCGGGAATATTCATCCGGCCGGTGGAAAGCGACGTAGGCGACAATTTCTTGCTCGTGGCGGGCCAGATAGATCATGCCGGCGGGCAAATTGGTAATCTTCATTAAAGCTACTTTTTGCCGCTCGGGTGGACGAAAATTAGTTAAAAGTTGATTCATCGTCAGGTTTTCCACATAAGTATCGGAAACAGGGCCCTCAATGTAAACCGTCCCTTTTGGGGTTTCTAACGCAACCTGTTGCATAACCATAAAGCCCACCTCCCAAGGTTTCGACTTTCCGGTGAAAGCTTACTTTAGAACGGTGGATTATTTTTTATTTTGCATTTTTATTATAACGATGGCACTTACAATTTACAATAGCAAGGAATGAAATGGTGCTATTGAAAATTTTCGAATAAGTGCTTTATTGACATGATCAATGTGTTTATTGTATAATGTCCTCTAAAAAGGGGAAGGGATGATCCAAAATGGCCTTTGAGGTATATAAACCTCGTGGTGAAAAAGCAGAAAGGGCACCGTTAGTGTCTTTCTCGAAAAGTTCAATTGTCTTAAACAATGTTTCAAGAGAAAAACTGAACTCCCAACACGTCGAACTGGCCTACGATGGCGAAACGAAAACAGTGCGGATCCGCGCTGTTGACGATGGCGGCATGCAGATTAAGAAGACGAAGGTTTTTGGCCGGGGTTTTTTCAAGCACTTTGGAATCAACCCCCGGGGTAAATGCGAAGCCCGGTTTGATGAACAGGACAGGGCTTTGTACGTAAATATCGGCAGCATTTTAAACTAAACCTTGCCTTTTCAGGTAGTTTTTCGTCAAGCCGACGAGATTTTCTGATTGTCGGCTTTTTTACATTCAAGCCCCCCCGCAAACGCCGGCAAGGAGGTCCTTTATGCGCATTGGGGTTGACATAGATGGGGTCATCGCCGACACCTTCCCCCTTTTAGTCCGGGAGCTTAATGAGTATTTTAAAACCGATCTGGCTTTACAGGATATTAACGACTACAATATATTTAAAGTGTACGGATTGACGGAAGCTGAAATGCTCAAGTTTTTAAAGGATAAGGAACCGGCCTTAATGGAAGGACCGGCCTTAAAGAACGGTGCTGCCGAATATTTAAGGGCCTTAAGTCAAAAGCACACTATTTATCTTGTCTCCGCCCGTTACGAAAAATACCGGCCCCAGACGGAAAAATGGCTCCAAAAGCACGCCATCCCTTACCATGTGCTGATTTTGTTGGGTACTCACGATAAAAGGGAAGTTTGCAACCGCATGGCGGTCGACGTCTTTATTGAGGACAGTTTGAAAAATGCTCACCAGCTTAGTTCCTGCGGAATCCCCGTATTGTTGTTTGATGCCCCTTATAACCAGGGCGAGCTGCCTCCCCTGGTGCGGCGGTGTTCCTCGTGGGAGGAGATTTTTGCGCTTATAGAACAATGGCATCCGGAAGGCTGTCAGGGCCGGAAGGAGAATTAGTTAAAGGGGCGATGTTTATGGATTATGGGGAGCAAATTGCTGCGTTGGCCGGTTTGGTGCAAACCTGCCGGCCATGTTATGTTCTTACCGGGGCGGGAATCAGTACGGAAAGCGGCATACCGGATTTTCGCAGCCCCGGGACCGGCTTGTGGACGAAGTACGATCCCATGAAAACCGCCAGTCTTACCGCGTTGCGCCGGGATCCGGCGAAATTTTACGAGATCAATTTAACCCGCTGGACGAGTTATCTGGATTGCCAGCCCAACAGCGCCCATCTTGCCCTGGCCCGCCTGGAAAAGTTGGGTTACGTGGCCGGCGTAATTACTCAAAACATCGATGGTTTGCACAGGAAGGCTGGCTCGCAGCGAGTTTGGGAAGTCCACGGTCACCTGCGCACCTGCCGCTGCCTGCAGTGCGCAAGCCGCTATCCTTTTGATTTACTGGTAAATTTGGTTAAGTCGGGTCAAAACCCCCCCTTATGTGAAAAGTGCGGGGGAATTTTGCGCCCCGACGTGGTTTTATTTGAGGACCGGATGAGTGACGACTTCTTTGCGGTGACGCAGGTTCTTACCGGCTGCCAGCTATTGCTTGTGGTGGGCAGCAGCCTGACGGTGTATCCTGTGGCCGGCTTGCCCCAACTGGCGCGCCGGGTCGTGATCATCAACCGCGACCCTACCCCCTGGGACGAACACGCGGAGCTGGTCATCCGCCGGCTGGCGGGGCAAGTTTTTACCGATTTGATGGCCGCTTTGGGCGAGCAGATGTGAAAAGGCACACAGGCACAAGGAGGTAAAGGCACAAAGGCAAAGAGGCACAAAGGAATATAGGTATGGACAACCGGGAACATTTACTTTGTGTCTGGGGAGCCTTGCTCCTGATATTTTGCGAAGGAGTTCCCCGTGAAGACTGCCGTCCTCTCCATAGAAGTTGTGAAAATGAGGGCTGGAATTTGTCCGGGTGAGCGACCCGGCACTCAGCTTAAACTAGCTTTTTGTTTTATATTGATCGGAGTCCAATCTAAAACCGGCATGGAAAGCATAGAATAACATCACGGAAAAGTTGAGTGCCGGGCGAAAGGGTCGGGAACCAGACATCCGGCACTCACCGATAATCGGGTTACTTCGATATCAGACAATACCACCTGGAACAGTAGGGCATCCAAGAAACGAGCTACCGGTGAGTGCCGGACAGCTGCGGCAAGCGAACCGGCAGCGCAATTGAGAAGTGAGAGGCCTAAGGCAGGCATATTTTCCTTTGTGCCTTTGTGCCTGTTGCCTCTGTGCCTCTATTTTCAAGGGGGTTAAAAATGGGTGTCAAGATTTTGGCGATCGAAACTTCGTGCGACGAAACGGCCGCCGCGGTTGTGGAAGACGGTTTTGTAATCCGCTCCAATATTATTTCTTCACAGATTGACGTCCATCAAAAATTCGGCGGGGTCGTTCCGGAGGTCGCCTCCCGCAAGCACCTGGAGTTGATCAACGGAGTAATCGCCGCGGCGCTGGACAAAGCGGGCCTGTGTTTTGCCGATCTGGACGCCGTCGGGGTTACCTACGGCCCCGGCCTGGCCGGAGCTTTGCTGGTGGGCGTAGCGGCGGCAAAAACCGTTGCTTATGCCTTGAATATACCTTTGGTTGCGGTAAATCACCTGGAAGGGCACATTTACGCCAATTTTTTGGTCGCGCCGGTGTTGCCGTTTCCCCTGGTTTGCCTGATTGTGAGCGGCGGGCACACCGACCTGGTTTTCATTGCGCGTCACGGGAGTTACCGGCTGGTGGGAAGCACGCGCGACGACGCGGCCGGGGAAGCTTTTGATAAAATTGCCCGCGCGCTGGACTTAGGATACCCCGGCGGGCCGGCCATCGAGAAGCTCGCCCAAAACGGCGACGAGGAAGCCGTTCCTTTCCCGCGGGCCTACCTGGAAGAGGGGACTTTCGACTTTAGTTTCAGCGGTTTGAAAACGGCCGTAGTTAATTACCTGCGCCAGGCGAAGGAGCGGGGGGTCGTAATCAACAAGGCGGATGTGGCCGCTTCTTTTCAAAAGGCCGTAGTCGACGTATTGGTAGAAAAAACTATCCTGGCCGCGCAAAAATACCGGGCCGGGGCCGTGCTTTTGGCCGGAGGGGTGGCTGCCAATGCGCGCCTGCGCGCCCTTCTTCAGGCTAACGCCGGGCGGCAAATGCTGACGATAATTTATCCGCCGCCTGTCCTGTGCACGGACAACGCCGCCATGATTGGGTGTGCGGCCTACTATAAATATCTGCGGGGTGATTTTGCCCCTTTAACTTTAAACGCGTTTCCGGGCCTTAAGCTCGGCGAAGAACAATATTGAACCTGTGGATGAATGCCTGTGGATAATGTGGATAACTATGTTAATAACTTTTTTAGAGTAGGGATCAGGCTGTGGATGATGATTCAGAAAATTATAGTAATTATTTGCATTTAAAACAGGTTCCCGTCCAAAGGAGGCTGAAAATATGGTGAAGGTGAAACAGATTTCCGTTTTTCTGGAAAATAAGTCCGGGTGGCTGGCGGAGGTTACCAGAGCCTTGGGGGACAATAAAATCAATATTCGCGCTTTATCAATTGCTGATACCACCGACTTTGGGATTTTGCGCTTAATTGTCAACAGTCCTGACCTTGCTTATAAAATTTTAAAGGAAAGAGGATTTACCGTCAGCGTAAATGAAGTCATCGTCGTGGAGGTGGTTGACGAGCCGGGCGGGCTGGCCGAAATCCTGGGCGTTTTAAGGGAAGCGGGAATTAACATCGAGTATTTATACGCTTTCGTCCAGAAGGCAGCAAAGGCGGCGCTCGTGGTCTTCCGGGTCGAGGAGCTGGAGGAAGCCGTCACGACTTTGCAGGCAAAGGGGATCCGGATTTTAAGCGGGCAGGAAGTATATGCCCTGTAGCAGATTCCCGGTAATTGCCTGCTTTATTCAAAAAAGCCGTGCCCCGGCTTAAGTCGAGCGGTTTCGCCGATCATTTCCACTAAATTAACGTAACAGGAACGGCGGTAATGAAATGGGTCCCGTGAGGTGTTTTGTTGGCCTGGGTTCCAATGTGGGGGATAAAGAGGTCAACCTGAAAAAAGCTATTTCTCTGTTGGAAAGTGAAGAGGGTGTTCGGGTAAAAAGGGTGGCGCCTTTCTACCGGACCGCTCCCTGGGGCTTTACCGACCAGGACTGGTTTATCAACACGGTGGTAGAAATTGAAACTGCGCTTCCACCTCGCGAGCTGCTGAAGATATTGCTGAAGATCGAAGAAAAAATAGGGCGGGTCAGGAAGGTGCGCTGGGGGCCCCGGGTAATCGATCTGGATTTATTGCTTTACGGAGATGCCGTTATAAACGAGCCGGATCTTGTTGTTCCCCACCCGCACATGACCAGGCGCGCTTTTGTCCTGGTTCCTCTGGCCGATCTCGACCCCGATCTGCACATCCCAGGCCACGGCCGGGTTGCCGATTTAAGCGAGAAGACCGGGGAATTAGACCCTGTTGAAAAATTACCGGAAATATTTACGTCCAAAGAAGACAGGGGCAATTCGGATTAAGTTAACCCGCTGGGCCCGTGCCGGGTATGCGGTTTCACCGAACATTTACCTGATCGAAACAATATTCGAACAAAAAATCTCTTGCTTCCCCGGGGAGGGTATGTTAAAATCCACTTAAGGGTTGGCATCCATTAAGGAGTTATACCCGTTGCATTTTGTTTCCATCCTCTACCCTGTTGGGTTTTGGGCCTTTGGTTCTTTGATTTTACCGCTTGGAGCCGGATGGACCGAGACGGGAGAGTCAGCAAGCAAAACCTTTCGGATTTGGTCTGTCCGAAAGGTTTTCTTTTTGAAAGCACAAAGGAGATCTGACTTATGGGAAAACCCGCTCTCGCCATCGTCGGGGCCGGCAAGGTTGGTTCGGCGCTGGCAATTTTACTGCAGAGAAAACGTAAGTTAAGTGCCAGGCACTTAACTTATGGCACTTAACTTAATGGCAGAAAGCTATTTTCGAGGGAGTGGGATTGGTGCAGATTTGCCGCACGATTAACGAGATCAGGGAATTTGTCCGGCAGGCACGGGCGCGCGGCCAGACAATCGGCTTCGTGCCCACCATGGGCTACTTTCACGAAGGTCACCTCGCCCTGATGCGGGAGGCCGGAAAAGCCTGCGGTGTGGTAGTGGTCAGCATCTTTGTCAACCCTTTGCAGTTTGGGCCGCAGGAGGATTTTAACGAATATCCCCGCGATTTCGCCCGTGATCAAAAGATGGCCCGCGAAGCCGGAGTTGACGCTATATTTTATCCATCCGAGGAAGAAATGTACCCCGCCGGTTTCTCCACCCACGTGGAGGTAAGCGGCTTGACGGAATGCCTCTGCGGTCTTTCCCGCCCGGTTTTTTTCCGCGGCGTGGCCACTGTTGTCGCCAAGCTGTTCAATATCGTTTTGCCGGATAAAGCCTTTTTTGGCCAAAAAGACGCCCAGCAGGCCCTGGTGATTAAACGGATGGTGAAGGATTTGAACATGCCTTTGGAGGTTGTCACCGTGCCCACCGTACGCGAACCGGACGGACTGGCCATGAGTTCCCGGAACGTCTATCTCGACTCCCGGGAAAGGCAGGCAGCCACGGTGCTCTTCCGGAGTTTGAAAATTGCCGAGCGGGCGGTGGCCGGCGGCGAGAGAGACGCAACCGGGTTGCTGCGGGCCGTCCGGCAGGAAATTGCTTCCGAACCGTTGGCCAGGGTGGACTACGTAGAGATCCGTTCCCTACCCGATTTAAAACCGGTAGATTGGCTGGAGGGTCCGGCGCTGCTCGCTTTGGCGGTGCGCATCGGCAAAACGCGCCTGATTGACAACGCAGTGTTAAATCCAGGGGGTGTGACTTATGCTTTTGACCATGTTTAAGGCGAAAATTCACCGGGCTACCGTTACGGAGGCCAACTTGAACTACATGGGCAGCATTACCATCGACCAGAAGTTGCTGGAAGCGGCCGGAATTTTGCCCCATGAAAGAGTGCAGGTGGTGAATGTCAACAACGGCGCCCGCCTGGAAACATACGTTATCCGGGGGGAGCGCGGGTCCGGAAGGGTCTGCTTGAACGGTGCGGCCGCCCGCCTGGTTCAGCCGGGGGACGTTGTGATTATTATCGCCTACGCCCTGCTGACGCCCGAGGAAGCCGGCGCATTCCAGCCTACCATCGTCCTTGTGGACAGTCAAAACCGCGTGACAGAGATTATCCGGCAGGAAAAACCAGGAACAGTTATTTAGACAAACGGCTGCTTAGTGCAAAATTTGTCTAAAAATAAATTCTCCCGGTTGCCATTTTGCTAATCTGCTGGCATAATAGTACTTGTGGTGGTTCTGAGTTGAAAGGTAAGAAAGCCCTTTTTTTACTCTTTGGGTTGGTTTTTGCCGCCCTGTTATTGATTTCGGTGAAATGGTCGGAAAGCGAGCTTCCTCCGGGGGAATCCAGAGCGTCCTTAGTACAGCCCGTCCTGGCGCCAGCCCCCGACTTCCCCGTAAACGCCGAACTAAAAGCAGCGCTGGTTTTTGAGGTTGCCGGGGCCAACGTTTCCGCCGCCTACCAGCAAATTTTGGCGGAAGAAGGGTTTGCTTTTGAACTGCTCCCTGCAAAAGCGCTGTTGAAGCATACCCCGCGGTCTTTAAAGGAAAGTTATGCCGCCCTGATTCTTCCCGAAAGGGTAAACCGGCAGATAGCTCCGTCCGTAGCCAGACTTTTGGAGGAGTACGTAACCAGGTTTGGCGGGAAAGTTTTCATTGGCGCCGATGCAGGTACGCTTGACGAAAAAGGTGGCCTTCGGGAAAAAGGTTTATTTTCATCCGTCGCGGGCCTGCAATACGAGATACCGCCCGGTTTTTCCGACGAAAAACAAAACTTCTTCGAAGGCCGGGAAAAAGGTATTCTGCTTGTTCCCGGACAGTCTCCCCTGCGTAAATATTTTGACCCCGGTCTTTTTGACCACGATGCGCTCAAAGTTTTTGATAACCCTCCGTTAAAGGATAGCTATTTCCCCTTAACTAACGTTACGGCCGGAATTTTAGCCTATACCGGTCGGGAAGGTTTTCCGGAAAACGGTTCTGTCCTCCAAAAAAACTACCCGGGCGGCGGCGTGGTTTTGTCTGTGAACGGCTCGCCCGGCCTGCTCAAAGCCGGGGAGAACGTCGACTTTTTCCTGCGCGCGCTGCTTAAATACTTTCTCTTAGAACTGGTGGGCCTGCCGCGCCTGGTGGCTTCCCCCGGCGGCGTGGCCGGGCTGGTGGTGGCCATCCACGTCTGCTCCGGAGCCTATTTTAGAGATCTCGACCGGATTTTTGCCTGGAAGCTGCTGTCCAGAGAGATCCCCTTTTCCTTTTACGTTACGGCCGGACCGGACAACGACCGCCCCGGCGATAAAAGAGGGGTGGATGTTTTAAACCCGAAAAAGGGACGCCGTTATGTGGAGTTGCTCAGCCGGTACGGCAGCATTGGCGCCCACGGAGGCTGGCAGCATAACTACTGGGCCTACCGCTATCAGGAGTTAAGCGACGAAGAAAAAAAAGATTATATTGACCGGAACTTCCAGGCTCTCTTCGCGGCAACCGGGCAGCCGGTGAGCGACTACGCCGCTCCCGGGGGTGCGCACGACCCGAAGGTAAATGATTTTCTGGCCGCCTGGGAGATAAAAGCAGCTTCGCTCCCGGTAGCCTTTAACTCCCCGCCCACGCATGCCTGGTTTAACGGGCAGCCGGAGAAACGGTTCTGGCTTTTCGGCTACACCGGAACAATTTACGGTACAGCTTTTGAAAATATGCTGGCCGGCGGGCGAAAGCCCTCCCAGATCGAAAGTGATATCCGGCAGTTGATCGATTATCTCGTTGAGCAACGGGAAATCCGCCTGCTTTATTTTCATCCGGTTTCCATCGCCCGCCACCCGGAAATGTGGAGGGCGATTCAAAGCTATATTCTCAAGTATGCTGAAGAAGGCAACTTATCTGTGCGGACGATGGGCGATTTTGCCGATTTCCTTACCCGGCACGAAAAAGTCCGTTTTTCCGTGCGGAAAAGTGACCGCGGTTATTACATATCAGCCACGTGTCCGGATTCGCTAAAAGAAATGACCTTCGCGCTGCCGGCGGCTAAAAATGCCCGGCTCAGGAACGCGGCCGGGCTGAAAATAAAAGAAAAAAACGGCTGGGCTTACGTGACCATTCTAAAAGATACGAACAAAGCGGCTTTTCTGCTCCCTCTGGCAAAGTCGGGTGCTTATCATCGGGAAGAATAAAGCCGGGCGGAACGCCCGGCCGTTAACTTACCCTCAACCGCTGCCGCACTCTCCCTCAGCGCAACTGCATCCCCTTATTCCTTCCCATATTGTATGGTTGACTTCCTGCAACACTTCTAAAAAGCGTTGATGGGCTTCGGTAAAGTTTCTGACCACGGGATTCAGCAACATGCGTTCCTCTGCTTCTTGAAGTTTTTGCAAGTGCGCCTGGGGCAGGTGAATTCCTTGAATTTGGGCCTTTTCCCACGCTTTTTTCATTTCTTGAAAGTTTTGCACTAAACTGCTTGCCTGGGGGTCCCGGATAATATTTGCTTCCGCCTGTCTCATCTCTATGTACTCAGGGGAGGCAGCCAGTTCCTGGCCCAATTCCCTAGCCTTATCCATAATAGCGGTTCTGGACATTCAAAATCACCCCCTTTTTTCTTTCTTCTCCGTGGCGCGAATAAAGTCCTGCCCAAAACGGGCCGGGCAAAAAATATTTTGGGAAGGTATATCCGGCAAATCAGGGCATGAAGCGCAGTTAAGGAAAAGATTTGCTTTCTTGGCAAGTTTACAGATTAAAGACTTTTCCTTTGGCGGGCAATCAGCCACCAGAATAATATGCCGCCGATGATTATATTGAGGTAATAAGTAAAAAAGCGCCAACCGGCCACCAGGGCAGGCAGCGCGGCGGCCGGCACAAAGGACGTGAAAAAAACGGCGTAGCTTACCTCCGCTACCCCGCTGGCCCCCGGCAAAGGAACGTAAGCCAATAAAAAATGCAGGACCATCTGGCGGGCAACCATGGCCGGCCAGGCTACAGAGCCGCCGAGCGCCACGGCCAGCACCCAGCCGATGGAAAAGAAAATTCCCCAGTAAAGGAAAGAAAGCGCTAAAATAAAGATTAAAGTACTTTTGCGGGAAGTAAAAAGAAGGGAACGGAGGGAAGAACTAAACCTGGCGATCCGCTCACTTGAATTAATCCGCGTTTTTTCGGGCAGACATTTCAGCAGGGGAAAAATTAGTTGCGGCCGTAAGGACAAGAATAAGAAAACAAAAATCCCCGTGGATACGCTGACTGCCCCCGCCAAAACAAGCTTTTCAGTTAGTGCCGGCAAACCCAGATAATTCCGAAAACTAAAAACGAGTAACGGGTTGAGAAAGGAAATGGAGCCCACGGCCAGCAAAGTCCGCGCACTGACCGCCGCTACTGCTTTTTCCGCCGCGATCCCTTTCAAATAAAAAAGGTAGGCGTAGGCCGGCGGTCCTCCCCCGGCGGCCGGCGTGACGGCGGCGGCAAAGCCAAAGGCCAGGTTTACCTGCACGATGTCTTTTACCGGCAAACGTTCTCCCAGCAAGGCCAGGATTGCTTTCATCCGGGCGGCTTCCAGAAGCCACAGGCCAATCAAGAGGGCCGCTGCCGCCGCCAGGTAACTGCTTTTCATGGCCGTGATGACTTGCGCACTTTGCTTAAGGCCGGCGCCGCTGATCATGATGATTCCCAGGGTGCTTAAGGTGAAGGCAAAGAAGGCCCCCCACCAGTACCGGCGGGGAAGAAGTTTGAGACCCGCGGGCTTTTCGTTCAGCTGCCCCACCGCTTTCTTGTATAAAGCTGTTTCCATTTTAATCCTGGCGTAATTTGAAGTCAAATTAATATTTGGTACAAATTTAAAAGGGTGCATGGTGAAGCAAGGAAGTGCTTATACTATGCGCAGAGGTAACGCCGGCGCCGATGGGCAGGAGGAAAAAATTGACTTTCGGTTATCTCCATTTCCCCGCTTCCGAAGAACTTGAAGAATTGCTGCGTCTGGCCACGGCCAGCCGGGTTCCGGTCATCCGGGATTCCCTGGCGCACGTGCTTGTTGGCGGAAAGCGCTTACGGGCCGCTCTGGTGGCTGCTTCGGCCGGATTCGCCTCGCCGGATTTGCGGGCGGTGGCCCGGACGGCCGCCGCCATGGAGTTGATTCACCTGGCTTCGCTCATTCACGACGACATTATCGACGAAGCCACCCTTCGCCGCGCCAGACCCAGCTTGTACCGTTTACTTGGCCGGGTTCCGGCGGTGCTCACGGGAGATTACCTTTTTGCCACCGCTTTTAACCTAATCATCGACCTGCCGAGGGGTATTCTGAAAGCCGTCACCGAAACAATTCGTTTCATGTGCGAAGGGGAAATTGCCGAGCTGTGCGCCAGGGACTTCAGCCTGAGCAGATATTTCACCCGCGTCCGGAAAAAGACCGCTTCGCTGCTTGTCGCCTCCTGCCAGAGCGGAGGTATCCTGAGCAACCTCCAAAGGAGGGAGCTGAAACACCTGGAGAAATACGCTTTAAACCTGGGGATCGCCTTTCAGATTATCGATGACGTTATGGACCTTACGGGCAGCCCCGAATTATTGGGCAAACCGTGCCTGCAGGACCTGAGCAAAGGAATCGCCACCCTGCCGGTGATTCACTTTTTGAATACATCCGCGGAAGGTTCTGCCTGGAAAGAAAAACTGCGCCGAGGGGGACTATCCCCGGAAGAGGCGAGGGATCTGGCCGGCCGTCTGACTGACGCCGGTTGCTTGCGCTACGCCCTGAGGGTCGTTTTCTTGAAAATAAAGCTGGCGCTCGAGGCCCTGGAACCCTTGCCAGCGGGCCGGGCGCGGGAAGGTTTAAAAAAGATCGCCCGGGGGATTTTAACCCCCTTGACGGAGCTAAATTATCCCGACCCGGCGCAAGAAATTGCAGAAGCGATAGAGCTTTTGCCCGTCGGGGCCGGCGGCGGCGAGGAGAGCGCCGGCTGCGGGCAGGAAGTGTTGGGTGCTTACCTTCGGATCTGAGAGGTACATGGCCGGCAGGCCTTTTACGATCAACTGGTGAAAAGCGGGGTCGGGCAGCTCCCGGGCTTTTCGAAGGGACTGCGCAAAGAAAAACCGCAGGCGTTTTACCGCCTGCCGCGCGTCGGGGTAATAAAAAACAAAGTTAAGATCTCCCCCCTCCTTATCCTCGGCCTGATCGATAAAATAATCGAGCAAAATGTGCAGGCCGCCGATCCAGGGAAAATAGGCCCGGTTTATTTTTGCGATGCCGTCCGGGGAAGGCTCCGGTCTGCCGGCCAGCGCCAGCAGAGCGAAGATGCCCAGAGTGGAGCCGGCGGCTGCGGCCAGTTCCCACCAGAATAACTGCGGGTTGGGCGCAAGCAGAGGTTGGAGCCAGGCCACCAGACGTTTTTCGCGCTCTTGCGGAGTCAGATGTTTGTACACCTGGAGGTCGCAGTAGAGCCCGGCCAGGGTTAACATGTGTTCTTTAACCAGCGGATAGCCGGGAAGGACCGCGACGGCCTGCCGGCAGGTCCGGACCAGGGAATTTAAATACCCGCCGTCCTCCCGGTGGGGGTAGCGGGAATAATAATTGCTTATCCCGGCAGCCGGGTCCAGGGCGTCCAGAAAGGCCCGGTGCAGTTGCGCAAATGACGATTCGTCGTGCAAACCGGCCCGGTCGCAGAGGTTATCCAGGTAATCGCTGATGGTCTGGAGCGAAATGATTGCTTTCAGCAGCGGTTCCCGGTATTGCCTGGGAACCCAGGCGGCAAAGACGCCCCCTCCCTGGCAGTGAAATCTTTTCAGTTTCAAGCTGGCTAAAGCCAGCTTTTTTAATTTTTCGTCCGGGCACTTTCGGGCCATTGCTTCCCATTTGCCGAGCTCTCTTCTCATTCCGGGATAAATTCTGAAGAGGATTTTTGGCAGGTGAAAGGTCAGGTTGCCCAAAACCTTGATCCGCCCCTTTTTCCGGTAGTATAACCCGCAAAAGACAACCGTGATACGGGGCGATCTTTGGAGAGGTGGTTGCTTCCAATCCGTGAAGAGGTCAGTGACTAATCCCCTTTCGTGAATACCTGGCGCTCGACGCTGAATTTCCCCGAGAGAGGATTGTATTTAATGGTGTCCACGGCCCTTAGTTCCCGCTTCGGGCCGGCTGTAAAATATAAAATGGCCGCGGAGTAAGGAACGCCTGATTTGGGGTCCAGCCCCCTGGTGCCGGCCGCACCGGTTGTGCCCGGATTGATTAAATAGCTGCCGCCGATCTTTTCAATGGCGGGCCGGTGGGTATGCCCGGCTACCAGAACGGGGATCTTGGCGGCGAAAGCTCTGGCCACCGCGGGGTTGTGGACCAGCAGCAGATCCGGGAAAACCTTGCTTTTTTCCAGACTTTTTTCCAGACCAGTTATTTGTTTAGGGAGCAAATTTTCTTTTGTCTGCACAACAAAAGGACGGGAGGCTAAAGGATCCGGGGAGCCGAGGATTTTGATCCCCTTAACTTCTACGGTGTTGCCTTCCAACGTGCGCCCCTGCGGAAGCTTTTTGATAAATTTGCTGATGGCCGGGGAATCGTGGTTGCCGGCGGCAAAAATGTACGGGACGCGGATTTGCTGGAGGGAGTTGACGATTTTTAACTCTAAAGCTGAACCGTAGTCGGTCAGATCGCCGGCGTCCAGCACGGCGTCGACGTTAAAATGCCCGGCCAGGGCCAGGATGAGATCGATGCCCACCGGGTTGTTGTGCAGGTCGGCAACAGCCAGCAGCTTGATATCGCTGGTTGCAGGCGTCTGCATCAGGTTCATCTGTTCGATTTTGAAAAGAAGCTGCTGGATGTTGTTGGTGAGCTGGACGGCTTTATCCCGGAAATCGTTTAATTCCGCCACGGTATTTTCCGCCAGAGCCAGCATTTGGGGGGTAAAGGCGATAATCCCGGCGAACTCCGGTTCCCGCACCGCTTTCGGATCGTAAGTGGCCCAGGTGGCGGTGAATAGCGCCCCGACGACGAGTATTCCCGCGGCCGCCGCTTGTAGGCACTTGCGGAGCGGTGCCCGCCGGAAAATCCAAAAGGCCAGGGCAGCCCCGAGGGCTCCCAGGAGGAGCTGTTTGGCCAGAAAAGTGATCACGATGCTGCTGACGGCCGATGCAAAATGTGGCCAGAGATCCTTAACGGTCGGCGTGAAATCGGTAAAGAGGAGATCGGGGTCGATGTTTTGCAGGGTTAAGTGGATTTCTAAAGGGGTGCGGTGCGTTTGCATGGTCAGGGTACCTAAGGGCGGTAATTCCACCACCGTTTGGCCGTGGAGAGAAGGTTTTAGAGCCACCAGAATGTGCAGGCCGGCAAGGTCATAGCGGGCCGGGCCAAGAAAGGTGATCAATAGCGTGATCCCGGCTAAAACAGCAAAGAACCCGGCGGCCAGGCTTAAGATCCGGGGTTGCTTATTCCTGTTTAAAAAATACTTGACATTAATAGTCATTTTAATCTTTCCCAGTGCGTGGAGGGTAATTTTTTCGACAAAGTAAGTATATCCTGTTTTCTGCCGGCCGGACAAGCGGAAAACCCTGGAGATCCGGGCCAATGCCCGGATGATAAAAAGCAAAAACGTGTTGATTAACGGCGGATCAATGTGTTATGCTAAGAAATGCTGAAATATTGCTGTTTTCCGGGGTGAACTGGATGAAGCTGTTGCTTTTCAACCTGGCCAAGCCTCTTTTGGGTGTTTCCGTTTATTTTTCCTCCTTTCCCACCCAGATTCTCGGCGCCAGCAGCACGCATATATTCTGCAACCACCAGGCGCGGATCATCCTGGCCAACGATGGCTATAAGCAGGTTGCCCAGTTGTTCAACCGATTCAGCAACAAGTTGGATGAAGGGGTGGTCTGGGCCGACCGCCTTTGGCGCAGCACCGCCCACCACTATAACCCGGTGACTGGGCGGGGAGTCTGGCCCTGGGGGAACGCGGCGCAAAAATGCAGCGCATACTTTAAAAAAGCGTTTGTGCTTTGGCGGCAGGGGAACCACGCCAAAGCCATGTTTTTTTTGGGCGCGGCGGCCCACCTGGTTCAGGACGCCTGCGTTCCTCACCATGCCTGTTGCCGGATGTTCGACGGCCACCTGGATTACGAGCGCTGGGTGAAAGAGCGGAAGCACCATTATAAGGTGAATGCGGGCGGGTTATATAACCAGGGTGAAACCCCCGAGGAATGGATCGCCGCCAACGCCCGCGTTGCCAAAGAATACTATTGCTACGTCAAGTCCCCCGGCAATGACGAGCTTTACCACCAGGCTACGTCTGCCCTCCTTGGGCGCGCGCAGCGTTCGACGGCCGGCTTTTTTTATTTCAGTCTGAAAAAACTGTTTAGCGGGACGAACATCAGATTATAAAGCCCGTTTTTCCAAGAGAACTGCCCGTGGTGGGCCCCCTTTGCTCTCCGGCGGAGTGAGGGCCTTTTTCCGGAGGCAAAACGGCTTGTAATTTTACTTTAATTTGGTTACAATGGTAAAGGGTTTGGCTTATTATAGAGAGCAGGGGGTTTTTCGTTTTGAAACGGGTGGTCAGCGTAAGCCTGGGTTCCTCAAAAAGAGATCACCGGGTGAATGTGGAGCTGCTGGGAGAGCAGTTTGAAATCAGCCGGGTGGGCACGGACGGCGATTTAGACAAGGCCATCCAAACCATCCGGGAGCTCGACGGTAAAGTGGACGCCATCGGCCTGGGCGGGATAGATGTTTACCTTTACGCCGGAAAAACCCGCTACGCCGTCCGGGATGGTTTAAAATTAATGGCCGCCGCCCGGAAAACCCCCGTGGTGGACGGCAGCGGGTTGAAAAATACTTTAGAGCGGCAGACGGTCTATTATTTGCGGGAAAACACCGGCCTCTTGCCGCCCGGGATTGCCGTGCTGATGGTCAGCGCGGTCGATCGTTTCGGGATGGCCGAGGCGTTGTTGGATATCGGCTGCGACGTTACCTTCGGCGATTTAATTTTCGCCGCCGGAATTCCTTACGCCATTAAAAGCCTCGCTGAACTGGAGGAAATTGCCAATAAAATTCTGCCGGACATGATTAAATTACCCTTTCATATGTTGTACCCCACGGGGAAAAAGCAGGAAGTCCAGGATGAAGAAAAAATCAAAAAGTACGGGCATTATTACAAGGAGGCCAGGGTTATTGCCGGGGACTACCACCTGGTCAGGCGCTATATGCCAGCCCTCGCCGGGCAAACCATCATCACCAATACCACCACCGCAGAAGACGTAAACTTTTTAAAGGAAAAGGGAGCCGGCTGGCTGGTGACCACCACTCCGGAGTTTGCGGGGCGCTCCTTCGGCACCAACGTGATTGAAGGGGTGCTGGTGGCCATTCTGCAAAAGCCCTGGGAAGAGATTCAGCCGGAAGAATACCTGGATTTGCTCCGGCGTTTGGATTTTCGCCCCCGGATTATTCCCTTGCGGTAGCACCAATAGCCAGAGGACAGCAGGAGGTTTTTGGAGGAAGTGGCCAGTCATTTAGAAATAAAAGAGAGTTTACAGGCGTTTTGGCAGAATTACAATCAAAATGAGCGTTTGAAGATCATGAATAAGGACTGGAACCGGGTAATTCTGGTCCGGGCCAACGATATAACTTCCGAGCACACGCTGGTTTTAACCGACGGGAGCCTCGCCGTATACGAGGGCGCCTGGAAAAATCCCGACTTGACGGTGATTGCCGACAGCGAAACCCTGGCGGACCTGTTTTACGGCGATATTACGCCCACCGAGCCGTACTTGAACGGGACTTTGCAAGTAGTGGGTTCAGAGGACGATATTGTCCGCCTCGACTTTATTTCCTTGATGATCTGGGGTGAGTAAGGATGTCTTTAAAAAGAGTACTCACCCTGCGTACCGTCGTAGCCACCAGCGCGGGTTTGACCCTGGCCACTTCCACGTTCGTGGCGGCGGTGCAGGTGGCCGGTTTTTTGGCGGGGAACTCGGCGTGGGTGGCTATTCTGGTCGGCGGCTGCCTGTGCCTGCTGGCGGCGCTGTGTTTTTCCGAGTTGAACGGGCAGCTGCCCTCGGCGGCCGGAATCAGGTTGTATTTCAGCTGCGCCTTTAACGATCAGCTGGCCCTCACGGTTTCCATTTTATATATGGTCGTGATCATGGGTGTGGTCGGCGCCGAGAGTTTCGTGCTGGCCAGCGTGCTCAGCCACTCCCTTCCCCTGTTCCCGCCGCTTTTTTGGATTATCCTGATGTTTTTAACCGTAACCGCCTTAAACATCCGGGGAATTAAAATAGCCGGCACCTTTCAGGATATAATCACGTACGGCCTGATCAGCTCGCTGGTTTTATTGAGCTTGCTGGCTTTCCAGAGAACAAATTGGGAACCTGCTTCGCTGTTCGTCATTGGCGGCTCCGGGGGCTTAATCCAGGCCATTGCGGTGGGCATTTTTTTGTTCGTGGGGTTTGAATGGGTGACCCCTTTGGCCGAAGAGGTGACCGACAGCCGGCTGGTTTCCCGGGGAATGTTGATTGCTGTGGGTCTTTTAAGCATCACCTACGCCCTTTTTACGGTGGCGATGACGGTTAGCGTACCAAAGGAAATTCTGGCTAACTCACCCGTTCCCCAGGTTATCTTCGCCCAAAGTGTTTTGGGAAAATTTGGCCTGGCCTGGGTCGTTATCTTGAGCCTCGCTGCCTCCATCACCACTTTTAATGCCGGGCTGTTAAGCGTTTCCCGCTTTGTCTACGCGACCGCCAGGGAGCACGCCCTGCCGGCGGTTTTCAGCAGAATAAGCATGCGCTATTACACCCCCTGGGTGGCGATCTTGACGGTTTTTGTGGTTGGGCTGGGTATTTCCATAACGGTTTTGCTCACCCGCAAATACCTGGTTTTGGTTAATATGGCCGCCGCGATGGAATCCATCGTTTATGTCCTTGCGGGCCTGGCTGTCTTTAGCCTGCGCAAAAAAAACCCGGCCGCCAAACGGCCCTACGCGGCGCCCGGCGGCCCGCTGGTGCCCCTGTTGACCGCGGTAATTTTTGCCGTGCTGGTTTCGGCCGTTTTTGTCACCGATTTTTGGGCGGGACTTTTCATCGGCATAGCTCTGTTGGTTTGCTGGTGGTACGTCCGCACGGTGGTACCCGCGCTAAAACAAAGACACCAGGCCCGCCGCCAGGCGGCCCGGCGCAGGCCGGTGGCGGAGAAGCCCGACCCGGGAGGTTTGTAAAGAATTTTTCCCCGCCGGGATAGCATATTGTTGAGTAATTCCCATATAATGGTAATAATAAGGTTACTGTTATTTGGGGTGGTTGCACAATGCTTAAGCGGCGGGGAATCTTGTTTTGCTTTTTGGGAATTCTTTTGTTTTTGGCCGGATGCGGGTTTTTGCCGGCCGAAAAAACAAAAGCCCGAACCCAGGAATTGCCCTATTTGAAAGAAAACCAGGAAGCCCTCAAAACCGCCGGGCAGCCTTCGTTGTCTCCGGGAGCGGGACAGGCAGGGGGGCGGGACGGCGGCGAAGTATTCACCGGCAGAACCACCGCCGTGGTTTTATATTTTGCGGATAAAAACGGGTATCTGGTGGCGTACCCAAAGGAAATCCCCAAAGTGGTCGGGATCGGCAGGCGCACTTTGGAGGAGTTGTGCCAGGGGCCGCCTGCGGACAGCGGGTTGTATCCAACCATTCCTGCCGGTGCCCGGCTAAAAGATATCAACATCAAGGAAAACGGCCTGGCGATCGTTGATTTCAGTCAAAATTTAAAGTCCCGGCATTGGGGCGGCGCAACGGGCGAATTGCTCACCGTTTATTCCATCGTCAACACCCTTACTCAATTTCCCACTGTCCAGGAAGTGCAGATTTTAATCGAAGGGGAGCGCGTCCAAACCCTCGCCGGACATCTGGATATATCTAAACCCTTGCGGAGGGACGGCAGTTTAATCAGGGCCAGAACCCAGGAGCGCGAAGCGGGGAGGTAAATATTCGGCGAAACCGCTCGACTTAAGCCGGGGCATGGCCCGGCAGCCAACCGCCCCTTCGGGTAGCAAGGGGCGTTTTTCTTGCCAACGGGTGAAGCCTGGCGTAGAATATATTTTAGCGTACAAAGGCGTACAAAGGGTGCGTGTTTTTGGAATATAATTAAAAGAAAATACGGGCAAGATTTGTTTAAGATGCTCTGGTATGAAT
Source organism: Bacillota bacterium (assembly GCA_040755215.1). GTDB lineage: Bacteria > Bacillota > Desulfotomaculia > Desulfotomaculales > Nap2-2B > JAIMBK01. Next base: position 31,364 of record JBFMBG010000006.1, on the reverse strand, counting down.
TTTTGCAGCGGGGACAATAGTTTTTGGGAGGCAAAATAATTGGGAGATCGCAGACCTGTCGGGTTGTTTGATTCCGGAGTAGGCGGGCTGACCGTTGCCAGAGAGGTGTTCCGTTTATTGCCGGACGAGTCGATTATTTATTTTGGCGATACGGCGCACGTTCCTTACGGCCCCCGGAAAAAAGAAGAGCTCATCCAGTTTGCGCACGAAATCATTTCTTTTTTGGTATCCGCCGGGGTAAAGTATATTATTTTCGCCTGCGGCACCAATTCTTCTTTAACCTTGCCGGTTGTCCGCACCGCCTATAGCATCCCGATGATCGGCCTGGTCGAGCCGGGCGCGCGGGAAGCGGTGGAGGCGACCAGGAACCGGCGGATCGGCCTGATCGCAACGGAAGCCACGGTCAAAAGCGGCGCGTATGCGCGCGCCATCAAAGCACTGGCTCCGGATTTAAGGGTTTTTGCGGAACCGGCCCCCCGCCTGGTGCCCCTGGTGGAAGGAGGTTTATCGGCAGGCGAAGAAGCCCGGCAGGCTGTTTTTGAATACACGCGGCCGTTAAAAGAAGCCGGCATCGATACCCTGATTTTGGGTTGTACCCACTATCCTTTTTTAGCCTCCCACTTCAGGGAGTACCTTGGGCCGGAAGTCCGCCTGATCGACCCGGCGGCGGCCACTGTCCGGGAGGCCGGCCGGGAGATGGACCGTCTGGGGCTTCTGAATAACGCGGAAGGCCCGGCCCGGCACAGGTATTTTGTCAGCGGGGATCCCGCCGGGTTTTTGAAAACAGCGCAACGGTTGGGGTATAATATTGAAGACGTCCAACGCCTGCAGCTGGCGAAAGCACTTTATGATGCTTGTTAAGCAAGATCAATTCGGGGGTACATATTTAGTTAATCCGCCGGGACGTGGCCCGGCACTCACTTTGGCGCCTTGCATTTGGAGCGGTACATTCCACTGAACATTTGAATCCGGGGTGTGGAGATGTGTGCTTTTCGAAAAAAGATAGGGATTACAACTACTGTCCCGGTGGAAGTCATTTATGCCGCCGACTGCCTCCCGGTTGACCTGAACAACGTTTTTATCACCAGTCCTGATCCCCGGCAGTTAGTGGAAGAAGCAGAGCTTGCCGGCTACCCCCGCAATGTCTGCGCCTGGATCAAAGGGCTCTACAGCACGGTGCTGCAAAATAAAGAGATAAAAACCGTCATTGCAGTTACCCAGGGAGATTGCAGCAATACGCACGCTTTGATGGAGACGTTGGAACTGGCCGGGATAGAAGTGATTCCTTTTGCCTTTCCTTTTGACCGTGATTACGATCTGTTGAAGCTTCAGATCGAGAAACTGATGGAGCGTCTGGGGACGACCTGGCGGGATGTGCTGGCGGTCCGCCGGCGGCTGAGCGAAATCCGGCGAAAGGTTTGGCGGATCGACGAGCTTACCTGGCGGGAAGGCGTGGTAAGCGGCTGGGACAACCACCTCTTCCAGGTAAACTGCAGCGATTTTAAGGGAGATCCGGATGCTTTCGAAAAAGAGGTGGCGGAATTTTTAGCGGGCCTGCCTGCCGCCCCTGCGGTAAGGGCCAATTTACGGCTCGGTTACATCGGGGTGCCCCCGATTATGGACGACCTTTATGATTATCTGGAGGAACGGGGGGCGCACGTCGTATATAACGAAACTCAGCGCCAGTTCACCATGCCTTTTGAAACTGAGGATTTAGTTGAACAATACCGATTATATACTTACCCGTACGGAATTTTTTACCGGCTGGGGGACATCCAGCGCGAGATTGCCAGGCGCGCCCTGGACGGGATCATCCATTACGCCCAGAGCTTTTGTTTTCGCCAGATTGAGGATTTAATTGTCCGGGAAAGGATCAAGCTCCCTGTGCTTACCCTGGAAGGGGACAGGCCCAACCGCCTGGACGCGCGCACGCGCATGCGGATAGATGCCTTTTTGGAAATGATCAGGTAAAATACTGGGAAGTTTAAAGGTGGTGGTTTTCGTGCGGTTAACCGTTTTAGGCTGCTGGGCCCCGTTTCCCCGCGCCGGCGGGGCCTGTTCGGGCTACCTGCTGCAGGACGGCGGGGCGAACATTTTGCTGGACATCGGCCACGGCGCCTTCAGCCGCTTAAGACATTTTGTCCATTACGCCGATATCAGAGCCGTCGTCGTTACCCATCTCCACCCCGATCACTATGGGGACCTGCCCTGTTTGCGCCACGCAACCAGAAGCGCTTTACGGGAGAAACTGCGCCTCCAGCGGGTGAAGTTGTTTTTGCCCGCGGAGCCGCAGCCGGCCTTTCGGGAGTTGACGGGTGACGCCGAAGCATTCTTTGAAGTCGTGCCCATTGAAAGTTTGCCCGAAGAAGAGGTGCCGCCCGGCGTGCGCGCCCGCCGGGCGGAAATCGGTCCGGTAAGACTATTTTTTCTGCCGGTCAGGCATACCCTGCCGGCCTACGCGGTGGGAGTGGAAGGTTCGGGGTACCTGGTTTACTCCGGCGACGCCGCTCCCAGCGAAGAATTGGCCGCTTTTGCCGAAAAGGCCGGCATTTTTTTATGCGAGGCCAGCGGCCTGGATAAGGATGCCCACGTTTTCAAAGACGTGCACATGACCGCCCGCCAGGCCGGAGAGCTGGCCGCCTGCGCGAAGGTGAAAGAACTGATTATCACGCACTTCTTTCCCGAATACGATCTCGGCGAGCTTTGTACGCAGGCGCGTCAAGGCTACGGGGACGACGTGGAAGTGGCGGTCGAGGGCAATACTTACTTCCTTTATTGAAAATAGGGGTTTAAAATAAACCGCAGATTCCCAAGATGGTGAGGGCAATGAGAAAACTCGTTTTGGCCAGCCGCAACCCGGGCAAGCTCAAAGAGTTAAAAGCGCTGTTGCGACCTCTGGACATCGAAGTAGCTTCCCTGCAAGACTACCCGCATATCCCGGAAGTGGCAGAAGACGGCACAACCTTTGCCGAAAACGCCGTTAAAAAAGCCCGGGCGGTTGCCGCGGCCACCGGTCTTTTGGCTCTGGCGGACGATTCGGGTCTGGAGGTGGATTATTTAAACGGGGCGCCGGGAGTTTTTTCGGCGCGCTTTGCAGGTGCGGGCCACGATGATCGGGCCAACAACGAAAAACTCCTGCGCCTGCTGGAAGGGGTGCCTCCGGAAAAGCGCACGGCCCGCTTCCGGTGCGTGGTCGCAATAGCCACGCCGGAGGGTAAAGTCTATACAGCCGAAGGTATCTGCGAGGGGGTGATTGCCACCGAGCCCAGAGGAGAAAGGGGGTTCGGGTATGACCCGTTGTTTTTGGTGCCGCAACTGGGAAAAACCTTTGCCGAGCTGGAGCCTTCCCTCAAAAACACCATCAGCCACCGGGCGCGGGCTCTGGCCAAGGTCCGGGAGATATTATCCGCTATTTTATCTTGCGGGGCGGTATTTTGCCAAGTATTTTGACGCTCAACCGCCCGTTTTCGGCCCGGCAACTGAGATATACAGAAGCGGAGAGGTTGTTTTTAAGCTTCAAATCCAGGGTATTGTTGGCCACAGCAGCGTCCATTCCCCTTTGTACGTAAGGGACGGCCCTGGCGTGCGGGTGCCGCTCAATTATTTCCAGGCCGGCCATTAAAGCGGCATTGTAAAGGGTTGTAGACACCTGGCAGATCCCTCCCCCGTAATCTATTTCCATTCGGCTTGCTTTGATTACGGGAGCCTTTTGATACCCGTTTTCTTTCGTGCGCTCGCCTACCGTTTCATTGAAAGAGAACACCTGGCCGGGCCGGATGATGGTATTGTCGATGGCCGCGGCGGCCGTTTTGATATTGTGTGCGCGCGCAAGTTCGTTCGGCGCGTAAATGGTTTCGTAAGCTCCCAGAACGTGTTTAAATTCGGCCAGCTCTTTAGCCTGGACTGCGGGTTTGATTACCGACACCACCGCTTCAAATTGATCCGGTAAAGGTACTTTCAGTTCGCTAAATTTGGCCAGGGTTCCTTTTATATCAATAGCTTTGCCGTACTCTTCCGGAGTGACGACCGGTCGCCCGTCTTGCCAGTTTAATACGGCGTTGACAGGTTCTTTGAAGTACATCCGGTTGAGTTCGTTTATTTTTTCCGCAAGCAGGTCCTCGTTTACCCTGACAGGCAAGTTGATCCTGGGGCCCCGGATCAATTCCTTTAAGGTCTGGTTAAGGCCGGCCAGGCCGGATTTTTCTCGCGGCCGGCCAAAAGAGCCCGCCAGCGCCTCCAGGTACAGGTATTCCGCGCCGATTTCCTTTAAATTAACGGCCAGCTGGTTTCCGCCGGCCGTGAGGAATATGGTGCGGTCAAAGGGATGCGGGTAGCGTTTTTGAAGCGCCTGTTTGGCTTGTTCGTAGGTTAATCCCTGCACGGCTACGCCGCTGATATATGTATTGGTGATTATTTTTGTTGTGGCTATTTTATCGATAAGAGCCGCCCAGATAAAAAAGCTCACGAAAATCTGGAGGGAAAGCAGCGAAAAAATAAGCAAAGTTTTTTTGCCGGTCATTATTCCGCAAACATGGATAATTCAATGTAAGTGTCTGTTTCCTGAGCTTTTTTAATGACGGCCTCGTCGATAAGCTGTCCTTCCTCGACGATTACGTTGCCCGACCTGTCCTTAATGGTTTTGGCGCTTCGCCGGCCGAGCAAAAATTTTTGTTGTTCTTCTTTAAAGAAATCCAAAATGTCCTGATCGGGCGAAACCTCTTCGCCGCCCGCTTCCTTAATTACCAGGTAATTTTGACCGAAGGTCAAAATATAGTTTCTGGCAACGCTTTGCCATTGTTTATTCCCGTTGACCGGAGCAATTTCGCATCCCTCAATGCGGCCGGTGGATTCGTCAATGACAATTTCTTTGACGGTGCCGAGCATCTTTCCTTTGTCGCTTAAAACCTTTGCTTCCAGTACTTTCACATCTTTTTCCAGCAGCCCGAGGGCTCTTTCGTTCCGCGTGACCAGGCTGACGTTGTCTTTTTTTTCCGTGGTTACTGCGTAATCGCCGATGCCGACGACTTTTGGATAATCGAGCACCCGCATCTCCAGGTACCACTTGGGGCGTTCCAGCAAAAGACAGGCAACTGCACCCGCATCCGGGTCGATAAGCAATGACTCTATTTTTCCCAAAAGATTCCCCCCGGTGATGTCCAGAACAGGTAACCCAACAATCTCCTTGCTCTTTTTCATAAATTTTATAGCCCCTTTCAATTAATAATTCGGATTAATTTTTTGTTTCCTCAAAGAGCTTTTCTCAGCGGCTCAACACCTGACTGCTGGTCCCGGACCCGCTCGAGTAGTTTTAAAATGGCCGCCGCCTGGTCAGACTGGCCCGTTTCTTTATAAATTCGGCTTATTTCAATCAGCAAGCCGGTGCGAAGCTTTCTTGAACCGGTTAATTTGTATGCTTCGAGAAAGCATTTTGCCGCCTTTGCCAGCTGGCCGTTTTGTTTGAAAGCAAATCCCTTTTTCAGGCAGTCCCTTAAAATGTTTTCGTTTTCCTGTTTTATGTTTTCAAGAGACTTTGCCGGCTGCGGAGCGCTTAGCCGGCCGGTTGCCGGTTCCTCTGCTTTCCCCTGGGGAGGTTCCCCGCGCTCTGTTTTACCGTACAGATAATGCGCTGCCGCCGGTGTTCCCGGTGCGACTGGCGCGTGGCTATCCCTTTTTGCTGTTTCGGAGGCCGGACCGAAAGTGTCTTCGGCAACTGAATTTTCGTTTTTACATTTCTCTGCCGCGAAAAATTTCTCTTTAATGACGCTGGCCAGGGTTGCTATTTCTTCAAAAGAGAGATAGCCGGGAGGGCGGGTTTGGCTTTCTTTTTCCGGATGGCTATGTGTTTGCCTGCGGACAGCTCGCTTGTGCGCATAATTATCCCAGCCGTTTGCGGCGAGGGCGAAAATGGCGACTGTCGCCAGCAGGGCCAAAATTACCTGTGGATACGCCACGGCCGTCGCCAGGTACGGGTAGGTGACCGTGCAGATGAAGGACAAGAGCGCGATCAGGTAGATTGAAGATTTGGTTGCAAAAAGATTTCTTGCCCAAAGAGAGAGGCTCAAGAAAAAGGCAAGACTCACCAAAAACGCCACAGCGACGAGCTCGCGCATACTTCACCTCCCTGGTAGACCGGTTCCGTGCAGAGCAATTAGCAAGGCTTGATTGACAACGCCTCCCGCCCAAAAAATGGTAAGTTTGCCCTTGTTTATGTGCTAAATTCTCTTCAGCTGGCGATTTTCCTTCTTTTTTGACATAAAACGCCAACAAATTTTCTACTCTGAAAATAGTCCTCCGGCCCGCCGTTCGCTTGCCGTCGCTCCGATGCTGCGGGCCGACGAAACATCGGCTTGGTTCGGAGCGAACCAGGCAGCGCTGCAAAATGCACGCGGTTCATTAGTTTTCTAGCGCTACAATCTTTTCTGGCGTTCGCCGATGCTCTTTTCGCACCCTGTTAACTGCGCGTTTCGCGCTGCCGGTTCGCTGACCTCACCTGCGCCGTGTCTCGTTACCGGCCCTACGCATATGTCGCTCCTGGCAAATCGAACGGCGGGCCGGAAGTTTTCATCCCCTGTTGGTGTCGCAAAAAGCGGCATGGGGGTCTATGTTGAAAAACAAAGAGCGGGGTTTCTTACCGGCCCGCTCAAAAATGAGTAATTTTTAATTAATCAGTACCATAAAATTACCCCGGCAAATACTGCGCCGGTTTCGATTACCTTATGTTCAACGGCCTTGACCATGTATTTGACCAATTGCAGTCCCCGTACAGTGAGCGCCTCGGCGACCATCCGGCGCATTATGTTTTCGGCTTCCTGCTTCGAAAAGCGCCCGGAATATTCCATGATTACACCGAAACCTTCCGCGGGGATGCCTACGCCCACCGCCGCGCTGATGGTTTCGCCCGGAGTGGTGGAAGTAAGTGCGCCGTAGGCCGCAGGCACCAGGGCGCCCGGCGGCAAGGGGATTTCTTCTACGTAGGTCGCCCCCGGGGGAAGAATGCTGCTTACCCTCACCAGGTTCACATTGCCCGCCTTCGCCGCCAGCAGGGCCCGGTCAAAAGCGTTAAGGGGCGTTCCCCCTTCTCCTGATCCGGCCACCAAAGTAAATTTCGTGGGTGTGGGTAACAAGTCTTTTCACATCCCTTCCCAGTTATTTTTGATGATCACAATAGGCGTTTGTTGATCGTCGTTGCCAAAAGGATTCTCCGCCAGAGCTTCCCTGGCTATCCGGTCGCTTTCCTGGCTGGTTGCGGCCAGCACATCCACGCATTGCAGATCGTTTACGTCGGCAATCACTGCTTCGGAACCGGTTGCTGCCTGGATCGAACGGACTACCCTTGCCGGTTCCTTCGGGCCGAGGATGATGTGTTTTTCGTATGGCCACATGGTGCCGGCAATGTCGTCAATCAAGGCCAGTTCCCTGCCGGCCACCAGGTAGAAGTACCCTTTTTTGCCGATCAGGCGGCCGGCGAAGGCAGCCGCGCAACCCAGCAAGACCCTGGGCAGGCCCGCTTCCTGAATGGCCAGCTGCATGGCGCCCGGCGTGGCCAGGCTGCCGTGTTTGGCGGGAAAGCGGCATAAAAACCTGGCTGCCAGCCCGGGCCGCACAACTTCCGGTAAAATTGCCCTATGCTGGGTAATGGCCACGACGCTTTCCGCGACGGCGATGATATCTTTGGGTCCGGCAATGCCTTCGGTATACCGGCGGACCACTTCCACAATATCGTCCTGTTCCGTAACTACGTGGGTTCGGATCGGGATTACGGCCCAGCCCATAAGCCAATCACCTAAAATATATTTAACAAAAGTATCCTGAAATATCCATAAAAATATGCCGGGAATAAGCTAGTATAAAGTATGTCGGGAGCAAAACGATTTGTGCCTGTCTTTTCTTCTCCCCTGAACCGGGGTTAGAGCCCGACGATGAACAGCGCGGAGCATTTAATTAAATCAGCTGCCGGCAAGAAAAGAAACTGGGCGAGGAACGTGCCCAGAATTCTGGTCAGACACAGAAAATAAACCATTTGTTTGACGTCGTTCTGGTCTCTTTCGCCGCGCAGGGCCTGGTCTGTGATAGTGGCCGCCGTGGGGTCGACCACCACTGCGGAGAGGATGGTGGCCATCCCGTTGACGACACCGGAGAGCAGGCTGGCGGTAGAGCGGTAATCCGGGATCAAAGCCCCGGCGTAAAGAGCGGAGAGGACCCCCGTCGTCCAGATGCCGATAATGATTACGTTGGCCGCCAGAAAGGTGAGCGGGATATTCCGCCTGGAGAAAACCTTGCGCCTGGGGGACCATAAGGACCTTTTCGAGATAAGTAAAAAAACCCAGCGGGGCGATAAGAGCATCAGGATGAGCCTGGGAATGGAGCCGGCTTCCTCAAAAAGGAAAATGATCCTGGTAAAAACGTAGATAAACACCGGCGTGAAAAGGACGCCGGCAACCGTTCCCGCCGTTGCCGACAGGATGACCAGGCGAATCTGGTGATTTAATTGCAGCAGTAATTCCTGATGGTGGCCAGTTTCCTTTAGACCGATGTTGATGACCTGTTCGACCACGGAGGAGAGCAAAGGAGCCTGAATAAGGTTGGCCGTACTGGCCAACAGGGAGATAATTTGAAAAAGGGAAAAAGCCGTGGCCAGCCTTTTCGTGGAAACGCCCGAGAAGCGCACGGCATACACCAGTGTATCGGTCATGTGGATGACTGTCGTAAGAAGGGCGACTACCAGCAGCCGGTCAATCTTTTACCACCTGCCTGTAACAGTCGTCGGCCGTCAGACGTCAGGCGCCGGAAGGAAATTACCAGTTATGATAATTTTTACCTACGGAAAATTATATGCGGGGGAAAAGGATGGTAAAACAGGAATTTAGCCTGGTATTTGGCAAAAAGATGATAAGAGAGGACAAAGAGATGTTAAAGAAGCAAGGACGGATCCGAAGCTCACCTGATGTTTTAGCTGAAATTTTGCTACAGGCCGAGCAGGTGGTAAATTTCTTCGTCCACGTAAGTTCCTTCGGCAAGGCCGTGCTTTTTCCGGAAAGCTTTTACCGCCCGGGCTGTGTCCGGGCCGAAGATGCTGTCCGGTTCCCTCTGATAGAAGCCCAGCCGCTTTAACTTATACTGAACTTCCCGCACCGCCGGGTTGCAGTCGCCCTGTTGTAACAAGGGGTATTCCTCTCCAAAGCGTCCGAAAGGATTGCCGACGATGATTACCCAGGCGCCGACGGGAACCAGCGGGTAAATCTCCTGGACGTGGGCGTTGTGCAGGCGCACGCAGCCCCCGCTGGCGTAAGTGCCGATGGACCAGGGATTGTCCGTCCCGTGCACGCCGAAATTTCCGCAGGGCACGTTTAACCCCAGCCAGCGCGTGCCGGTGCCGGGAGCGGGTTCGTCCGACTTGTCAGTCACTTTCCAGATTCCTACGGGCGTTTCGGAGCCGGGTTTGCCCACGGCCACCGGGTATTTCCGGACCGGTTCGCCGTGCGAAAGCACCGTCAAAGTAAGGTTGAAGGTATCCACCAGCAAGGTGATGTCGTAAAACTCCCCGAACCTGGCCAGGGTATCCACGCGCTTGACCATTGCCCGGCTGATTGCCGCCCAGGTGGTTGGAGTAATCAGTCCCGTTGCCGGCAAGCCGTAATCTTTTTGAAAGGATTTGAGGGCGTCGATAGTGCTTTTACCGTAAAAACCGTCCGGGGCCTTTTGGTAGTACCCCAGGCCGGCAAGGCAGCGCTGCAGGTTGAAAACGTCCGCACCTTTTTGAAAAGGTCTGCTCAAGATTACTGGTTCTTCCGCGCCGCACCTGTGCTTTTGGATTTCGGCGGCGGTTTTCCCGGGCCAGCAGAACAACCCCGTGAAAGCGATAATTAAAAGCGTCCAGCGCAGCCAGTTCAACCCGCAACACCTCGCGAGAGCAACGGTCGATCTATGAAAGGGAAAATATTAACCCCACCACCGGGTGAGGCTCCTGTTATTGTTTCGTAGATTATTTTCTGTAGATTATTTGTAACTATGCAGACGTCCAGTAATTGGAAAAGTATCTTTGCAACCCGTTCAAAACGCCCAGGGCAATTTTATCGTATAAGGTAGGGTTTCGCAGCAATCCTTCCTCTACCCAGTTGGAGATGGTGACGGGCTTAATTTTCAGGCCCGGGATCGGACCCAACGCGGATAATTCTTTATCTGCTTTGATTTCCAGGGCGTCGCGCCTGATTTTTCTAACCAGTTCCTCGCAGGTAAGCCGGGCCAGGCGCGGGCCGGCGGAATGGGCGGGGTTGTAGTTGATCGCCAGGCCGCCAACCCGGCTGTCCTTGTTGTAGTTTGTGTGGAAGCTGAGAAAGACGTGCGCCCTTTTCTCCCTGGCCAGGTTGAGGCGCTCCGGCGGGGGCAGGTCCTGATCACTCTCCCGCGTCAACCAGATTTGTGCTCCCACCTGGACCAGGTGGTTTTTCAACCGCTGGGCCATGGTCAGGACGACGTTTTTTTCCAGTAAGTCCACGGGACCGCACCCCCCTGTGTCCCGCCCCCCGTGGCCGGCATCGATAACGATCCGGCGTTCTGAAAAGAGTTCTTCCAGGCAAGAGCGGTCAAACGATAAGACGGTGCGCGCGGGGAGGCCCGCGACGGAGGTGACCGCGCAGGACGCCTGGTGGTTAAGAGTTATGTAGACGGTTACGCAGTTATTTTCTTCCGGTTGAACCGCGATTTCCTTCACCAAACCGTCATAAACGGCCAGGGTGTCGCAGTACATATTAGGGACGGCCTGATAAATCGTAAACGCGATGACCTGGTTGACTCTTTTTAGCTGGTAGGTAAGGGGGAGGGTGGATTCAATCACCACCCGGGAAACCTGCCGGCCGTCTTGCTGAAAGACCTTGCTCCAGATATTGGTCAGCCGGGCCATTTCCTGCCCTTTCATTTTCTCACCTTCACCTTTGCTCAACTTCCCGAAGCAAAATAGTAGACGAGGCCGGCATATAAAGACCAGGCAATTTTCGTCTGGTAAGCCGGATCCTGAAGCAGCCTATATTCCTGCGGGTTGCTTAAAAAGCCAATTTCTACAATCACTGCAGGAATTTTCGTTTCTTTTAAAATATAATAATTGCCAGTGAGCGGCGTCCGGCGATCATCTTTGAGCAGATAGTTAAGTTCTTTCTGGATGGCCAGAGCAAGGAGGCGGCTCTCGGACGAGTTGGCCTGGTAGAAAGTTTGCGCGCCGTGCTGGCGGGTGTCCGGAAAACTGTTAATGTGGATGCTGACCATCAGGTCCGCCCCGCTGTCGTTAGCCAGAGCCACCCTCCGGGCCAGGTCCTGGCGTTTCTTTGCGGATAAGCCGCGCAGTTCCGGGTCGCTTAAATCCGTATCGGTTTTTCTGGTCATGATCGTTTGCGCGCCGCCCTGCTGAAGGAAAACCGCTAATTTATGGCCGACTTCCAGCACAATATCTTTTTCCAGAATATTATTTTTTCCAACCGCGCCAGGATCTACCCCTCCGTGCCCCGGATCAATCACCACCACTTTTGTCGCCAGCGCCCAGGAAAGAGCGCGCACTGACTCCTGACGTTTGGCGTCGACCAGGCGGTTGGCGCAAAGAGTGAAGCAAAAGGCCAGCAGGGCAACCAGCAGCAACTTGCCAAAGAAACCGGTGCGCAGGACGATAACTTTAATGTTTTCTCCCCCCGACCGCATTGTGATCAGTAAAATATATGGTCATTGCCGGCGATATTTTCATGTTGTTTTGAAAGGAAATTGGGCGGCAAACGGCGAAAAGATCGGAAATGCTTTGGCCTGTCCTGGCGGGGGTTGAGGGGAGCAATTGAAGTTATATAAAACCGATGCCGTGGTCTTGAGAACCGTTAACGTCCGGGAAGCCGACCTGCTTCTCGTCTTGTTTTCGCGGGAATACGGAAAAATCCGGGTGATGGCCCACGGGGCGCGCAAACCGACCAGCCGCAAAAGGGGTTTTGTGCAGCCCTTTTGTTGTTCGCAGTTTCTTTTGCATAAAGGGCGGGAAATGGACTCAGTCAGCCAGTGCGCGGGCCTGGAATTGTTTCCGGACCTGCAGGAAAACCTGCGTACGCTCGCTTACGCCACGTACCTGGCCGAACTGGTGGAAAATTTAACGGCGGAGGGCGAGGCCAATGAGAATGTTTTTTTGCTTTTGTTGCAGGCCTTCCGGCTGCTTCCCCGGGGGGATGCGGAGGTGCTTGCCCGGGCCTTTGAAAGCAAGCTGGTGGGCTTTTTGGGATACCGGCCTGTTTTGCAGCGTTGCGCGGGTTGCCGCGGTGCGCTGGCGGGGACGCCGGTGGGCTTTTCAGCGGCGTCCGGGGGGGTGCTCTGCGCTTCCTGCGCCAAAAAAGAGGAATCCGTTTTCTGGTGTCAACGGGGGACGGTGGAGACGCTGAAGTTATTTCTGCGCTGGGAACTGGCCAGGCTGGAAAATTTAAAGGTTGGCGCCCGGGCCAAAAAAGAATTAAAAGCAATTTTAGAAAGCTACCTGGAATATCACCTGGGCTACCGGGGCAGGGTGGCGGAATACTGGCGGGAGCCGGACGGCCGCTCCTGACGGTGCATAAAAAATGCATAAAAACTCCCTCCACGGTTAATATATTTAAAGGCACAAAGGCGCGCTGAAGACGCCAAGATGCAGGGAAAAAGCCGGGAAAGCAAGGACAACCGGGCGCCGGGCTGAAACGGGAAAGGAAAGTTCGGCGAAAACTTGCGACGATACGGAGGTCGAAATTGGCATGAACGATCTGGAAAAAATCGACCTGCTGCGGGCCAGGATGGGCATCAGTTATAAGGAAGCGAAAGAGGCTTTGGAAGAAGCGGGTTCCGACGTGGTGCAGGCGTTGATTAACCTGGAAGAGAAGAGCAAAAAACTTGGCGAAAGAATCCAGGATTATCGTTCCGAACTTGGGGAGCAGATCCGGGAATTATGGGCGAAAGGTAAAAACGTCCGTCTTTTATTGAAACGCGACGACAAAACGGTGCTGCAGATTCCCGCCGTTGTGGGGGTGCTGGGCATTGCCGGCGCCTTGTTGCGCAGTGAACTGGCTCTTTTAGCAACCCTGGGAGCCGTTACCGCCATGGCCCGCCAATATTCCCTGGAGATCGCCTGGCCGGACCAGGAACCCCCGGAACCCGCCGGTTAAACCCCGCGAATTCCCTGCCCATAATTGACTTTCCCTTTCAGTTTTAGTACATTATTACTATCGCTTTAAGGCCAAGGAAAATTAATTGCCAAAGAGGGGCACCCCTCTTTTGTCCGCAAGGTCAGTAATTAACTGGGTAAAAACGCAGCGAGGGCTTCTTCGGCAAATTTTCCTTGCGGGGAATTTGCCGGGCTGGAGATTTGTACTCTCATATCCGACAACCAGTGACTGTTTTTTGGGGAGTTCCCCCACGAGGACTGCCGTCCTCTTCATAAAAGTATGAAAATGAGGGCTGGAATTTGTCCGGGCGAGCGACATATGCGAAGGGCCGGTAACGAGACACGGCGCAGGTGAGGCAAGCGAACCGGCAGCGCGAAACGCGCCGGTACCACTTTGCAAAAGTGTAAACAGCAATCGCTACTTAGCGCAGGAGGGTAAAAAACTAATGTTCCGCGCGCATTTTGCAGCGCTGCCTGGTTTGCTCCGAACCAAGCCGATGTTTCGTCGGCCCGGAGCATCGGAGCGAGCCGGACAATTCCAGTCCGATGGCACTATTATCGAGGGAGGGGAGCAGCCTTGAACTTTCAGGAAATGATTATGGCCCTGGATCATTTTTGGGCGGGCCAAAACTGCCTTATTCAACAGCCGTACGACCTGGAAAAGGGGGCGGGGACCATGAATCCGGCCACCTTTTTGCGCGTGTTGGGCCCCGAACCCTGGCGCGTCGCCTACGTGGAACCTTCGCGCCGGCCCACCGACGGGCGTTACGGCGAAAATCCCAACCGCCTCCAGCACTACTACCAGTATCAGGTAATTTTGAAGCCTTCCCCCGCCGACGTGGTGGACGTTTACCTGGAAAGCCTGCGGGCCATCGGCATCGACCCCGCGCACCACGACGTCCGGCTTGTAGAGGACAACTGGGAATCCCCCACCCTGGGGGCCTGGGGCCTGGGCTGGGAGGTCTGGCTGGACGGCATGGAAATCACGCAGTTTACCTATTTTCAGCAATGCGGCGGTTTTGACCTCCGGCCCGTTTCGGCGGAGATAACTTACGGCCTGGAAAGGCTGGCCATGTTTATCCAGGAAAAGGACAGCGTTTTTAACATCGAATGGGTGGACGGAATTACCTACGGCGACGTCCACCACCAGGGGGAAGTGGAATATTCCCGGTATAATTTTGAACTCTCTGACCCGGAGTTGCTCTTTAAGTTGTTTGAGCTGTACGAGCAGGAAGCCCGGCGCGTAATTGAACGGGACCTCGTTTTGCCGGCCTATGATTACGTTTTAAAATGTTCGCACACGTTCAATTTGCTGGATGCGCGCGGCGCCATCAGCGTCACGGAGCGCACCGCCTTTATCCACCGGGTGCGCAGCCTGGCCCGCGCCTGCGCCGTGGCCTACATGGAGCAGCGGGAAAAGCTGGGGTATCCGCTGCTTCAGTGAAACAGCTTGCTTTGGCAGGGGCTTGCGTTGTCCTTAAGCGAACGACTTGCTTAAGCCACCGGTAACAGCACCCGGCATTGCTTCGGGGAACCGGACTTGCGGCGCGAAACCAGCGGCACCCAAAAGATGCGCAAGATAGCGAAAATGTCCTCTGTTAACAAAGGCGACGATAAAAGAGAACATTGCCATGCCGCCTTTACAGCGCCGCTGGTCCGGTCCGAAGCGAGCCGAGGTGCGCATCTTACGCGAAGCATCGGAGAGAGCGGGGACAACGCAAGCCCCGGCGGGTTAACTGAATGCTTACATGGAGAGAGTGCAAAGTTTTTGAGCATTTTTGCCTATTTTTTAACAAGGAGTTGATTTAAGGCTGACGAGGGATTTTTTGTTTGAAATCGGGGTCGAAGAGATGCCGGCCCGCTTTCTTGCCCCCGCTTTGGAAGAGCTGAAGGAACTGGCCGCTCAAAAACTGGGCGAGCACCGTCTGGAATTTGCGGAAATCTTTACCTACGGCACCCCGCGGCGGCTGGTTTTATTTGTCAAGGGGATGGCCGCCACCCAGCGGCCCGTGCTCAGAGAAGTTAAGGGACCGGCGGCGAAAGTAGCTTTCGACGAACATAAAAAGCCTACGCGGGCGGCCGTGGGGTTTGCAAAAAGCCAGGGCGTTGACGTGGCCGAACTGGTAGTCAAGCCGGTGGGGCCCGTAGAATACGTTTTTGCGGTGATCAGGGAAAAGGGGAAGCCCGCACCGGAAGTTTTAACGGAAATTTGCCCTTCTTTCATCGCCGAACTGCACTTTCCCAAGTTCATGCGCTGGGGCGAAGGGGATCTGCGTTTTGCCCGCCCCATCCGCTGGCTGCTGGCTTTGTTCGGGGACCAGGTCATCCCCGTTACCATCGCCGGCGTTGCCGCCGGCCGCGTCACGTACGGGCACCGGTTT
Source organism: Bacillota bacterium (assembly GCA_040755215.1). Taxonomy (GTDB): domain Bacteria; phylum Bacillota; class Desulfotomaculia; order Desulfotomaculales; family Nap2-2B; genus JAIMBK01. The sequence goes on along the minus strand of JBFMBG010000006.1, from coordinate 15,833 downwards.
CTAAGCGGCGATCGTTCTTTGCGCGGCGCCTGTTTGACGGTAGAAAATCCCGCGGATTATTTTCAAAAGCTGCGCAGCAACTTCGTGCTGGTCGACCCGGCGGAGCGGCGCGCGGCCATCCGGGAGCAGATCGCCCGCCTGGCTGCTCAAGAGGGCGGAAAGGTGCAGGAAGACGAAGAACTCCTGGAGGAAGTCGTCAACCTGGTCGAGTACCCTACGGCTTTGACGGGGAGCTTTGACGGGAGTTTTTTAAACCTGCCGCCGGAAGTCTTGATTACCTCCATGCGGGAACACCAGCGGTATTTCCCGGTTTTCGGGCCCGCCGGCCGCCTGCTCCCCCGCTTCATCGCCGTTTCCAACGCCACGGACAGCGCAATCATCCGCCGCGGCTACGAACGGGTATTGCGCGCCCGTCTCACCGACGCCGCCTTTTTCTGGGAAGAGGATTTAAAGACGCCGCTGGCGCAGCGAGTGGACGCCTTAAAAAAGATCGTCTGGCAGGAGAGCCTGGGCACCCTTTACGATAAGGTGGAGAGGGTAGCCTCTCTGGCGTCTTTGCTGGTCCGGCGGCTCGGTGCGGAAGAAGAGCAGCAGGCTGTCGTTTTCCGGGCGGCGCGCCTGGCCAAGGCGGATTTAACCACCAGCATGGTCTACGAATTTCCGGAGCTGCAGGGGATTATGGGCAGGGAGTACGCATCCCGCCAGGGCGAAGGTCAGGCTGTGGCGCAGGCCATTTTTGAGCATTACCTCCCCCGCTTTTCGGGAGACAGGTTGCCGGAGACGCTTCCCGGCGTTGTCTTAAGCATAGCCGATAAAATGGATACGCTGGTGGGTTGTTTTGCCCTCGGCATCCAGCCCACGGGCTCCCAGGATCCGTACGCCCTGCGGCGCCTTGCCCTGGGCGTTTGCTACATCATTTTAGAGCGCGGCCTGGTCCTGTCCTTGCGGGAACTGGTTGCCGAAGCCTATGCGGGTTACCGCGGCAGGGCAAGACTGGAATTGCCGGAAGAAAGGGTAAGCACGGATCTGAAAGACTTTTTTGCCCAGCGCCTGCGCGGCCTTTTCGCCGAGCGGGGCCTCCCTTACGACGTGAGTGAGGCCGCCCTGGCGGCGGGTATGGACGATCTTTACGGCGTCTGGCAGCGGGCCGGTGCCCTGGCGGATTTCCGCCGTGACTCGCCGGCGGCTTTCGATCGTTTACTGACCGCCTTTTCCCGGGCCAACAACCTTTCCAAAAGGCACCGCGCCCTTACCGTCGACGCTTCTCTGTTTCTGCACCCGGCGGAAGAAAACCTTTACCGGGAGCTGCTGGAAATTCGCGCCCGGGCGCAAAAATGCCTGGAGGAGCGGGATTACCGGGGCGCTTTGGCAGAAATGACGGCGCTGGCCGCCCCCGTGGACAATTTTTTTGACGGCGTGATGGTCATGGTGGAAGATGAGCGCCTGCGCAATAACCGGCTGGGGCTTTTAAAAAATGTGGTAAATTTAATCCTTTCGGTGGCAGACTTAAGTAAATTAAGCTGATTGCCTTTCAGAAAGGAATTGACTGGCAATTGACTTGTTTATATAATATGTAATATTTATGGATTTCACCATAATTAGTGTAGCACAATCCTTCCGGTTCCAGGGGCGGCGTTTTTAGGGGCGATGATTTTTGGAGCTGACCAGGAGGCAAGAAGCCATACTGGAGATCGTTAAAAAAGAAGGACCGATTACAGGGGAGCAGATCGCTGAACGTCTTTCCCTGACCAGGGCAACTTTGCGCCCGGATATGGCCATCCTGACCATGACGGGCCTGATCGAAGCCCGGCCGAGGGTCGGCTATTATTACAGCGGAAAGAGCTTAAGCCGGGTCATCGCCGAAAAGCTGCACCAGACCAGGGTCGCCGACGTCAAATCGGTACCCGTGGTGGTTCCTGAAAAAAGTTCTGTATACGACGCAATTGTAACCATGTTTATCGAGGATGTAGGAACGCTCTTCGTGGTGAACGAAGGGGGGTTGCTGGAGGGAGTAATTTCCAGGAAAGATTTGCTTAAAAGCACCATCGGTGCTCACGATATCCATAAACTGCCGGTCAGCGTAATTATGACCCGCATGCCCAACATTATTACGGTGGAACCGGACGACTCCATCTGGACGGCGGCCAAAAAGTTAGTCGCCCACGAAATAGACGCCGTCCCGGTCGTCCGCCCGGCGACCGGCAGCAACGGAGAGCAGGGGCTCGAAGTAATCGGGCGCCTGTCCAAGACCAACATTGTAAAGTTGTTTGTGGAGTTGGGGGAAGAAAGGTAATGGATAAGGCACAGAGGCACAAAGGCATAAAGGCACAAAGGAACAGAGGCACAAAGTGGACAAAAGAATTGATCGTGACGAATTTGTGTTCTCTTCATAACGAATGGAAATAGAGGGCTGGAATTTGTCCGGGCGAGCGACCCGGCACTCACCGGTAATCCGGTTACTTCGACATCAGGCAGGGCGATCTGGAACAATAGGGCATTCAAGAACAAACTACCAGTGAGTGCCGGGCGAAGGGTCGGGAACGAAACATCCGGCACTCACTGGCTGCCAGGTTGCTTCGTAATTAGCTGGTGCTGCTTGAAACAGTAAAACAGTAAGCATACTGAGTGACGGTGAGTGCCGGACAGCCGCGGCAAGCGAACCGGCAGCGCAATTGAGAAGTGAGATGTGAGAAGTTGGAAGTGGGAATTTTAAAATCTCACTTCTCACTTCCCGCCTCTCACCTCTCAATTGCCTGGTTCGCTCCGCGGCAAGCTGATGTCTGGTCGACCCCGGCACTCACCGGGACGCAGGGTGCTTTGTTAATATTTCGTACCATATGGAGGAATTGCGCACGGTGAAGATGTATGGTCTCAGTGAGTGCCGGGAGCGAGCCGGACAATTCCAGCCCGAAAAAAGGGGGAGGTTGCCATCACTGAATTAAAGACCAGACCGGTCATTTACATCATCTCCGATTCCATCGGCGAAACGGCGGAGCTGGTTGCCCTGGCCGCCGCCAGCCAGTTTAACTCCGGTCAGGTGGATATTCACAAGGTTCCTTACGTAAACAGTCCCGAAGAGATCCCCGAAATAGTGGCCGAGGCCAGCATTTTTCCCAGCATTATTGTCTATACCCTGGTTTTACCGGGCTTAAGGGACGTTTTAGAACGCGAAGCAAGCAAGTACGGCATTCCTACCGTTGATATCATGAGCCCCATGCTGGAAGCGCTGAGTAAAATTGAGGGCCGCCCGCCCCGGATGGAACCGGGGCTGGTGCGGAAAGTGGACGAAGAATATTTCCGGAAAGTAGAAGCAATTGAGTTTGCCGTTAAGTACGACGACGGAAAAGATCCCCGGGGAATTTTGCGGGCCGATCTGGTGATTATCGGGGTGAGCAGAACTTCCAAAACGCCTTTGTGCATGTACCTGGCTCACAAACGGGTAAAGGCCGCCAACGTCCCCCTGGTTCCGGAAGTAACCCCGCCGGAGGAGTTATTTAAGCTGCCCACGCACCGGGTGATCGGCCTGACCATTCAGCCCCAGCAGTTGCACCAGATCCGCCGCGAACGGTTGAAAACCCTGGGGCTCACCACCAGCGCGGATTATGCCAGCATGGAAAGAATTTTAAAAGAGCTGGAATATGCTTCGGCAATAATGCAAAAATTAAAATGTCCAGTAATTGACGTGACGAACAAGGCGGTAGAGGAAACGGCCAGCAGAGTGCTGGAAATATATTACAGAGGTGAGAGGCATGCCAGACAAGAAGTATGTGTATCTGTTTGAAGAAGGCCGGGCCGGGATGAAGGAACTGCTCGGCGGAAAAGGGGCCAATCTGGCGGAAATGACCAATATCGGGCTCCCGGTTCCGCCCGGGATAATCATAACGACGGAAGCCTGCCGGGAGTTTTACCGGCTGGGCAGGCAGTTTCCTCCCGGCCTGGAGGAAGAAGTGCGCGGGAAGATGCAGGTTTTGGAAGAAAAGACCGGGAAAAGGTTCGGCGATCCCCAAAATCCCCTCCTGGTGAGCGTGCGCTCCGGCGCCGTCGTTTCCATGCCGGGGATGATGGACACCGTCCTTAATCTCGGCTTGAACGACCAGACCGTGGAGGGCCTGGCCCGCCTCGCCCAAAACGACCGCTTTGCCCAGGACTGCTACCGGCGCTTTTTGACCATGTTCGGCGACGTGGTGCTGGGAATCGAACGGTCCAGATTTGAGCGTGTTTTGGAAGAACAAAAGGAGAAACGAGGCATTAAATACGATTACCAGGTCCCGGCGGAGGACTGGCGCCAGGTGGTCGCCGCGTACAAACGGATCATCGAGCAGGAAACGGGAAAACCCTTCCCGCAGGACCCGCTGGAGCAGCTCTTCATGGCCATCTACGCCGTTTTCAACTCGTGGAACAACGACCGGGCAATCGTGTACCGGAAGATCAATAAAATCCCGGACGACCTGGGGACGGCGGTGAACATTCAGACCATGGTCTTCGGCAACCTGGGCGAGGACTGCGCTACGGGGGTGGCTTTCACGCGCAACCCGTCCACGGGCGTAAAGGAACTGTACGGCGAGTACCTGCCCAACGCCCAGGGTGAGGACGTGGTGGCCGGCATCCGCACGCCGCAGCCCATTGCCAGGCTGAAAGAGGATATGCCGGAAGTATACGAGCAGTTTGCCGGGATCTGCGAGCTTTTGGATAAACACTACCGGAATATGCAGGACGTGGAATTTACCATTGAACGCGGCAAGCTCTACATGCTCCAGACGCGCAACGGCAAGCGCACCGCCCAGGCGGCTCTGAAAATCGCCGTCGACATGGTTGACGAGGGCCTGATTACGAAAGAAGAGGCCGTCATGCGGGTGGAGCCTGCGCACCTGGACCACCTTTTGCACCGGCGCATTGATCCCGACGCCAAACTGGCGGTGATCGCCAAAGGCCTGCCCGCTTCCCCCGGCGCGGCCAGCGGGAAGGCGGTTTTCGACGCCGACGAGGCGGAAAAGCTGGGCAACGACGGGGAAAAAGTCATTCTGGTGCGCACCGAAACCACTCCCGACGACATCCACGGCATTGTGGCCGCCCAGGGTGTGCTCACCTCCCGCGGAGGAATGACCAGCCACGCCGCAGTGGTGGCCAGGGGGATGGGGAAGCCCTGCGTCTGCGGCTGCGAAGCCATCCGGATTGACTACGAGGCCGAAGAATTCCGCGTCAACAACGTGGTGGTGAAAAAAGGCGACCTTATCTCCATCGACGGAGCTACCGGGCAGGTTATGCTGGGCGAGGTTCCTTTGATTGATCCGGAGTTGTCTCCCGAATTCCGGCGGTTGCTGGCGTGGGCGGACGAGCTTCGTACCCTGGGCGTGCGCGCCAACGCCGATACGCCGGCCGACGCGGCCAAAGCCAGGGAATTCGGCGCCGAAGGCATCGGCCTGACCAGAACCGAGCACATGTTCATGGCTCCCGACCGCGTGCCCATCGTTCAGGAGATGATCATGGCCGCCGGTATTGAGGAGCGCCGACGCGCCCTGGATAAGCTTTTGCCCATGCAGCAGGGAGATTTTTACGGCATTTTAAAGGCGATGGAAGGTCTGCCCGTGACCATTCGCCTGCTGGACCCGCCTTTGCACGAGTTTTTGCCCAATTCCGAGGAACTGGCGGTGGAACTGACCCGCCTGCGCTTGACCGGGGGCAATCCTGAGGAAATCAAGGCCAAAGAAGAAATTCTGAAGAAAGTACGCGCCTTGCATGAATTTAACCCCATGCTGGGGCACCGTGGGTGCCGGCTGGGGATCACTTACCCGGAAATTTACGAAATGCAAGCCCGCGCCATCTTCCGGGCGACCGCGCAACTGGTCAAAGAGGGTTGCCGCGTCATTCCGGAAGTGGAGATACCGCTGGTCGGGGAAGTGAATGAGCTCAAAATCACGCGGGAAATGGTGGACCGGGTGGCCGCGGAGGTCATGGAGGAAACCGGCGTGAAATTTGAATACGCGGTGGGCACGATGATCGAGGTGCCCCGGGCCGCCCTGGTGGCCGACGAGATTGCGCAGGAGGCCGAATTTTTCTCCTTCGGCACCAATGACCTTACGCAGACCACCTTCGGCTTTTCGCGGGACGACGCGGAAGGCAAATTCCTGCATGAGTACGTGGAAAAAAAGATTTTGCCGGACGATCCCTTTATGGTGCTGGACCGCCGCGGCGTCGGCAAGCTGATGCAAATGACCGTGGAGCTGGGCCGCCGGACCAAACCCGACCTGGTTATCGGCATCTGCGGCGAGCACGGCGGAGAACCAAACTCCATCGAATTCTGCCACCAGATCGGTTTGAATTACGTCAGCTGCTCGCCATTCCGGGTACCCATCGCCCGCCTGGCCGCCGCGCAGGCAAAAGTGAAGGCCCAGGGCGTGTACGCCGCCAGCCACACGGTTTAAACAGCATGAACCCAAAGCTTATGGAAAATTTTAGAAACCTTCTCCTTAGCGGGGAAGGTTTCTTTGCCTCCGTTTTTAATGTGCTGTCCTTGCTTTTGGCGGGAAAATTCCCGTGAAAATCTGCGCCCCGTCATGTTGACTTTCCGGCGGAACTTTTGTATACTATGTAATGTCAGCATCCGGAGCTGTGGTGTAGACGGTTAACATACCGGCCTGTCAAGCCGGAGATCGCGGGTTCAAGTCCCGTCAGCTCCGCCATCTTACGCCACGGTAGCTCAGTTGGTAGAGCAGCGGACTGAAAATCCGCGTGTCGGCGGTTCGATTCCGTCCCGTGGCACCAAAACATTAAAAAGATTTTGCGGTAGCTTGACAGCGAGGTTGCAAAAGTAATAGAATAAGTATGTAACGGTGCGGAAGTAGCTCAGTGGTAGAGCATCGCCTTGCCAAGGCGAGGGCCGCGGGTTCGAATCCCGTCTTCCGCTCCAATTTTTTTTACTGATGATTTTATTTACACTCCTTTTGTTGTTGGGCAGCCCGGTGCCGACGGAAGTTTTGGATGAATTATGAGCAGTTCAGGAATCTAACAAATTACCCACTATATCTAAGACATCCACTGCTCTGATCAGCCCTACCACTTTTTGTTCCTTGTTTAAAACGGGAATATGGTTGACCCGGTTTTTTAAAATAGTTCTGGCCACTTCCGGTAATGAATTATCCTCCCTGACGAAGATCTTGTGCACCGGCCGCATTACATCCTTTACCTTTACCTCGCTTGCCTGCTCCAGCTTGCTTTTTAAGAAAAAGCGCGCCCAGGATTCCACCAGGGGAATATTCCACCCGGTACCGGCCAGGGAATTGTCTTTAAAAGCTAAAATTCCCAGGGCTTTTATGATTGTCCGGGTGGTAAGAAAGCCGGCAAGGTTGCCGTTTTTATCCAACACCGCCAGGGTGCGGTGGCCGGAAGCAAGGGAATCCCTTAGTGTGAAAAGAGCCTGTTTTAAGCTGTCCTCTTCCCCTACAGTTGCATATTCGGCAATTGGAATCATCGCATCTTTAGCTAAACGTTCCGGCATTTTAAACACCTCCCAAAATTACGCTTTTTCTTGTTCATTATTTTACCGGCCTTATCTTCGCTGCCAAGAGATCTGTTCCGAATTGAAATATTTGGCGCCTGAACGTGCGGAAATTAAAGTCGAAATTTTCACAAAAAGCCTTGTCCGGATTTTTAACCAGTCTTGTTTGTTAATTCGTGAATGGATTGAAGGATTTCCGCAATGTTGAATGGAACCGGCTGAGGGCAGGAATTAGAAGCGCTTGACATAGAAAATATTTTTCTGGTAGTATTACCATGTCCATGGTTTTATTATGTAGTTTAAGGATTTAAGTATAAAAGACGGGGGCAGCGGGACTATGGAAGCAATTCAATACGGGCTTGGTCCGGTAGGGTGTGAGATTGTTCGCCTGGGGCTAAAACGCGGACTGCGTTATATCGGCGCTGTCGACAGCGATCCGGGGAAAACCGGCCGGGATCTGGGGTTAGTGGCCGGTTTGGGTCGGGAACTGGGCGTTCTGGTTACAGATGATGTTGAAGATTTGCTGGCTCGTGCCGGTGGTGTGGTCGTTACCCACGCTACCGGTTCTTCTTTGCAAAGGGTTTTAAACCAGTTGATTGATTTATTAAGAGCCGGTTGTACGGTGGTTTCCACCTGTGAAGAGCTGAGTTATCCCTATCTGGCTCACCCGGAAGAGGCCGCCGTACTTGCTGAGGCGGCCAACAGACACGGGGGGCGCCTTTTGGGTACGGGCGTCAACCCGGGCTTTGTCATGGATGTTTTGCCCTTGTGTCTGACGCTTGCTTCCCAGGAAGTGATTTCGGTGCAAGTGGAGCGGGTCGTGGATGCGGCCAAGCGCAGGGAGCCCTTGCAAAAGAAGGTGGGGGCGGGTCTTTCCAAGGAGGAGTTTGCCCGTGGGGTGGACAGCGGTATAATCCGGCACGTTGGTTTGCGTGAGTCGGTTGCCATGCTGGCCGCCGGCCTTGGCTGGCAGCTGGAGAGAATTGACGAGCAAATCGAGCCGGTGATCAGCGGCGAACGCCTGCGCAGTGCGTATGTAACCGTTGAGCCCGGGGGCGTGGCCGGGGTCCACCAGGTGGCCAGGGGGTTTGTTAATGGCGCCGGACCGAAAATTGTCCTCGACTTAACGATGGCGTTGGGGAAAGAAGGGCTGGACCGGATTACTGTTGACGGGCAGCCCCCGCTGACCCTGGAAGTTCGCGGCGGTGTGCACGGCGATCTGGCTACCGCCTCCGTTGTAATCAATTCCATTCCCGGCCTGGTTTCCCTGCCTCCGGGGCTGCACACCATGCTGGACCTGCTGCGGGCCCGCTACGGGCCGCTGGCATCTTGAGGTTGGCGCGGTGAATTTTAGCATAGGGAGGTGGCAGGAGTTTTCCGGTAAAAGGGAGGACTTAACGTTACAGGTTAGTTAGAAAATTGCCCGAAAAAAAAATTTGGAGGGGTGGATAATTGTGCGCGGATTTACGTGGCGCAGTTTATTGACTTTACTGGCCGTGTTGCTGGTGGCGGTTCTGGTAGCCGGCTGCGGTGCCAAGACGACAGCGGATCAAAAAGCGGCGGAGCAAAAGGCCCCGGAACAAAAGCCGGCCGCCGGGAAAAAGTTTCTCAACATAGCCACGGGCGGAACGGCCGGTACCTATTATCCTTTGGGCGGCGCCATTGCCGAGATCCTCAATAAAAACATTCCGGGCATGAACGCCAGCGCCCAAAGCACCGGGGCCTCGGTAGCCAACATCAACATGCTCAAGGACGGCAGCGTTGATGTGGCCTTTGTGCAAAATGATATAGCCTTCTACGCCGCCAACGGGACGGAGATGTTTAAGGATAAGAAAGTGGAAGGATTAAAGGGACTGGCAACCCTTTATCCCGAAACAATCCAGATCGTTACTTTAGAAAAGACCGGCATTAAAGACATTGCCGGCCTCAAGGGCAAGCGTGTAGCCGTGGGGGCGGCCGGTAGCGGCACCGAGGCGAACGCGCGCCAGATCCTCGAAGCTTACGGTATTACCTACAAGGATATCACCGCCCAGTATCTTTCCTTTGCCGAAGCGGCCAACAATTTAAAAGACGGCAACATTGACGCGGCTTTCCTGACGGCTGGCTTCCCCACCGCGGCCATTCAGGACATTGCGGCCCAGCACAAAATTGTTCTGCTGCCGGTGCCTGCCGATAAAGCGGACAACTTGATTAAGAAGTACCCGTTCTACACCAAGATCACTATTCCGGCGAATACCTATCCGAACCAGGGCAAAGACGTCAGTACGGTGGCCGTCCGGGCCATGCTGGCGGTTACGGACAAAATGGATGCCGACCTGGCCTACAATATCGTCAAAGCTATTTACAGCAACCTGGATCGCCTCCAGGCCGCCCATGCCACCGGCAAGCTGATTACCAAGGCGACGGCCGGGGACGGTATGTCCATTCCTTTGCACCCTGGCGCCGAAAAATACTTTAAAGAATAGATTAAGGGATTTCAGGAGGTGGCCGGGCGCCAGGGCGTTGCCGGCGTCCGGCTTTTCCTATGCAAAAATTTTTCCGCAAAAAGATTCCAGCCATTGTTTTCGGACTGTTTTTATTTTTTCTGGTTGTGCTCACTTTATTATACCTGTTTATGGCGCAGCTGCCTGTTTTAGTGGTGGCCGGCGAACGGGGTCCGGTTCTTTATCTGCCTTTATCGAAAGGAGAAACCTTCAGTTTGACCTATCTCCATTCGGTGCAAAAAACCCCCGTTTGGGAAAATTTCTCTTTAGGGGAAGGGGACCGGTTAGTTCTTGATTCCACTTTTTACGAATCGCTGGGGGTGGGGCTGCCCTTTCTGGCCGGGGAGGGAAAGCTGGCCAATGAGCACGGGCGGTTTATTCTGACCGGCCTCAACCGGTCCTTTGCCGGGGTGGACCTGCGCATTGCCCCCCTTGCCCGGCAGGCGCTTGTTTACCGGGGGCGGCGGTATGATCTCAACGACCTCTTTCCTTCGGATTCTCTGGTGAGGATCCGGGCAGGGCGCTGTTCGCCAGCTAAAGTCATCTGGCATACTGATTGCGGGAGGTTGAAAATTTTTTGAGTGAACGGGTTGCCCCCCGGCAGGATGAACTCAATATAGATGAACTGATGGCCAGGTATGATCGGGAATCCGACTACCGGCGCCTTTTTGGTTTTGCCGCGCGGGTGATCAGCGCCATTGCCATCGCCTTTTCGGTGTTCCAGCTTTATACGGCTCTTTTCGGTGTGCTCGATGCCCACCTCCAGCGCGCCATTCACCTGTCTTTCGCCCTCGCCCTCACTTATTTATTGTACCCGGCCAACCGGAAGTGGACCCGGGAGCGCCTGCACTGGCTGGACGTTCTTCTTGCCGTCCTGGCCGCCGCCGCGCCCCTGTATATAGTAGCTTTTTATCAACAACTGGTTTTGCGGGCCGGGACGGTGACAATAATCGATCTGGTCATGGGCGCCCTGGGGGTTGTTCTTGTTCTGGAGGCGGCCCGGCGGGTGGTGGGATGGCCGATCGTTATCGTCGCTTCCCTGTTCCTGGTTTACGCTTTTGCTGGACCCGTTATGCCCGGCGTTTTTGCCCACAAGGGTTTAAATCTCGGCCAACTGGTGGGGCACCTGTTTTTCACCACGGAAGGAGTGTTCGGCATTCCTTTAGGGGTGTCTTCGACGTTCATCTTTCTTTTTATTCTTTTCGGGGCCTACCTCGAAAAAACGGGGATGGGAAAATTCTTTATCGACCTGGCCAACGCGGTGGCCGGCTGGGCCAGCGGCGGCCCGGCCAAGGTAGCCGTTCTGTCCAGCGGGTTAATGGGCACCGTTTCGGGCAGTTCCGTCGCCAATGTGGCCGGGACGGGGAGCTTCACCATTCCGATGATGAAGAGCCTGGGGTACAGGCCCGAATTTGCCGGCGCCGTGGAGGCGGCGGCTTCCACCGGCGGCCAGCTCATGCCGCCCATTATGGGGGCGGCGGCCTTTTTGATGGCGGAGTTTATCGGCGTGCCGTATATCGCCGTGGTGAAAGCGGCGGTGATCCCGGCCCTCCTCTACTACACCGGGATTTGGATCGGCGTCCACCTGGAGGCCAAAAAGCTAGGGCTACGGGGGCTCCCCCGGGAGCAGTTGCCCCGCCTGGGCAGGCTCTTTATTGAGCGCGGCCATTTGGGTATCCCGCTCTTTGCCATTATCTACCTGCTGGTAGCGGGTTATACTCCCATGAAGGCCGCCCTGTGGGCCATTTTTTTGGCCGTCGGCGCGTCCCTTTTGCGCCGCTCCACGCGCATTTCCCTGTTCGATATGGTTGACGGGCTGGAGCGGGGAGCCCGGGGAGCCCTGGGAGTGATTATTGCCTGCGCCACGGCAGGGGTTATTATCGGCGTGGTGACCAAAACGGGGGTAGGGTTGAAGATGGCGACGGCCCTGGTTGATCTGGCCCACGGCAACCTTCTGCCCACCCTGGGTTTGACCATGGTTTCTTCCTTGATCCTCGGCATGGGCGTGCCAACAACAGCCAACTACGTAATTACCTCAACCATCGCCGCGCCTGCTTTGCTCCAGCTTGGTGTGCCGGTCATGGCCGCCCATTTATTTGTGTTTTATTTCGGCATTATTGCCGACGTTACGCCGCCGGTAGCCCTGGCGGCCTACGCCGGCGCCGGCATTGCCAAAGGCAATCCCATGCGCACCGGGATAAACGCTTCCAAACTGGCCATCGCTGCCTTTATCGTGCCCTATATTTTTGTCCTGTCCCCTGCTCTACTGATGATTAATACCACCCTGCCCGATGTGCTGCGCATAATGTTGACCAGTGTGCTGGGCATGATCGGCGTCGGCGCCGCGGTGGCCGGGTATCTGGCGGTTCCGGCCGGTTGGTTGGAAAGGCTCCTCTTTTTCGCCGGGGGAATCATGATGATCGATCCCCACGGGACAACGGATCTGGTTGGTGTCGGGGTGCTTGCCTGTGCCTGCACCATTCAGATCATCCGCCGGCGCCGGACAAAAACCGTTCCGTCTGACGGCTTGCAGCTATAATCAAAGCGGCAAAAACAGCCATGAGTTGTTCCGTTTTCAAAAAGTTTTTAATCGTAGGCGGAAAAAGCCCTTGCGAAAACGGGCAAAACGAGGTATAATCTTTTTACGGCGGCGGCATACCCAAGTGGCTAAGGGGACGGTCTGCAAAACCGTTATTCTCCGGTTCGAATCCGGATGCCGCCTCCATTACTTTTTATTTGCAAAAATAACCCCTCCGGCATAATCCCAAATCAGCTTCATTTTTCCCCCGCCTCCTGAATTAATTATTTATTCCGTCGTTTTTTTAAAATTAACCAGGCAAAGGCCAGTGCCGCCGCGCCCCCCATTGCGGGAATGCCTGCAGATCTGCCAATAGATCCGTAGGAAACGGACATTCCGGTTTCAGGAGGGGAGGAAGCAGGATCGGCGAATTCAGTAGAACATTGCGAATCAGTTTCGGGCAGCGGGTAGATCTGTTTGCTTGCTCCCGACCTGTCTTTTACAAAAACAGCTCCCTCTTTAAAGTAGAATTCGTTCTCCTTCCCGTTGCTGTTGATGTACCACTGCAGGGCCGCCATGTCTCCCGGCCATTTGTCCGGGGCTACAATTTTTAAAGTTTTATAATCCAGGGAAGAAACTTTATAGATGCCCCATTTAATTGCATATCTCCCCCCGTTTTGAACCAGAGAAAGAATAAGTTTGTCACCCTGGTTGATTTCCTGCCCGAGCCACGCCAGGTCGGATTTGTTAACTTCAACTTCGATCAAAGGTTTTGTTGGCTTGCCGGAAATCGCCTTCGCTACGCTTACCTCAAGGGTATTTTTCCCGGTCTTTTCCACCTTTCCAAGAACAAGGCTATCCTGGTCACCGTGGGTGATCCTCCACAGCATGTCGGCGGCAAAGGCCGGCCAGGCTGTTGCTATGGATACTACCAACAACAAGAGAATTAACAACATGTAGACTTTGTGCACCGGGTTCATCCTCCCCTGAAAATTTTTCATGATGAATAGAGGGACCGGAGGTTCGTCAGAGAAACTCTCTTAAGAATAGACGTAATTGAAAATTGTGTGGTTCCCTTTGTTAACCAGCTTTTTTAATTTTTTCAACGGCGTCAGTTCATTAAGGCAGAACATACAAATATATCCGGCCGGGATAGGGCCGTTGACGGCTTTTTTGTGATATACTTTGTGGTATAATACTGCCCGAAAGCAAGGGAGAGCGGCTTGTTGAAAATCTATGAAACAACCTGCCAGAGCGCTCTGAACCGTTCGAAGATCCCCGGGATGGACTACTGCTTGAATCCTTACCACGGCTGCAGTCACGGCTGCATCTACTGTTACGCCGGTTGCATGACGAGGTTTAGCGGCCTGAAGGAGGAGTGGGGCTCCTTCGTTCAGGTCAAGAGCAACTTTCCGGACCGGCTGGCAGCCCAACTAAAAAGGCCCAGGCGGGGTACGGTGATGCTCTCCAGTGTCACCGACGCCTACCAGGCTGTCGAAAGGAAATACGGCCTGACGCGTGCGTGCCTGAAATTGCTGTCCTGTACCGGGTTGAGGGTGTCTATTCTAACCAAGTCCGACCTGGTGTTGCGGGACCTGGATATTTTAAAGGAGCTTGACAATGTCCGGGTGGGTTTTACCATTACTACTGCTGACGAAATCCTGGCCAGGCGGTTGGAGCCGGGCGCGCCCCCTTCTTCCAGGCGTTTGAAAGCGATCGAAAAGCTGGCCGGGGCGGGGATAAAAACCTGGGTTTTTGTGGCTCCCATTATCCCTGGTTTGACCGATGCGCCCGGGGACATAAAAACTTTAGTCCAGGCGGCAAAACAGGCCGGGGCCCGCGAAATACACTATGACCCGTTTAATTTTTATCCTTCAGCGGCGGCCAGGGTTAAAGAATTGATCAGCAAAAGTTACCCGCGCTCAAGGACAGTTTTTGAAAGGGCCTGCCGCGATCCTGACGGCTATGCACGGCAGGTGAAGGCTATCTGGAACGCTGCTTTATAATCCCAGGGGTGGTTGGTTGGAGAATTTGCTTGCCGCGCTGATTGAAGAACCGTTAAGGTTGATCAAAAAATACTACGATCCGGAGTCAGAACTATACTACATCCTGGTCGAGCACGGGAAAGCCGTCGCCCAAAAAGCGCTGGCGGCGGCGGAGAAGGCCCGGCGCTTTCATCCCGACCGGAAGTTTCTCGTCGAAGCCGCCATGCTGCATGACATCGGCATCTTTTTAACGGATCTGCCGGAGATCGGATGCAAAGGGAACAAGCCATATATCTGCCACGGTTGCCTGGGCCGCGAGATTTTGGAAAAAGAGGGATTGCCCGCCCACGCCCTCGTTTGCGAGCGGCACGTAGGCGCCGGGATAAACAGAGAAGAAATTATCGCGCGGAATCTTCCTTTGCCGCCCCGGGAAATGGTCCCGGTTACCCTGGAAGAGCAGATTATTTGCTTTGCCGACAAGTTTTTTTCGAAAAACAGGAGATCGCTTCATCGGGAAAAGACAATCGCTGAAGTCAGGCGGGAACTGTCCCGTTACGGTTCCGGGCAATTGCTGCGGTTTCAGGAATGGGCTAAACTTTTTGCCGACGTTTAACTTTATTTTTAATGTTCGAGAAGTATTTCCTTGTCCTTGTAAGCAAGGATCTCGAAAAAATCAAAAACCTGAGGAAGAACGGTTGCCCATGAACATTGTTAAGGTCATTGCCGACCTGCACGAGCGGGAGTCCGGAGTAATTGAACACTTAGAAGCAAGGGGAGCAGAAATAATCGTCGAGGCGCTGCCCGTCGGCGACTATATTTTGAGTGAGCGGGTGGCGGTGGAGAGGAAGACTGTCCCCGACTTCCTTGCTTCGCTGACGAAAAAACGTCTTTATCGCCAGCTCGATGCTTTAAAAGAAAACTTTGCTCTTCCGGTAATCCTGATTGAAGGAAGGGAATTGTACGGTATCCGCAAGATCCACCCCGACGTAATCAGGAGCACCCTTGCTTTAATTGTGGTTAATTACTGCCTCCCGGTAATCTTTACGCAGGACTCCCGGGATACGGCGGGCTTTTTGTACGCCGCCGCCTGCCAGGAGCAAATGGGCAGGAAGCAGAAGATCTCCCTGCGCGGCGAGAAGAAACCCATGCTGCTGGAAGAGCGTCAGCGCTACCTGGTGGAGTCCCTGCCGCACATCGGGCCGGAACTGGCGGAGAGGTTGCTCAGGCACTTTGGAAGCGTCGACCGGATTGTGCGCGCCACCGAGGAAGAATTAAAGGCCGTGCCGCGGATCGGGGTGAAGAAGGCCAGAGAAATCAGGAAGATTTTTACCGGGTTGTTTTCCGGACAGGAC
>JBFMBG010000005.1:0-63838 GCA_040755215.1 Bacillota bacterium | reverse complement strand
CAGCCAGAAAACGACCGCCGCCAAAATAAGCGCCCGCTGCTGCTCCGTAGCAAAAAAAAGCCCCCGGAAATACGGCGGCAAAAGGAGCAGCAGCGCCACTCCCCAAAAAGCCGCCTGATAGGCCCAGGATCCATGCTCAACCGCCGGAACGGGCACCACCGGCGCCTGCCTGGTCATCACCTTTCCCGCCAACAAAAAATCCCCCTCGCAATATTCTGCTGATCAGGGGTATTCGACAAAACCGGCGCCATTCCCTCCCGCCGCCTTTTCAATTCTTTCGTTCCATTACCCACCACTGGAAAAAAGAGAAATTAGCTCCAGTGCCTGGAGCATTTATAATTCGAAGAAATATCACGGAACCTCTTCACTTAACGGAAGGTCACCGCTGGGTTTCACCTTTAGCCAGTCTAGGGCCGCCAAATTACGAATAACGGAAGCCACCTCGCTTTTCTCCAAAGGTGGGCGGCGGCGTTGCTTCCATTGCAAGACAGAATGTAACACGTCTACTTCCGTAGGTTGTTCTTTCTTCGTTTCCATTAACTCATTAGCGGCATATAAAACCGTTGCCGTCATTTCGGCCTGTTCTGTTTTCACCCGCACGAAAAGATCGGCTGTTTTTTCAATGATCGGCTCCCACTGTTCGATCCGGGCCTGATCGGCTTTACGGGCGTCTTCAAAGGTCGGGCCGACTTGCACAGAAAACATTCTGCCCAGGCGCTCCTCCCTGATTAAACCGTGATTGACCAGCCTGGTAATAAGCTTTTTAAGCTCCGGTGAAAATGGTCCGTAGCTTCCCTTTTTAAAATGGAGTCCTGTTGGAATCCCCTCTTTTGTGGCCACAAAGACCATCTTCTGGAATACTGTCCGGCCCACAGGCCAGTGATATGGCTGCTGTTCGATGCGTTTTAATATCTCCACCAGAGCTACCCAGGCCGGTTCAATCCTGGTCGTACCAGGTGGAGAAAGCCAGGTTTGATTGCCGCGCGAACCGTCGTCCAGAAATTCGGGCTGCAATTCTTCGTAAGGCGTATCAAAAGGGGCATAAAGCTCCACAGGGATATCCAGCCGGCTTAAATAACGGTACAGTGTCGGGCCGACAATTCTCCATTCAAGTTGACCTTGACCGCAACCCAGCGGAGGCACGGCCAACGAGGTAATCCCCCACTCTTTATAATGCGCAAGGAGATATTCCAGGCCCTGAACAATGTCTTTGAGGCGTGAAACGGAACGCCAGTGTTCCTTCGTGGGAAAATTTAATATCCATGGAGGAAGTAAAGGTTTATATAAATAGGGGCGCCCCATCCTTACTTCCCTTCGCGCACATCTTTCCTGGTAATCTTTAAACATATCGGGAAAACGTCTTTTGAATTCCAGGGCAAGCCCCTTGCCCATCACCCCCACACAATTAACTGTATTGACAAGGGTTTGCGCTTTTGACTTAAAAATATCCCCCGTTTTTACTCTCACCATAACGACCCCCCCTTATTGAAAAAACAGATAGGGATTTATCTCTAAAGTTAAAGGCACTCCCGTTGCCTCAAAATTAATTTTTGCCTCTTCGCAGGAAACGTATACGCCTAAGAGATAACTAGGATCGACGCGATCGGGCACCAGCACTTCTGCACATTTAATTGACTTATGCTCCCACTCAGTGAACAGATCTTCCGGATGCGTCCAGTATTCTGCAAAAACAAGTTCTCCGTTGACACTTGTCAATCCTTCCGGGGAGGGAAAAAATCTCACCCAATCACTCGCTGCGTTTCGGTCGGTAATAACTACTCCGGGCAGATCTAACACAGAAAGCCCAATACGCAACACACAAAGCCCGGTATGTTGGCTGCGCCGGAGATAAAGCATCGGATTGCGGGCACAGAAATACAGGTTCACATATTCATGCAACGCCCGGCCCCCAGGGATTATTTTTCTGGCCCGCCTTTCCTGGATTTCGCCTGAAGCAATGGAAACATGTTGATATTTCGATGCACGCTTATGCGATAGAATACCGTTACGCCAAATTGAAGGCATATTGCTGATCGCGGTAATATAATGAAGCTCGTCCAGATCCTCTCGTTTCACACTTTTTATTCCTTTCCACCTAATCGGTTAAGGAACTGTCCGCGAACAACACCCCAATCCCAGACGCCTGCTTTCACCCCACCTGAACCATCTCCTGAACGCCGTCCCGCCTGAACTCCGGCACCACGCTCCGCAAAGCATTCACCAATTCCCTTTCATCGGGAATCCAGGCCGGGTTGCTGATCATATCTAAAAAACGATCCAGTTTCCCGGCATTGACCGTTTCCGGGCGGGCCACAAAGATTCTTTCGTGGCGCGTGGCGTCTACCTTCTCCGTTCCCGCGAACAACTCTTCGGACAGCTTTTCGCCCGGTCGGAGTCCCGTATAAACAATCTCAATATCCTCCCCCGGCTCAAACCCCGACAGCCGGATCATCGTTTCAGCCAGCTCAACAATTCTTACCGGTTCGCCCATGTCCAGTACAAAAATCTCCCCGCCCCGGGCCATCGCCCCCGCCTGGATCACCAGTTGCACCGCCTCCGGGATGGTCATGAAATAGCGGGTCATCTCCGGGTGAGTCACCGTCACCGGCCCGCCCCCGGCAATCTGCTTCTTAAACAGGGGCAGCACGCTCCCCCGGCTGCCCAGCACGTTGCCAAAACGCACGGCCACAAAGCGGGTTTTGCCCTGGCCGGCCATTTCCTGCACGATCAGCTCGGCCACCCGCTTCGTGGCGCCCATAATACTCACCGGATTCACTGCCTTGTCCGTAGAAATCAGCACAAAGGTATGCGCATTATATTCACGGGCCGCCCGGGCCGCGTACAGAGTCCCCAGCACATTATTTTTCACCGCTTCCAAAGCATTCTCTTCCATCAAGGGCACGTGCTTGTGGGCCGCCGCGTGAAACACCGCATAGGGCTGGTGAACCTGAAAAACGCGCCGCACCGCCGGCGCGTCCCGCACGTCCACAATCGCCGGCACCAAATCCAGCTCCGGGTAGCGGCCGGACAATTCCTGGTAAATCTCGTAGATGCTGTTTTCCCCGTGACCCAATAAGACGAGCTTCCGGGGACCAAACCGGGCGATCTGGCGGCAAAGCTCGGAGCCGATGGAGCCCCCGGCCCCGGTAACCAGCGCCACTCTCCCGGCCAGATAGCCAGCCATTTCTTCCAGGTTCACCTTAACCGGTTCCCGCCCCAGCAAGTCCTCCACTTCCACGTTGCGGATCTGATTTACCGTTACCTTTCCATTAATCAGTTCGTAAATTCCCGGCAGAATTTGCAGCTTGACCCCGGTTGGGCGGCAAATCTCCACAATTTCCCGGATTACCCGGCCCGGCACCGAAGGCATGGCGATGATGATTTCTTCTATGGCATATTTTTCAACCAGGGCGGGAATATCCTGGCGGCTGCCCAACACGGGCAAGCCAAATAAATGCATTTTTTGCTTGGCCGGGTCATCGTCAACAAATCCAACGGGCAGGAAATGATGGCTATTCTGGTTATTCAGCTCTCGCGCAACCGCCGCCCCCGCATCGCCGGCGCCCACAATCAAAACCGGGCGGCCCGCCCGCAGCCGGGGATAATATCCCCCTCTTTTCGCAATCAAGCGCCGGGAAAAACGTAAACCGCCCACAAAAGCAACAATTAAAAGCCAGGTGATAATAAAAACAGTCCGCGGCAGGGGAAATTTACCCCCTTGCATGTAAAAATAGGCAAGGGAGATGTTTACGAAAATACCTGCCGTAACCGCGCCCACAATGGAAAGGAGGTCGTTGATGCTGGCGTACTGCCACATGCGCGCATACAACCCAAAAACGTAAAAAGACGCCAGCCAGACCAGCGTGAACAACAGCGCCACAGTTTGATAGGAAATAATGTACTGCGCGGGTATCCTTCCGTCGAAGCGCAGCCACAGCGCCAGCAACAAAGCCGCATTAACCAGGGCGGCATCAGCAACAATAAATAAAATCAGGCGGCAGTAACGGGCCAACGGTTGTCCTCCCTGAAAAAATCTTCATCCTGGTTATTCGACACGAACATTTCATTATCCTGCCAAAAGCGGCAAAATCACCTCGCGGCGGCACTTAACACCTTTTCCACGGCCAGGCAGGTATCAGCCATATCCTTTTCCGAAAGGGTAGGATGAACAAGGAACATCAGGGAAGTTTCGCCCAGCTCTTTCGCCACCGGCAACCTTTCCGGCGGCCGCAGGCCATTTTTCGCAAAGGCCCTTTCCAGGTAAATTTCGCTGCAACTTCCGGTAAAACACGGGATTCCTTCGGCATTAATCGCCGCCATTATCCTGTCTCTGTCCCAATTGCCTTTTAACGCTTCCGGCCGAATAAAAGTATAGTACTTGTAATAGGCATGACCGACTGGATCCGGCGGCAGGGTCACCCGCAGGGCCGGCAGGTTTGCAAAACATTCCGTGAGAATGGCCGCGTTTCGCCGGCGAATCTGCAGCCAGCCCGGCAGCTTTCGCAAAGCCACCCGCCCGATTGCCGCCTGCATCTCGGTCAGCCGCCAGTTGGTGCCGAAAGATTCGTGAAGCCAGCGAAAGCCGGGGGGATGCTCCCGGTGGTAAACGGCCTCGTAACTCTTGCCGTGATCCTTATAGCTCCAGGCCTTTTCCCAGATTTCCTTACTGTTGGTCGTGAGCATCCCGCCTTCTCCGCCCGTGGTGATAATCTTATCCTGACAAAAGGAGAAGGCGGCAGCGTCGCCCAGCGAACCGACCGGACGCCCCTTATAGGTGGCCCCGTGGGCCTGGGCGCAATCCTCCAGAACAAAAAGCCCCTTTTCCCGGGCCAGTTCGAGAAGGGGGTCCAGATCACAGGGCCAACCTGCCAGGTGCACCGCAATGATGGCTTTCGTCCGCGGGGTAAGCGCCGCTTTCACGGTCTCGGCGGTAATGTTCTGGCTGACTGGATCAACATCCGCCATCACCGGCCGGGCCCCTCGCATCACTACACAGCTTGCCGAAGCAATAAAAGTCCGGCTGGTCACGATTACCTCGTCTCCCGGACCGACACCAAGGGCATAAAGGGCCAGCTCCAGCGCCACCGTCCCGTTGGCTACGGCCACGGCATACTTGCAGCCGGTAAACGCCGCAAATTCCTGCTCAAACAGCCGCCCCTCCTCGCCGGTCCAGTAATTTACCCTGCCGGATTTCAAAACTATTTCAACTGCTTTAATTTCATCCTCTTCGAAATAAGGCCAGGGGGGAAAGGGGGTTGTCCGAATAGGGCTTCCCCCCTCAAGGGCAAGTAGAGTCAAGGATAGTCACTCCCGTTATCCTTTCTGCAGTCGCTTAACATAAAAAGGTAGGCAGCATTTTTCCATTATGCCTCGGTTTTATGAAACTTTACAGGCTTAGCCGGAACGCCCACGGCCGTACAGTAGGGGGGGATATCCCGGATTACAACTGCGCCGGCTCCGATTATGGACCATTCACCAATGTTAATCCCTTGAATGACTGAAACATTAGTTCCAATATCACAACCATTATTTATCTTTACTCCACCAGAAATATTAGCTCCAGGTAATATTGTTACATAATCTTGAATAATTACATCATGCCCAATTGTACAATTCAGGTTAACAATAATGTGATTGGATATTGAAACATTAACAGTAATAATATTCCCCGCACAAATTATATTCCCCGTTCCTAATTCCACATACCGTGACATCTTCACTGAGGGATGGATCAGATTCGTGAATTGCAAACCACATTGGGCAGCCTTTTTTACAAGGTTAATTTTCGCGTAAGGACTCCCCACGGCACACACCGTATACACCGTTTCACCAAACTGCCGGTGCACGAAAAAACCGAAATCGCCCAGCACAGGATAACCGTTTAACACCTTGCCGTGATTAACCGGGTTTTCATCAATGAACCCGAGCAATTCCCATTCCTTTTTTACTGCATTTATATCTTCGACCAGCCAGGCCACTTCCCGGGCAAAACCCCCGGCACCGATGATCACCAATTTTTTCAAAAGATCACCCTCAAGCCTTATAATGATTACCTTTTTGTCCCATAAATTCCGGCATGGTGGCATGCCCCTGCGCGCTAATGCCTTCACGTTTTAATACCTTAACTAAAGTCAACCACAGGATTTTTACATCCAGCCACAAACTCCAATTATCTACATACCATACATCAAGCTTGAATTTTTCCTCCCACGTAATCGCGTTTCGCCCGTTTACCTGCGCCCACCCCGCAATGCCCGGCTTCACCTCGTGACGGCGGGCCTGCTCCGGAGTGTAACGCTCAAGATATTCCATTAAAAGTGGGCGTGGCCCCACCAGGCTCATATCCCCTTTTAGAACATTAAAAAGTTCTGGCAATTCATCCAGGCTGGTGCTACGCAGAAAACGCCCTAAACGAGTCAAACGCTGCTCGTCCGGCAATAGGTTGCCCCTGCTGTCCCGTTCTTCCTTCATGGTTCGAAACTTATATATAACAAAAGGTTTCCCGTGCAGACCGGGACGAAATTGCCGAAATAATACGGGCCTTCCCATATTTAAACGAATAAAGAGAGCCATAAAAAGCATTACTGGTGCAAAAAAAGCAAGCCCTATCAATGCTCCAACAAAATCCATTAGTCTTTTAAAGAAAAACCTCATAATCTAAAATCACACCCTTAGTAAACCTAGCCTTCCTGCCAAATGTCTGCCGCTCGAAGGCCCTTCTCTTTCTTTCCGCCCCCATCTCGCCAACGCAAAGGAAATTCCCTCGACTAATCAGCGTCGGTGAATTAGGATCGTGGTGAAGATAATTTTTGCCGGCTTTGGAACCTGCGTTTGCATAGCAGTAGATACAGTCGTGGAGGCAGGTATCGTACATGCCGATGTCCACACTCTCGCAGCATCCGCAGTTTTTTCGGGTGGGCTTGATCTGGTAAAGCCCCGCCTCAAGTCCGAACAAAGCGGTCAGGAGTTCTGCGTCCACGCAGCGGGCCTTTTTCACCCGCCCGCCGACCAGGTGATCATTGCAGCAGCTGTACAGTGTGATGCCGTGTTCGGCGGCGATTTCGGCCAGCCGTTGGGCCAGGGCGGCCTGTTCTGCTTCGGGAACAGATAACAGCTTGATCCCCTCTTTCTCCAGCGCCTGCAGCCGCCGCCTGACTTTCGGATAGAGGTTGACAAAACTTATGTAGCACCTGGTTGTATACCCTCCCAGGCGGCGGCACAAGTCCCGGAACCGCCGGAGGTGGAATTCCTCGCCCGTAATGCTGGTCAAGAGGATCGGGTCGTAACGCCACTGGATATGCCTTGGGAAAAACATTTTGGAAATTGCTTGAAAGGTAGCAACGGTCACCCCGGCTCCGGCACCCGGCCTTCAAATATCCCGGGCAGTCCGGTGACGGTGTAAAGAAACGTCATCTTGTAACCCAGGTTTTTCAGTTCGGCCAGATAAGGCAAAAAGGGTGCAAAGTTCTTCGACCAGAAAACAAACGCGCCGACGTCTTCCGGCCGCAGCGAGACCCGGACGGCCCGGCGGCTAAAGGGATTGTGGCTCACCGCCCACCCCTGGCGAACCCGCTGCATAAACCACTCCCCGTAAAAGGCGGGGATGTCGGTGCGCCGGCTGACCGAAACGATCCGGGGCTTATTGAACAGCGCCATTGTATCTTCCATCAGGCAGTAATAACCCCCTACGCGCGCGGGGCTTTAGGGCGAACCAATAACTCAAGATAACGCCAGTATACAGCAGCCATTTCAGTAAGGATTTATGGCGTTTTCCGGCCGTTCTTTTTCAGCGGCCCCAGCTACCCTCTCCTTGCAATTACGCCATCTCCAAACTGGTTCGGGTCCCGCGTCAGCAATGGTATTCCAGAAAGTTACCCCGTTTGTTTCCCCGGATAGCCCTCCCTACCCCCACAAAACACTCCTGCCTTAATTTTTGGTTACTAAACCAAGTTTCGCCAAAAAATTCACCGCATGTTCAATAGACTCCTGGGAAATCTCCCATCCAAGTTGCTTCGCTTCGTTTATTATTTCATCCGGATACAAGGGTCTTTTGCTTTCCTTTAGGATATGAAAGGTCTTGGCGGCAACCGACAGGGAAACGTAATCACTATCCCCGGCAGCGGAAAGCTTGGTTAAACCCTCTAAAACTTTTCTGCACTCAAAGGGCTTTCGCTTCTTCAAATCGTCAAGTACTGCCTGACCGTCCGGGGTAAGAACGAAGTCAAACCTGCGCACCTCAAAACCCGTTCCTCTATCCATCCCAAAGCCAATCGTTTTTTGTTCCACCAGGCCCAGGGCCTTGCATTGCCCAATGGCGGCGTCCAAATCCGGGGAATATGGTCCATAGTAATGCGGCTTGTAAAACAATCCTAATTCTAATAAAAGATTGAGAAAATAAGCCCGTTTTTGGACCAACGTTTTGCTGCTTATTTTACCCCCTGCAGCACTGAGCATTAACAGAAATATCTCGGACGGTTTCATTTTTTCCCCCCTTCCGGCTGTCTGTTAACCACATTTTCAATAATTTCCTGGATCTTTTCGTTATACTCCCGCCGGCGAATTTTTTTGTCTTTCGGGTCTTTAAAGACAACCGGAGCATATATTTCCAAGAACTCATCTTTTTCTGCTTCATCAATCGAGCGAAATAACAAAGACTCTTCTTCGAACGTAACTGGTCCGCCATTCCGTAAAACCAGGATAGAACCTACTGAATTTCGGGATTGCTCCCTTACCGATTGGATAGTAAACTTGTTAGAAATTACAAGATGCGGTTCGATTTCCAGAGATTCACCGACTTTCCTTTCAATTTCTTCCTTGAAACTGTCAAATTCCTCAGAAATACGCTGGCGAACAACCGGGTTTTTCAGATCACCAATGCGCATACTAAAAATTTGCTTAAAAAGATTCCTTTCAGCCAGGCGACGAAAAATTTTCTTACAATAACCTTCCGGGGTTGAGTCGGTACAAATTGTCGTAGTAAGCACTTCGTCATTCCAGGCCAACCAGTTATTAAAAAATTCCTCCGTACCATCAAAAGAATAAAGCCTGGAAAGATAGTCAAGATTATCTTTCACAATGCCCAATTCAATTGCCCGGGTGATCATTGCGTCAGTGATCAGCCGTATTTTATGCCGATAAACCTGGGTGGTCATATAATATTTTGCCAAAACAAACTGTTCCAGGGTATGTACGCCATCCACAGAAACGGCCAACACATGCTCGTCTCTGTCCTTAAGAACCTCCAGGGTATCGATTAACCGGTCGCTATCATAAATACCATACTTTACCCCGCAAAAATAGCTGTCTCTTAGTAAATAGTCTTGCTTGTCGGCATCCAGGGGACCAGAAACTATATCTTTTAATAAACGATCCCCCCAATTCCCCTTTAGAAGACCAACAATTTTTTCCCGCTCTCTTTCGCTAAGTAATTTACTTAAGCTAAGATCACGTTCAATCAGGCCATAGGTAATCAACTCATGAATTTTTTCATTATTTCCAGGAAGGGACACTTTCTCCCGGTTATAAAATCGATCAACGATCGCCTCCGAAACGTGAGAAAAAGGACCGTGCCCAATGTCGTGCAACAACGCCGCTAATCTTACAAGCCGCCTGTTTTCATCATCTAGATTAAGTCGTTCAGCCAATTTACCAGCAAGATGCATAACACCCAGGGAATGTTCAAATCTCGTATGCACCGCTCCCGGATACACCAGAGAAGCCATCGCCAACTGCTTGATTTTCCTTAAGCGCTGAAATAAAGGCGTGTCAATAATCTCCTGTTCTAAGGAAGTCCGGTAAATAAAACCGTGAATAGGATCTCTAATTTCCCGCGTCCAAGCCACCCCCTTAATAGACATGACGGAGCCAATTTGGCTAGCAAGCCGCTTATATTATATTTAATTCTCGAATGTATGTTCGTTCTCCTGCCTGGGTAAGGAAAAAAATTTTATTTTTTCCTCAGTTGGATCTAAAAACAACAGAAGCAACGGCTAATTAGCTCCCCAATCATGCGCCCATCCCTTTCCAGAGAGTCATAGCGGGTAACGGCAGGCCCTCACTTGTCCAACCCTTTACTTCGGGTAGCGGTCATAGATAGCGGCCATTTCGGCTAAAACTTTCTCTAAGGAGTAGTCCTGGATCTTCTCCCGCTCGCCCGCTCCCATAGCGGCCCGTTGTTCGGGATCAGAAGCAAGCTTTTCTACGGCCGCAACCAGGCCATCCACATCACCAAGCTCTATCAGCAACTCCGATTTTCCGTGTTCCACCAGAGCGCGGCTGCCACGCACATCGGTAGCCACCACCGGCTTTCCGGCGAAAAACGCCCGGCCAATCATTTAATGCCCTCAAACAGCGACGGCTGGCTGCTTTTCTTTAATTGCAAAGGGCTGATGTATCTTACCGGCCTGGCCATCTTGTGCACTTTGCCCAGTTCCTGCGCCTTCTTGAGCCAGTCCTGCATTTGCCCCCGGCGAACTTTCAGCTTTTCCGCCAGTTCCTGCTCAGTCTTAGGTGGAGGATCGGGTCGTAGCGCCATTGGATATGCCTTGGGGAAAACATTTTAGAAATTGCTTGAAAGGCGGCAACGGTCACCCCGATGCCCGGCACCCGGTCTTCAAATACCTCGGGCAGGCCTGTGACGGTGTGAAGAAACGTCATCTTGTAACCCAGGGTTTTCAGTTCGGCCAGATAAGGCAAAAAGGGTGCAAGGTTCTTCGACCAAAAAACGAACGCGCTGACGTCTTCCGGCCGCAGCGAGACCCGGACGGCCCGGCGGCTAAAGGGATTGTGGCTCACCGCCCACCCCTGGCGAACCCGCTGCCTGAACCACTCCCCGTAAAAGGCGGGGATGTCGGTGCGCCGGCTGACCGAAACGATCCGGGGCTGATTGAACAGCGCCATTTTTTCTTCCATCAGGCAGTAATAACCCCCTACGCTCCCAGCGCGGTTGTAAAAATCAATTAAAGCGTAATACTACTTATTCCATAACTTTAATAAATAACCTTGTTCAAGTTATGAACGTAATATTTATTTTCAGCTATTTCCCGGCTTTTTCAGCCAAAATCATAATAATTTCTCGATTTATTATCCGACCTGCGTTTCTTCTCTAACACCCAACAGCGTTTCCAGGTAAGCGCGCAGGTCTTCCACGCTCACAAAAAAGCGGTAGCCGGCCTGATTCAAAAGGTTGATCTGGTTCCGATCTCCTTGTAAGACAAGGGCCACCGGCTGGCTGTAACCTTCCTGAACCCCGGCGGGCCAGGCCAAGTCAACCACGGTAAGAACCTCCCCGGTGGGATTGCACACTTCAAAATCAAGCTCAGGCTTTGGCAAGCCGTTTAACTTCACCCATTCCAGTAAGGTTTGGACCTCATCGTCCACGGCGGGCACGGGCGCAACCGCCAAGGCGAGGTCCGTTGAGTAATCGCCCGCCACCGGGGCTGTGGCGGAACCACTGAGGAGTTCATCCAGGAAACGGTTCGCCGCCACGGCAAGGAGGCGCCGCCGCTCGGTTAGAAAGTCTTTATAGTTTTCCAGTTTCCAAAGATCCGGGTCCTGGGGAACCCATTGGGAGGCTAACGCTCCGGGGTACCTGGCCTCTACTTCCCGCAAGTAAACCTCGGGGGTGCGGTCGCTGATGGCCAGATTGGCTTCTTGAGTGAGGAAACAGAAGTTAGCGATGGCGTTAACCTCCGCCTTCTGGTAACCGTATTCATAAAGAAGTGTCTTAGGAAAGATGTGGTGCACCTGTAAGACGTTGAGCTTGCCCAGCAGATTGGCAGAAAGCGGCACACCGCTGCCCCAATCCAGGGCACCGTACACTCTGGTTAACAAGTAAAGCATGGGATAGAACCTGGCCCCCAGGCTCCACCCGGCGAAGTCTTCCGGGCGGATTTCAAGGCTCCCCCGGGAGAGCCGGAGTTGCTCGATCAACCGGTCCAGTGCCGCATCCACCAGCTCCAGCACCCCCAGGTCCTGGTTTAGCACGGTTTCGGTGGAACCGGCAAAGCGGCCCCAGAGAAAGCTATGGACATACCAGTACAAAAGGCGGTCACGTTCGCGGGCGTCGTGCAGCTTGCCACCCCGCAGGGCCAGATACCTGGTCATCACAGGAAAGGCATAACGCCCACCCAGGACCCGGTCATGGTCCAGGCCCAGGCGGCCGGAAATCATATTCAACAGGTAATTGCAATAATTCTGCGCCTGGGCGAGCCCATTTTGAAACTGTTTAGCGTCCACATCTTTTAAGGCTGAAAAGAGGGCCTCCCCGGTGAGGATGGTGGTAATATTGCGCAATAGCCAGTCGAGATTAAAGTGAAAACCAGCCTGTTCCCACCTGGCAAGACAGTCTTTCATGGCCTGCCTGGCCTGAGGCCAATCGGCGCAGATCTTCGCCAGAGCCAGGTCGCCCTTGGAAAGCTTGGTACCGCCGCTGTTTACGCGATTAAAGATATCCACCACAACGTCAACCGTCTTGTCTTCACCCGTCACCTCTTCCACGTGCAGGTCGATATCCTTGATCCCCTCAATGGCGGTGAGGTGTTGGATATAAGAGTCCATTCGGGGAGTCAGTTCCGGGATGGTAAACAACCGTCCGATAAACTTACCGACGCCGGCTTGCATCAGTTCCGTAATATTGACCCAGAGTGGATTCCCCTTCATTTTGGAAGGCATGTAGAACTCGAAAATTTCATCCTCCAGGTGAAAATAAAGCCCGGTGAAGGCCTGGGCGTTGCCGTCAAAGAACCGGGGCGGCCTGCCCCTGATAATACCGTATAAGGAGGTTATCCGCTGCTGGCCATCAAGCAAAAGTTTAACCACCCCCGGTGCCGGGGCGTGATCACCCCTGGCTGCAGCGCCTTCCGACCTGGTGACCCATACCAGCAGACTGCCAATGGGATAGCGGCGGTAGAGAGACTGCATCAGACTGCGCACCTGGTCGCGGTTCCATACATAGCCCCGTTGAAACTCGGGGAGGGCCATACTCCCCAGGTCGATCTGATCAAGGATGGTAGCGATCTTCACAGGCATCATCCCCTCTCCCTAAACTCATTCGCTCTGCCTTTGTGCCGTACAAAATTAGCGGCGGCTTACACCAAAAGCTAAAACTTTTCTTTCACCCCAAATAATGGTCGTAGACGGCGGACATTAGAGCAAAATGATAAAACTATCTCCCGATTACGTCTTCTATTATCCGCGCCAGTTTTTCTCCCAGAACCTCCATGCTGTGATGCCGCTCCACATATGAGCGTCCGTTAATACCCAGGAGCTTCCTTTCTTCAGGCGGCATTTCTTTAATCTGGAGAATACCCCGGACCAACGCTTTAGCGTTATCAGGCTCCACAACAAGACCGGCGCCGGCTTCCCTAATTATTTGATTGCTTGCATTGCTAACCATAATGACCGGCTTACCGCTTGCTAAATAGTCATAAAGCTTATTCGGGCTTACGCCGTATTTTAATACCTCCATAGTTTTCAAGCAGTGTAATAATAAATCCGCCTCCCTTAATACAGCCCCCACCTCATCTTTGGGCACAGGCGCCAAAAAAGTAATATTGGCGGCGGACCTTTCCTGCGCCAGCTGGACAAGCCGCCCTTTTTCCGGCCCATCGCCGATTAAAAAAAAGTGGACGCCAGGATCAATACCAGCCATCAAGGCCGCCGCCTCGACCAAGGTATCGAGCCCATTGGCAGGGCCGTGGGCGCCGGCGTAAACAACTTTGAACATATCCTTTTGTTCAGCAAAAGCCTTTGTCACCGGTGACGACGGATCGATGGACTTGACATTGTCAAACCTTTTTAGATCGACGCCGTTGGGTATCCAGACTATCTTTTCTGGCCTGATGCCTCTCCCGGTTATGTATTCACCCGCATTCGGTAACAGGACGATTATTTTTTCCGCCTTCTGGTACATAAACTTTTCCCACGCGTAAAGGAGCCGGGCCATCAGGCCGTTTCTTTTCATGGCGCCCATATCGACCGCCGTCTGCGGCCACAGGTCCCGGACCTCGAAAATAAACCGCGCCCGGTACCTTTTCACCAGCCACCACCCTGCCAAAGGAGCGATAGGGTGCATGGATGAGCCGATAATCACATCCGGCTTCTTGAAATTTTTATTGTACCGCAAAAGGCTGAAGCCGTAAGAAAACATATTCAAAACCCTGCGCCAGTCATTGCCCTGGTAAGGGCTCGTCTCCAGCCACACAAACTTCACACCGTTATGGTCTTCGACCCGTAAACCCTCACCCTTTTTGATTTTTACGTATTTATGGGTAACGTGGTCAAAGCCTGAGGCAAAAATGGTGACTTCATATCCCCTCCCGGCCAGTTCCCGTGCCAGGTCATAGTGCCTGGTGCCGCCGGCCATGTCCGGGCTGATAGCGTAGTGGTTAAGGATCCACACTGTACGTCCTTCATATTTCATCGGCTTGCAAAAACCTCGCTCAATGCTGTTTATTATCTTGCTTACACGTCGAGCAGTCTTTGGACGATTAATTCCCCGCTCCGGCCGTTACCATAAGGTTCCGCCTCCTCTCCCCCAGGAGAAGCCAGGCCTTCTGTAATCCCGTTAACGACCGCCTCAGCAGAATGGGGATAAACTAGCCGGTTCCACCCCAGCTCCACCAGTTCCACCCATTCCGTTTCGCCCCTTAAGGTCACGCAGGGGACCCGGTAGAAGAATGCTTCCTTCTGCACCCCGCCAGAATCGGTGGCTATGAGCCGGGCGTTCTGCTCCAGCATCACCATGTCCAGATACCCCACCGGCTCGATGAGCCGTAGATGGTCTTCCGCTTTACCCCATAGGCTGCCGAGTTCCAAAACCCTTAGGGTACGGGGATGGACGGGAAAGACCACCGGGACGCTTTCTCCAACCATGCAGAGGCCTTCCACTATGGCGTGGAGCCTTGCCGGGTCGTCGGTGTTTTCAGCCCGGTGGATGGTAACGAGGATATATTCCTTCGGTTTTAAGGCCAGCCTTGCCAGCACGCGGCT
This sequence comes from Bacillota bacterium, assembly GCA_040755215.1. Taxonomy (GTDB): domain Bacteria; phylum Bacillota; class Desulfotomaculia; order Desulfotomaculales; family Nap2-2B; genus JAIMBK01. The sequence goes on along the minus strand of JBFMBG010000005.1, from coordinate 48,847 downwards.
TTCCCGCCGGGCCTTCTCGCCGTAATAGAGCGCGGCGTCGTACATCACGTCGCCCACCAGGTGAATCCGCTCTGCCGGAATCCCTTCCCGCCGCAGGTTGCGCACCGCGACCTCCGTCGGCGCGAAGAGCAGGTCCGCCGCGTGGTCGGTGAGCACCCGGTTGATCTCCTCGGGCATCCTGCGATTATAAGAGCGCAAGCCCGCCTCCACGTGGGCCACAGGAATGTGGAGCTTCACCGCAGCCAGGGCTCCGGCCAGGGTGGAGTTGGTGTCGCCGTAAACCAGCACCCAGTCGGGCTTTTCCCTAAGCAGCACTTGCTCAATGGCTTCGAGCATCCGGCCCGTTTGCGCCCCGTGAAAACCGGAACCGATCCCCAGGTTATAATCCGGGTCGGGAATCTCCAGCTCCCCGAAGAAAACCTCGGACATGTTCTCGTCGTAATGCTGGCCGGTGTGGACCAGCACTTCCTGCACCCCAGGAGTAGACCGCAGTACCCGAGAAACGGCCGCCGCTTTGATGAATTGGGGACGTGCCCCTACTACTGTCGCTATCTTCACATTAACCTCCGATAGAGGGCGATTAACTTTTCAGCTTCGGTATCCCAGTTATACCGGTCGAAAACCGCTTTTTGACCTCGCCGGCCCATGGCCTCGGCCTCCTCCGGATGCTCTAAAATCCACTGAATGGCTTTGGCAATAGCCGCCGGATCTAACGGATCCACCAGCAACCCGCATTGTTCTCCCTGCACGATTTTTCTCCACATAGGAAAGTCGGAGGCAATCACCGGTAAGCCGGCGGACATGTACTCGAAAAGCTTTACAGGCCATGCTTCAAGGTAATTTGGCCTTGGATACAAGACAGTTAATCCCGCTCGCGCCTCCCCCAGTAACCGCGCCACAGAGGCACGGTTCTGCCAACCGACGAATTCTACCCGCTCCCAACCCGAAAGGCCGCGCACTTCTGCCTCCAGGGATGGCGGGGAAAAAGCCCCTGCAAGGACCAACCGGGCATTCAAGCTTTCCGGCTCCAGGCTCATAGCCTGTACCATTTCCCGGATGCCCCGTATTGCGGTAATGCCGCCAACATAGATTATGTTGGCGGGGCGCTTCTGGTACGGTGTGGACTCTGGCGCTACAAGCTCATTCAAGATAGGGAAATTCTGCACTATTACCGTCTTGCGTGGCGGGAAGCGCTTGGCAATAGCAGGCGTGGCGGCCACAATGCCATCAAAAGCCCAGGACGCCAACGCCTCAGCCACTTGAGCCGCTCCTGCTACCAATCTTCGCAGAGGCCTAGGGATCCATTCTTTGCTCAAAATTTGCTTGGGTACGTCTTCGTGCACGTCGTAGACCACCCGCTTACCCCGGAGCTTGAGCAGCAATCCCACAGGGATAAGCTCTGGGTCGTGGAAGTGATAAACATCGGCTTTCTCCGCCAGGGCGGCCCGGTACGCCTGCCACACGGAGCGGGTCATGCGCTCCCGGCGCCCTTTGGGCTTTGGCACCGCCCGAATGCGCACGCCCTCCTGTTCCTCGTCCCGATTGTAGGGGGCGATGAGGGTTACAGCGTAGCCTGCGCCCACAAGGCTTCGACACTCCTTGTAGAAGATGCGGGTATCGAAGGGGATATGAACAGAAGTAAGGTGAACGACTTTCAACATGACTATCTTCCGTTTCAGGCCTAATACATCCCGTACCGGCGCTTCCGAATCCCGGCCGCTTTCACCAGCGCGTCCTTAACCGTGAACAAGAACCTATTTGAAGGGAAGTCCTCGTGCCTCCGGGGAGGCAACGCTAGGATCCCCTTCCACTCAGAAAGCGACAGGCCCAAGCGCTCGGCGATATAGGCCATATCCGCCTGGAGCAGTTCCTCGTTGGGGTACGGTGGCTTTTTTAGCTCTTCTAAGGCCTCTTCCCTAGTCATTTGCCCTGAAAGTATCAGGCTGGAAAGGTGGGCTTTGCGCTTATCAATCCCAAACTTGGTGGGCAGATAATAGCCTTGGAAGAATCGTGTAAGAACCGATTCATAGTGCTTGGACCCGTAGTCCTGCCAACCAAACTTTTCTTTTAAGATTTGCTTAGCCTCAGCCCTGTTGTAGGCCACGTAGTTAAGCAGGCGTGCCTCCCTGATTTTACGTACAAAGGGGTAGTACAGGTACCGTTCCCAAAAACTCAGGGTGGGGAAGCTTCGCAAGGGACGGGAGCCAAAGCGCTTGTGGATCGCCAGTAAATGGCGTGAATCGCCCGCATTGTAACCCCAGGACTGGGGCAGAATGGACTCTGTTGCAAAGTTTCCTCCACTTAGTATGTAATGAACACCCACTTCCGCCGCTTTCTTATACAAAACCGCCAAGAAGGCGTGATCCTGGGGTATCTCACAATTTTTCACCGCAGATTTATAAAAGGCAAGCTGAAGGTCCTGCATCTCCTCCCAGTCCATCAAGATGATTTGTAGTTCGAGCCCCAATCCCTTAACAAGGTTCTTCACATTGCGCTCAGACTCCGGGGTATTCCAGCCGGTATCCACGTGAATCAGAAGCGGCCTTAGGCCTAGTTCCGCTGCCTGATACGCCAGATAGGAGCTGTCAGTACCTCCGCTCAAACCCAAAATCGAGTCGTAAGGCTTACCATGGCCGGACCTCTTGATCTTCGTTACGATCGCCTCGAGGAGTTTCTTGGACTCACCCGAGCGTACCCGCTCCAGAACTGGTTTCACTTTCCCATCGAAATAATGGCAGAAGCTGCAAACTCCCTTCGAGTCAAAGTTTATCTCCTCAGCCGTGGTATCCATTACACATCGTGTACACATCTGATAAACATCCATCTCTTACCTCTCCTTACTACCCTTAAATACAAGACGAAGCACCCCACCTTCGTCCGTTTTTCTTATCTCTACCTTGAGGTAGCGATACGCACCACTCTCAACAAAGCAACCACCCTCCTCGCCCTCGTGACAGGGAACAGGGGTAAAAGAATAAAGGTCATTGCTTCCAAAGAGATAAAGGTTGCTGGCTGCAATACCGGAGACTTCTATTGCCACGCCGTTGGCGCCCAACTCCGCCAGATCTGCGACCAGCCAGCCTTCAGCGGGGGTTCTCCAGCCAGAAGTAAAAACCCGTGTGGGAGGATTGCTGCTGCTAAATGATCTCCAGTCTGATACTGCAGTAGGGTTACCCATCCTCGTGTGGATCCCGACTCCTGTAAGGGCTACATTTTTGTTGCCGTTATCGCGGTGGATGACTATCTTAATCAATCTAGCTCGCACTGAAGGGAAAAGCTCGGTGGCGTATTGCTCATCATTTCCGCACCTCCGCACCAAGAAATGCCACTCGTCCCCGTCGATTGAGTACAGAACATCGTAATCCTTTGGCGAGGCCTTTGCTGTATAGCCCAATAGGGTAACTCCCTCAATGTCCTGTTTCCTACCAAGATCTACCTGAACCCATGTCGGAAACTCGTTGTGAGACCAATACATGCTATACATCTCCAGCCTGAGGTTGTCCGGTCCATGGCCTACGGGATCAGTTGACCCCGCCGTGGTGATCCGCCAACCTGGTTCATCGTAGCGCGCGAACCGAAGTGCATAGTCCAGAAACAATGGTTCCTCAGTTACATCATACAGCCAAAGGAGTTGATGGACGTGGAGCGTGTTGTAATCTCGTGCGGGGGCAAACTGCCGAGGATTATTCGGATACTGGCTATAATAAGACAGGAAGCCGGCATCGTACAGGACCATATCTTTCTTTACCGCGGCAATGCCAAGATCAAGCATCTTCTTGATATCGTTCCCGCCAGTCCATTTCCAGAAAGTCCAAAGACCTTGCAAGGCGGCAATATGCCCATTCAAAATCTTGGAAGACGGAGCGTCCTCATCTGCTACTTCTTCATACCACGCTACCCCGCCTCCAAAAGTCGTTACACCGCCGTCTTTGACAGGAACAAGAAAAGAACGAAACGCCAGTTCGGCCGCGCGCAAATACTGTAAATCATGAGTCAGGTCATAGGCTGCCAGGAATACACAGATAACGCGTCCCTGGGCCAACGCTGAAATCCACGGTGCCTCGGCTCCAAAGGTAGGATTGTCGAAATCATATTCCCACACCCAGAACTCAACTCCCTTGTACTCCCGGATCGCTTTGCGCTCGAGAAACCACTCCGCCTGTCTTAAAAAGGATTTTCTCATCATTGGATCGCCAGAATTAAGGTAATCCCGATACAGGGCCAGGGCGTAGTTTGCAATGAAAGTCGCGTTGTAACGCCTCCCGGCTCCTCCATGCAGAGCTCCGTAGTCCGTAACGGGAATTCCTCGCTCGTCAAGGCTGACCAGGCGTGATGAACTCACATACTTTTCAGCACTACTACGTAGTGTGAACGGATACAATGGCTTCTCCTGGATCACAGCTAGAGTTGGCTTTCCACCCAGCGCCAGGGTACTCCATCCCAGCATCACTTCCCCATAAAGATAGTCAATGTCGATGCACTCCGCATTACGGTAGCGAGAGCTGTATACTTCCAAAGCTCGGCTCAGTAACACTGGTTCCCAGGGCGAAAGCAAAGCGAAGGCCCGCGCGCTGTAATCGTACGCCCTTCCTTTACCATCAAGATTGTGGGCCAGGTAGAAGCCCGTTTTCCAGTCACTGTTACATAGTTTTTCTTTGCTCACCAAAAGGTCGGGGTTCCAAAGCCGCGCGGTAAAGGTCCGGGCCACTGCACGCAGGTCTTGCTCGGAAAAAACGAGTCCCATTTGGTAAGCATCAACCATGAACTGGAGCGTCAACGAAAAGTGGCTAACATCTTCCGTTGCGGGGTCATTGTTGCAGCGCACATAGATCTCGTTAAGGGGTTTAGCGACCCGCCCTTCCCAACCTGAGTAGGGCAGTCCGTACCAATACGGCATCGTCATCGTCCCGTCGGGAAGGAAGCTTATCCCTGCCCGAACTTTTCTGGCCAAGGCAGCGGCCCGCTCCAGGTATCGCATCTCTCCGGTTACCCGGTAGAGCCAGAGGAAAAAGCGGCCGTTCGCAGAAAGGCCGTTGTAAGGAACAGGTAAACCACTGGCCCAGTACTTGCCACCAGGTTCAAAAACAAAGAATCCTCCCTCTTCATCTTCCCGCCAGGAGTTCCAATAATCTTCTGTACTTTCTTTGAAGGCACAAACGTACTCCTGGGCCTTTTCCCTATAGAAAGCAAGTTCATCCTTACGAAAGACCAGGTCAGCAAACCGCAAAAATGGAATGCCAATGAGCGGCGTATGTAGTTCATGAATGACCATCCGGTAAGTCTCCGCAAGCGGCCATATCCCTTGAGTTGGCGGAAAGCTACCAACGACACGGACACGCACCCAGCTATCAGGACTCAAGCCCGCGTTCACCACTTTTTCCACAGTTTTTAGGGTGAGGCCTTCGAACTTCACCTCTATGGGCTCATTGTGACGGAAGTCGTTGCGCACCAAGACCGTGAAGTGTTCCTCATCTTCTGTAAGTATTTCGATCACAGTATGGTCATTGCCGGCGCGGTGAATTCCCTGAACCTCAAGCGCAGGGTTACCTCGGTCATCAGGGATAATCACTGGAATGCCGAGGGTGTAGTAGGTCCCGGCCTGCCAGCCGGGCCTTAGCCTGCCGGCGTAGTCGGGCCGCCCTGCACGGTCGTCCCTCATTTGGAGCACGTGGTCAGCATGTTCCACGAATACCTTCAGGTATCTGAGATCCCGCGTTGCCTCGTACATGTTGACCAGCGATTCCATGAAGTACGATTCGTTCCAGACGATTCGTCCTGTCAAATTATCGCTGTATAGTATGCCTTTGCCGGAAGATGTGGCCTTAAGGAGATTCTCGTAGATATCCTGAGCTTCAAGGAATGGTACTGTTTCAACTTCTTTCTCCTTAACGCAGCTCGAATGCCCACATCCTGGAAGTCCAAGAACCGTCGCGACGCACAAAAGCAATGTTAGGCTTCCTTTCGTCCCGGACTTTCTGGTGGGAGAGGGCTGTATAGTTTGTACAGTGCTACTCCATTGTACTGCGCCCTTCCGGAAGCGAGTGGCGACTGCAAGCAACCCTACCAAGGTGAAGAGCATTCTATTGTCGTTAATGTCACCTGATACCATGGCATTCAACAGGGCAAAACAGCACGCTGCTAACAAGTACCGATCCGCGATTTTGACTAGCCCCTTCTCAGATTGCAGGCGGACAAACCCCTCACCTAATACCATTCCTATCATCGTTACAAATACGAGAACACCGATAAGCCCGGTTTCGGCTGCCAGTTCCAGAATGATGTTGTGAGGATACAGTCGTATATCCTCGCTCGTCACCGCTACACTGAATTCGCCTGTCCCGCCTCCCCAGATCGGTGAACTCGCCCATTGATCAACCGCCGATCCATAAAGACTTAGCCGCGTTGCCGCCGAGGTGCCGACCTCAGTTATGAAGATTTTGCTTCTGAGCGCTAGAGTGGGAAAGAGTTCTCGGCCTGCTACAGCGAGAAAAACTACGGTAAATAGTGAGAGAATGCCGAGTCGCAATGCGAATCGGTCAATTCTCAAGTGTGGGAAGCCCCGCAAACTTACCACAAAGAACAACAGTAGGGAGAAAATGAGGATCAGCACCGGTCCCCTTGCACCAGCGCTCAATATTGCCCAAAGTTGTAAGGATGCCATGATCCAGAGGCCGAACCTGACCAAAGACCTCTGCTCTGTAGGCAAGAGAAAGATAACAGTGGCTAGCAGTCCAAGCCCGCTCGCTCTTGCCAGCGCGATATAATTGCTTCCGAACGCGCTCACGAAACCAACCTGACCAACGCCTGGGTAACCAGAGATGGCATCGATTGCCATCGCCGTGGCGATGGTAGTAAGAACCCATGAGAAACGTCTGAGAGACTGCAAGTCCGAGATGAGAAGTGCCCCTCCAAAGAAAGCCCACCCTGTCAGAAAGATGAATCTTATCGCTTTGTCGAATCCATACTGCCTGCTTTCTGTATGGAGCAAACCTCCGATAAGACATGTTGCAAGGAGGAGGAACAGAGCTGCTACCCTAATGAAACTGAGTGGTATCTTCTGCGTAAAGGCATTTCTGAGTCCACGGGAGAGGAATACTAGAAAAGAGAGGATCAAAAAAAGCAAGGTGATATCGACGTGTGTCTGGACAAACGCAAGTCTAGGTTCCGCCTTGAAATAACCCGCAAGAAGAAAAAGAGCAAAGAGCCACTCCCCCGCGCTGCTAACGAGGGATGCTCTCAAGCCGCGTGCTGGAATGTCGCGATCTGCGATCAAGTTCAGACCTCCTGTCCACCTACCCCGGACCTGCCCATTAGTGCGTACCAAAGAATGCCCCACAGAAGAACATAGGCAGCCAGCATCGACAGGCTATAGGCCGCAACAGCATTGATGTGCGAGAACCCAACTGCCTTTCCTGCTAAGAGAGCCCCCACAACCAACACCAACCGTATGCCATCCCAAACGAAGTAGAGATCCTGGTGCTCCAGGATGTTCAGAGTATGGGAGAGTGGAACCACCGCGAAGCGAACCGCAAACATGAGCCCCAGGATCTGCACATACCTCCCGGCCGTTTCCCATGCCGGGCCAAAGATAACGACAAAGAACCACGGCGCCAATGCACAAATTACGGCTGCAGGAAGTGCCCCGGTCAGCGCAAGCCGATTGGTTAGTTTAAGGAAAAGCCGCCTCATGGACTTTGGGTCATCCCTGGGCAGTCGGGCCGCTTCCCCAAAGTAGACCTGCGCAACCGAATCCACCAAAATGTTGAGCGGAGCTGCGATCACGCGCTGCCCCAACGCGAACCAGCCTGCCACTTCGGCGCCGTAGAAGGCCGCGAACAGGAGTAGCGGCAATTGCAGTCCCAAGCTGTCAAGGAGGTCAGCCCAACTGGAGAACAGAGGAAAGCGGCGATAACGCCAACCCGCCTTCCGCATGCCTTCTAGACTGACAGCTTTGAAAGAGCCCCTATCCTTTCTCCAAGCGGACAACCCCAAAGATGTGCTACCGGCGGTCTCGCCCGCCAACTGGCCCAAAAGGAGCCCAAGTGGACCGGAGCTCGTAAAACCAACGCTGACTTGAATGGTGGCCCGAGCAACGCCCCGGCTGAGCCTTGTCCGGGCGATTCTCGTGAAATCGCGCTTTCGCACAGCCCAGTAGTTGAGGATTTGATACGTTCCCGCTCCAAGCATCCCCAGCGGGATAAGCCATAGATAGCGCTCCGATCCGTGGACATTTGCCCATGTGACGATCTGTCTTCCCAATCCCTGGACGACCAACCAGGAAAGCGCGGTCATTCCCAATAACAGTGCGAAACAGAGGGCAAAGATGTTCGCCGCTGTCGCATCATCTTCGGAAATAGGGATAGCGTACTCATAGCGGAGAGAGGCCACTACCGTGATCACGCCCAGGATAGAGGCATATACTCCAAGGACACCGAACTCATCAGGAGAATAAAGACGTGTGAGGATAGGCGAGACGAGGACGGTTATGGCTTGCCCAATGGCGCTACCCCCCGCAAGTAAGGTAACGCTTCGGGCAAACCGCCCCTTAGGAAGGACTATGCCAGCTACTCTTTTAAGCCAAGCTCCCGTTGTAGCTCCTCCCCGCATTCTCTGCGCCTTCCAAACGTCGCCTCGAACGCTGAGCTATCAGCGCGACTATCCGCTCCGCGGCTCGGCCATCGCTTAAAAAGACAGGCACCTTTCCCGGCAAGGCCAAGCCATCCGCACTGCCTTCATCATGCGCTTGGGGTTACACCCCACCACTACGTTCCACCCTGGCTCTACCGTTTCCACCTACTCTGCTCCCTCCCGCAGGGTCACGCACGGCATCCGGAAGAAGAACGCCCCCTTCTGCACCCCACCAGATTCGGTGAGGATCACCCGAGAGTTTTTCATCACCACCGCCGTCCTTCCCCCTAACTCCTATCCCCAAAAACCCTCATTTCTTCGGCCACGTACTCCTGCGCCTCCTCGGTGAGCTTGGGGAACATCGGAAGCGAGAGGGCCTCGCGGCTAGCCCGCTCGGCCTCCGGGAGGGCGCAGTCCAGGTGATTGTACACCGGGAGCTTGTGCAGCGGCACTGGGTAGTACACCATGGTACCAATGCCGTGCTCGGAGAGGAACTGCATCACCTTATCCCGCTTCCCTCCCATCACCCTTATGGTGTACTGGTGGTATACGTGCTTGGCGTAGGGGGCTTCGCAAGGGGTTATTATGCCCGGCACATCTTTCAGAAGCTCGTTATACCGCCGCGCTGCCTGCCGACGCGCTTTGTTCCACTTATCGATATAAGGTAATTTTACCCTTAAAATGACAGCCTGTATTTCATCTAGACGAGAGTTAAAGCCAATCATCTCATTGTAATACTTCTTTTTCGCTCCATGAACTCTTAGCATAAGGGTTGCTTCGGCGATTTCGTCGTCATTGGTAGCGATAAGGCCCCCATCGCCGAAAGCTCCCAAGTTCTTAGAGGGAAAGAAGGAAAAGCAGCCCGCGTCGCCAATAGTTCCCAGCTTTCTTCCCTTGTACTCCCCTCCAAAGGCCTGGGCCGTGTCCTCGATGACTTTGAGGTTATACTTTGCTGCCAGGGCCATGATGGGGTCCATGTCGGCCGCCTGGCCATAAAGGTGAACCGGCAATATGGCCTTCGTTTTCGGGGTAATTACAGGTTCTATGAGCTCCGGATTTATGTTAAAAGTTTTGGGGTCGATATCGACAAACACCGGAGTGGCCCCCACCTGGCTGATGGCCTCAGCTGTGGCGAAGAAGGTAAAGGGAGTGGTAATGACCTCATCTCCCGGGCTAATACCCAAAGCGCGCAAGGTTATCACCAGGGCGTCGGTACCGGAGTTTACACCTATGGCGTGCTTGACACCAAGGTATACTGCCACTTCCTGTTCGAAGGCCTTTACGTTGGGGCCCATGATAAACTGGCCCGACTTGAGCACCCCCTGGATGGCGGCCATCAGTTCATCCCAAAGGGCTTCGATCTCGGGGGTAAGGTCCAGTACGGGAATTTTAACCTGCTCCATTTCACACCTCAGCTTATTCTGCAAACAGTGTTTAATCCCTGCTTTGCGTATTGCTTGCCGCAGGCCGTACAGGCAATGGTATTTTCTTTAAACTTTAAAGGCAGGCCGCACTCGCAGACCCAGCCGACTACCCGGGCCGGCACTCCTGTTACCAGGGCGTAAGGGGGCACATCTTTGGTCACTACCGCTCCTGCCGCTACAAAAGCCCATTCCCCGATGGTCACCCCACAGACTACCGTAGCGTTGGCCCCTATGGAGGCACCCTTTTTTACCAGGGTTTTCAGGTAGTCCTCGCTGGTGTTCCGGGGGTAGGCGGAGCGCGGTGTCTTCACGTTGGTAAAGACCATGCTCGGCCCGCAAAAGACGTAATCTTCCAGGATGACCCCTTCGTATAACGATACGTTGTTCTGTATCTTGACGTTGTTGCCTATTTTTACATTCGAAGCCACAAATACGTTCTGCCCCAGCGTGCAGTTATCCCCTATTTCTGCCCCGCCCATGACGTGGCTGAAGTGCCAGATCTTGGTCCCTTTACCTATTATGGCACCCTCATCTATGTAAGCCGATTCGTGGACGAAGTAATCCTTCTCTTTCATGTGCCCTCTTCCTTCAATTGCCCGCCCGCAGCTTCCAGGACTTCTATTACCTCTACGGCGCTTTTGCCGTCTGAAAGGGGGTTTATCCGCCTTTCCATGCATTCCAGGAAATGCCGGCATTCCAGCAAAAGGGGCTCTTCGCTCCCCTGGAAGACCACTTCGCTGCCCTCGTCGTGATGTTGCAGGTCGGGAGCCACCCGTTTTTTGTGCAGGATCACTTGTCCCGCCAGTTCATCATACGTGAGCATTGCCTCCGAGCCGGTGATGGTGAGGCGGCGCCTGGTTTCCGGCCACAGCCACGAGACGTGGAGATGGGCCTGCACTCCACCGGCAAACCGGAGGTGCACATATACATCGTCTTCTATCTTCCCCTGCAGGAAGCGCTGGCCTGCGGCCCTGACTTCCTGTGGCTTTTGTCCTACCAGGTAAAGGAGTACGGCTATGTCGTGCACGCCGAAACTCCACAGAACGTTCTCCACCGCCCGCACCCGGCCCAGTTTGAGCCGTTCCTGGGTAAGGAAGGCCACCCTCCCGATGGGCCCGTACTCTATGTACTCCTTTATCCAACGGATGGCCGGCTGGTAGAGGAGCAGGTGTCCGGCCATGAGAATGCGGTTTTGTTTTTCGGCTATCTCCACCAGTTCTTCGGCTTCGGCTTTTGATAAGGCCAGGGGTTTTTCCACGAAGACGTCCCTCCCCGCCAGCAGAGCCTCCCGGGCGATCCGGTAGTGGGTGTGCGCCGGGGTGGCGATGGCAACGGCGGGAACATCCTTTGCCAGGAGATCCCGGTAGTCTTCATATAATGAAACGCCGGGGTATTCGGCGGACAGCCTTTGCCTTATGTCCGTGTTTACTTCTGCCACCGCGGCGAGCTCGCCCAGGCGGTAAAAGGCGTGAACCAGGTTTTTGCCCCAGTTGCCCGCCCCTATTACTCCCACTTTCATAGGAGCGTGATCCTTTCCCGGTTGGCGGTGACGCGGCGCGTGGCGTTGCGGGTATCCAGGACGTGCCCGGCCCTTTCCACCACCCAGCTATAATCGATGTGCGAATGGTCGGTGGTGATGATGACCAGGTCGCTTTCCCGCAGCACTTTTTCGGTAAGGGGCACGGAGGCCATCTCCAGATCCCGGTCGCGAAAAGCCGGTACCAGATCATCGTGATACAGCACCCGGGCGCCGTCCTTCTGCAGCAGCCTGATTATCTCCAGGGCCGGAGATTCGCGGTGGTCGGCGATGTCTTTTTTATAGGCCACACCCAGGATCAGGATTTGCGCCCGGGAGGCCGGGATTCCCAGGCGGTTTAAAATCCGCAGGGCTTTCTGCCGCACAAACTCCGGCATTTTCCGGTTGATTTCCCCGGCCAGGGCGATGAAGTGGGTGTTGAAATTGAGTTCCTTGGCCTTCCATTCCAGGTAGTGGGGGTCGATGGGGATGCAGTGACCGCCTACCCCCGGGCCCGGGTAAAAGGGCAGGATGCCGAAGGGCTTGGTGAAGGCGGCGTCCAGCACCTCCCATACGTTGAGCTCCAGGCGGTCGCAGAGCATGGCCAGTTCGTTTACCAGGGCTATGTTCACGGCGCGGAAGGTGTTTTCAAACACTTTTACCAGTTCGGCCGCCCTGGCGCTGGAAACGGGAACCACTTTTTTAACCGTCTGGCTGTAAAAAGCCACGCCCACTTCCAGTGAATCAGGGCCTATACCGCCCACTACTTTTGATGTATTTTTGGTTGTATACCGCTTATTGCCGGGATCGACCCTTTCCGGGGAGTGCACGAGGAAAAAATCTTCCTCAACTTTTAAGCCGGACGCTTCCAGGAGGGGGAGCATTACTTCTTCGGTGGTCCCCGGGTAGGTGGTAGACTCCAGGCTGATGAGCTGCCCGGGCCTTAAGCCGCGGGCAATCTCCCGCGTCACCTTTTCCACATACTGAAGGTCGGGGGTAAGGTTTTTGGTAAGGGGTGTGGGTACGCAAATAACAATAACGTCCATCTCCGGGACGCGGTCAAAATGGGTAACTGCCGATAATTTCCCCATCCTGACGAGCTCCCGCAGTTCCTCGTCCTTTACGTCAGATATGTAATTTTCTCCCCGGTTGACTTTTTCTGCCCGCGTGGGATTCTGCTCGATCCCGAAAACGCGGAAACCTATCTTGGCCTTCTCAACCGCAAAAGGAAGGCCCACGTAACCCAGCCCGACGACTCCTACAATAGCGCTCTTGCTTTTTATTTTTTGGAGAATTAAATCTTTCGGGGTAAGCGGTAGATCTTCTTTTGCTTCTGCCCTGATAACTTTCATTCTTCAACCCCCGACAAAGGTTTAGACACATCTGAGCGAGGAACTGCCAGGCCGCAGTTCACGGCGCCCGCGGCGGCGGCCAGGTAGACCAGCGGCAGGGCCAGGATAAAGTAATCCAGGGGGTGGGAGAGAAAAGCGTAATCGCGGCGGCTGTGCTTCCCTCACCAGGTCAGCCAGAACAGGGCCGCCGCCAGGATCAGCGCCCGGCTCTGCTCCGTGGCGAAGAAAAGCCCCCGGAAAAAGGGCGGGAAGGAAAGCAGCAGCGCCACGCCCCAGAAGGCCGCCTGGTCCGCCCAGGACCTTTGCGCGGCGGCGTGCCCGGCCGCAGCCGTGATTTTGGTCAGCCTCGCTCCCTTTACCTGGGCCGTTGCTTTCGGCATTTTTATCCACCCTCGCCAGTCAATTTCTGCCAATCAAATCAGTTTAAAGAAAACAGCAGCAACGTTTCCACCGGCTGTAAACTAAAATTAACGTTTCTTATTTCTCCACGCTTTTACAAAATTCCTGCCTTCTGAAGTGAGAAAAGGTGGTAATCTTTCTAAAGAAGGGGGGTTTGCCCTTTTCGACTTCCGCAGGCACTGCCGGAGGAACAAATATAGCCTCCCACAAGGAGTGCAGAAGGCCAATCTGTCCGGCAGCGCCCAGGGCGATCGGGACGGTAGCATCAACTACAACTTTCATATCCTGATGAACGTTTCCGGGTCTTTCTTGAATTCGAGGGTTAAGCTGCCGTCAGCGTACAGCGCACGGCAAGTCTCCTTTTTACCTCGGCGGGTAAATTGCCCCTTTCAAGGCCGGACATCGCCAGGACGTCATCAGGCAATTCAACCTTTACTTCAGCCATCCTGGTCACCTCGGCAACCATTATATTTTTTGTGGTAATTTGTTCTCCTATCGCCTGGTTTCCTTTAACCAAACGCTCTGCACGTTGTCACGCATTACAACTATGCGTCCCGGCCATTCATCTTCCCGGAACTGATTAATAGCCCGGAGCACGCGCTCATGAATTTTCTTACGATTTGGCTGACGAAGCCGAACGATTATAATGCCATAATGCTCCCCGGTGATCAAAAACTTCGTGACCTAGTTCCCGCAGTGCGTGAACTGTTCTCGATGGGATATTTTCATCCACATAAATTTTCATGATTGCGACATAACCTCGATCGGGGTGATCTGTTCTTCAGCGAGTAAAGCCGCATATTCGAGGCAGGCCAGAATATCCTCTCTTTGCAGGGTTGGATATTCCGCCAGCAATTCCTCAATGGTATCTCCATTCGCCAGCATAGCGATAATTTGATGCACAGGAATACGGGTTCCTTTTATGCAGGCCTGACCGTGACAAACAGCCGGGTCAATTGAAATCCGCTCAATCATTTCCAACACCTCCTGCTCAACTAATATTCCCCTGGAGAATACTGGCAATCATCCATAGTTATTCTTAATTGCATTATAAGGCAAAAAACTCTGTAAATCAATATCCCGCCGCAGGTGGTGTTTAAAAGAGGGGCCGGGCCTTGAAATTTGATGCGGGTCCTCGGTAGCGATGTTGCCCGCGGCTCCGGGGGCGAACGGGCAGCCTCCCAGCCCTCCGGCGGCGGCTCGTGTAGGTAATCCCAGGTAAAATTCAACATTGCGCAATTACCCCTTCGACCAGAAAACAAATGCGCCGACGTCTTCCGGCCGCAGCGAAACCCGGATGGTCCGGCGGCTAAAGGGATTGCAGCTCACCGCCCACCCTTCGCGAACCCGCTTCCTGAACTATTCCCCAGAAAAGGCGGGGATGTCGGTGCGCTGGCTGACCTCTTGTCCCCACTGCAGAATTTTTTAAGCGATGGAACTGTGCCCGGACACCAGGCAAAGTTCAGGAACCGGCGACCCTGGACAGTTCCTGCAAACGGGGTGCTTGCAATTTGAGCATGTATGTTTTACAATCCAAACAGGAGGGTGATTTTTATGGCCCAAAAATTGATCCTTAAGAAAGCAACCTTTACCCTGCCCGAAAGCTTACTGGAAAAGCTCCGGTACCTGGCCGCCAGAAAACGTGTCCCTTCGGCCAACGCCGCGGTGCGCGAGGCGCTGGAGCAATACCTGGCCGGAATTGAAAAGGACGATTTTCGCCGCGATATGGAAGCTGCCGCCAGGGACCCGCTCTTTCTTAAGGATGTTAAAATAACCCAGACCTCCTATCGAAACGCCGACGCCGAAACGG
The DNA here is from genome assembly GCA_040755215.1 of Bacillota bacterium. Lineage (GTDB taxonomy): Bacteria > Bacillota > Desulfotomaculia > Desulfotomaculales > Nap2-2B > JAIMBK01. Next base: position 33,718 of record JBFMBG010000005.1, on the reverse strand, counting down.
CGAGGTTGATAACGGAATGGTGACGTACCGCTGGCGTATTTTTTGGGTGAGTCTGGACCCGGTGGCGGGTTCCGAACAGGCCGGAAAACGCCCTGCGCTGGTGGTGTCCGCCGAAGAAGTTAACCAGTCGTTGCCGGTGGTTACCGTACTGCCGATAACCTCTTTTAAGCCCGGAAGAAAAGTATACGCCACTGAAGTTTTTTTAAGTAAAGAGATTTCCGGATTACCAAAGGATTCTATTGTCATGGCCCACCAAATCCGCACTATTGCCAAAGAAAGATTGGCGGAGCAATGCGGCGCGCTCACCGACGGCAAAGTTCAGGAACTGATCCGCCGGGCAATTCTTTTGCATCTTGGATTTGCGTGATTGCCGAATAATCTGAGTCTTCGGCTCACCGTTATGCAGGAAGGTACCAGCGTCGCATAAGATGTTGCGCCCGCTTCATCTTTACCATCTTTTTGAACAAGAGCTGCTATTCATCAAAATGGGGTGAGCTCTAGTGCGCCCAGGACAAGGTTTTCCGCAAAACTATTCCTTTTTAATTGGATTTTTGGCGAAATATTCCCGGATAAACGCCGCAAACACGCCGACCATTAAGCCCAGCACCCCCGCTACCGCCACGTTGAGTTTTTTGCGCGGCTTAACCGGGTGAACGGGCTCCCTTACGCCCCGGATGATCTCTACGTTTTTGAGCTGATTGATTTCTTTTTGCAGGTTTAGATAGCGATCCAGCAGGCCCAGGCGCTGGGCTTCTTCCCCTTGCAGGTATTCGATGGTCCGCGAACGGCGGAGATCCTTTTCAACCGGCGAAAGACCGGCGGCATTTTCAATATTTTTCAGGACTTCGCGGGTTTGGGCGATGTCCCGGTCAATTGCCGACAGCCTCTCCTGGATTGTCTTCAGTTGATTGGAGACCAGCTTTTGCTGTTCTTGAAAAACCGAAGCGCTGCGCTGCGTAAAAAGCTGCGCCATTTTTTCGAGAATCGCTTTTCCTTCCTGTTTGTCTTTAGTTTCCATGGAGATTTTTAAAAAGTTGGTGTCTTTCACCGGTTCGATCTTGATTTTCTCTTTAAATGCCCTAAACTTCTCCGGGGGCACGTCCAGCTTAAGCTGGTCTATAACCTCCAAAAGCAATTCGTCGCTAAGGAGGACTTCTTTGGCCGAAGCCGGTTTTGTATAGACCGGATCATTGAAATTACCGAGCGCAATAATGGTGCTGACGCTATAGACGGGCGGCATTAAAAAAACTGATGATCCCGGCGGTCAAAACGGCAACCAAAAAAACGGCAATAATCAGCAGGCGGTTTTTCCAAAGAACCAGGATAAGATCACGCAGATCGATTTCTTCTTCCAATGCTCCAATTCCCCCAGTTTAATTCTTCTCAGGCAACCCTTCCAAGCTCCGCCCAATCCCCTCAGCCTCAATCCGCCTGACCCTTCCAGGCGGGCAACAAAATAACTTATTCTCCATCATTCTACATAATTCCTGCCTGTTTCTGTTTAAAAAAATGTTAATTTCTGTAAGGCCCGGGCAACGGCCGTGCACCCGGACAAATATGGCCCCCCTTTTTCCGAAGGGGGGCGTTAAGTTACAGTGACCTAAACTACTGCATCGCAATCGCCTGGAGAACCGTTTGGTTCTTAATCATATCGCCTTCCGAAAAGATTTTACCGGTACCGCAATTACTTTGCCCGGTGACGATTTATCCATTGCCATTCGCTCCAAAGCCTTTGCCACTTGAGCAGTGTAATATTTCTCCCCGCATTGCTGGCATACTCCTGCAGGAACGTGTTCAAAAATAATTAACTCTTTCCCTAAGCGGTAGTCTACGGAAACCTTTTTCTCAACAACCTTACCGCCACAAAAAGAGCAATTGCCGTATTTATGTTTCATTTATTCTTCCCTCCTTTTACGGGTTTTCCAGTCATCTTCCCATTGCTCAGGATTCGGCACATATACCATAATAACACGAACCCATCCTGTAGTCAGGAAACCCGCCACAACATGGACCGGACGCCCATTCGTTGCCAAACCGTAAACAAGGCAGCTCGGCCCGCGCGGATCATTCGGGTACAGTTCTATTATTTCCCCTGTATGTATTGCGTTTTCAACGTCAGCAAGAGAAAGACCATCGTTACGCCGCTCTTGTTCAGCGTGCTGGGAAATTTCGTAACGCTCCTCCGGGAGAGCCTTACGAATCTGTGATATATCCAGCTCTTTTTCCTCCCAAACTATTGTCATCCGGCTAAAACAATTATATCAAAGATAACCGGTAATTACTATATCAGCCGGGTAAATTTATTATCATTGACAAGATCAGAACTCAAAGGATACTATTAAAGAAGGGGCTTATTGCTTATGCACGAAAATTAAGGGAAATTTAGGAGAAAATAATGGGTAATAAAGGCCTTAGATTGGGAAAGGGAAATTAAAGCCTTCCAGAGCAGCATAGAGAAAGCAAAGAAAAGGCTGGGGGATAAAAAATGAGAGCCGTAAAAATTAAAATGCTTAATTCAAGAAGATTAGAAATCCTGCTCAATGAACTGGAAGAAGAATTACAAACTGCCGGCAAGCTTCTTTCGCAATTAAAAATGGCGGGGCTGCTTGAAGAGCAAAGAGAAATGCTCTTGGGAGAGTTAAGTGCGGCTGTTTCGCACATCCATGAACATACCGAAGGTCTGGACGAACTCATTATCGAAGAGATCGGGAAGGCGGCGGGGAAGCCGCCGGAGCGGTAGCCCAGGGGGCACGAGTTCGGGCAAGCTTTTGGGGTGAGCTAAGCGAACCAGAACGTCAACGTCGCTGTCCGGCCTGTCTGCCCCACGGGCGGTAGAACCAAAAACACCAAGAAAAACTACTCCGGATCGTTTACAAAAACGATGGAGTGCATTAACCTTCGCTTGAACAAGAAACATTTCCGGCCTGCTCATCCCCTCAGATGTTCCCGCAACTTTTCTTTCTTTTCGGCAGGCTCTTTTCCGAAGGCGCTCGCGGTCCAGGCGCTCTGTTTTATTCATAAGGGGGTTTTCCTCCAAATTACCTGAGAATCATCCTCAAAGAAAACTCGTCAAACTCACACCTTCCAGGCGCGAAAATACTTTCGGTTTTAGGCTGGCAATTCTTATGTAAATTACTTTATTCCCTGCTGCTTCAATTTTTTTCCCATTTGTAAATTAAAATCCCTTAATTCCGCGTCAAACTCAGGCAATAGGACAATTTCCGCCCCTGCCGGGATCTTTTCTTCCAGTTCCGTGGACAAAATTATATCCCAAGGCTGCTATTAAAGAAAGAGCTTATCCTTGGGAAAAGGCGGGACTGCTGGGCAACTTACCAGGGCGATCAGGACGGTATAACTACAACTTTCATAGCCCGTTGAGCGTTTCCAGGTCTTTCTTGATTTTGAATAACCTTTTTCGTTTAGCATTTCTGCCGGTAAAAGGACAGGGACGTCAGTATCCTTATGGTAATCACTGGTAAAAAGATGACACATCTACTTCGATTTTTGCACATTCAATGAGCTCGAGTTGGTGATTTAACAGGACTTGAAATTTAAAGGGAAATGTATCATAAATTAATTCCTCATCTTCCTGTTCGCTGTCTGCACCATATTGCAAGCTCACCGTGACCAGACCTTCCCCCGATACCCGGATATCATCTTTGTTTATTTCGACCTCCAGGACTTCCGCATCCGAAATATCAGATATCCTCGTGTGGGTAGAAAGCGCATCCAGTTCTGCAGGCAAATCATTAAGAAAACATTGAAATAAAATATCCTCCAAATTTTCTATTTCAATATTCTTTTGGCGCGGTGGATTTACAACGACCAGTTTAAACGTGGCGTTATTTATTTCCTGAACCGCAGCGGCCATTTGCCTTAAAATTTTTCTATACCCGGAAAGGGCATTCGCAGATTTTACCTCAAAAAAAATTCTTTCGTTGCCCTTTTCTGCCATAAGATCAAATGAGTATCCCTTCAACCGGTACTCCTGTTCAACCCGGTAACCCTTTTTTATCATTTCTTGGGCGATCTCATTTATTTTATTTTTCTCTAGGTAGTGATCGATTTCTAAAGGTATGCTCATCTCCCGTACCTCCCTGGCCCTAAAATTTCTGGCCTACAGCCAGTAAAAGACTTCCTACTTTCTTTAATTCTACGTACACAACATGGTCTCTGGTACTGATGAAATCGAATAGCTCGTCAAACTTATCTAAGTCCATCCCTTTATTTTCAATCACATAATCTTCGAGAGCATTAATCCTCACCGCCAGCCTCCAAATCACCTGAGAGTCATCCTCAAAAAAAACTCCTTTCAGGGCATCAAGCAATGGCTTGCCCATATTATCTGCATCTATTTCTGTTTTCTTTCTATGAAAGTAATAAATCGTACAAGCTATCTTTTGAGACTTATCAAACCGTGAAAAAGAGTGGTTACTTACATATTCAATGATTCTTTCCCGATACTTCTTTAATTGCCTCCGGCCAGCGTTCAGGGACTTCGGCTTCATAGGAAAAATTAAGTTGATCATTTCTATCTCCAGTTTTTACCTCTTTTTTTGTCATTTGGCCAAAACGTTTTTCCAAATAAGGGGATTTTCTCCTCCTTATTCGATTTCGAAGCAGATAATTTCAGAATGCAATTAAAACCTTTTTCAATATTATCCAGACAAGACTATTGCCGGAATATAAATTGTTACCTCTCCCTCATCCGCTTTTTCAAATATTTCATTTACTTTTTTTGAGATTGGTTTTCGAGCTTCCATATAATGGATAAGGACCTGTGTATCAGTAACATAACAGTTGTTCATTTCCATTCCTCTTCAAGATGTTTCATGGAATTCTTACGTAGCTTTTTTAAATCTTCTTGCAAATGCGGGAAAGAATTTTTTGGTATAATTCCTTTCATTTTTACTATTTTTTTGGCATCTCAATCTTATATGAGGACAAATCTTTGGTTAATTGTGAAATCAAAAAAAGCTTTTCCCGAAGCGATAGTTTTTTTGCCAAGGTTATCAACTCTGCCTTCTTGTAAGTTATCACTTATATTTTAATGTAAAATTGGCTGAATCTGCAATGTAACAAAATGCAAAATTTCCGGCAAAGTTGACCTTCTTCAGCAGGCCGCCGCCAGCAGAGCGTCCAGGCGGAAGTTGCCGCCGATTGCGGAGTGGTAATACTTCGGCCGGGCGCCGTGGTTTCTTAAGCGGCGGATTTTCTCGACGAGGCCGGCAACCGCGGGAATTTTCCCCCGGCAGCCCAGCCAGCACCCGCACCCCGGCAAAGACAGACCACAGGGCGGCGGCCGCCAGGTAAACCAGCGGCAGGGCCAGGATTAATTAATTCCAGGGGTGGGAGAAAAAAGCCCCCGGAAAAAGGGCGGGAAGAAAAGCAGCAGCGCCACCCCCCAGAAGGCCGCCTGGTCCGCCCAGGATTTTGGTATTGGGGGCGCGGCGGCGCGCCTGGCCGCAGCCATGATTTTGGTCAGCCTCGCTCCCTTTGCCTGGGCCGTTGCTTTCGGCATTTTTATTCACCTTCGCCAGTCAATTTCAGTTCATCAGATTAAAAAAAGAGAGGGCATTTCCCACCTGCCAGGAACCAAAATTAACGTTTCTCATTTCTCCACGCTTCTCCAAAATTCCTGCCTTCTGAAGTGAGAAAAGGTGGTAGTTTATGTTAAGGTCTTTTCTGATTTTGAATAACCTCGTTTAGCATTTCTGCCGGTAAAAGGACAGGGGCGTCAGTATCCTTATGGCAATCACTGGTAAAAAGATGACACATCTACTTCGATTTTTGTACATTTATATTTCCATGTAACCGGCTACGATACCCCCTGGCGGACCATTGTCATTAAACTTTTGGATACCGGCAAATTAATTGCCCTGCTCACCTTCGTTTAGTTTTAAACCCAAAAACAAAAAAGCCCAGCGGGGACCGGGCATTAAGCTATGAATTACGTTACGTTCGCATCATGCTTTTCGTTCTTTTTATGCTTATTTGGGCTAATTTTTTAGGATTTTTATTTTCTTCTTCCCGGATATACTTAAAAAACTTATTCAAATCTCCTCCGAATTTTTCTAATATGGCTTCACGTAATTTCCTGACCTCATTAACAATTGGATCATCCACTACTCATCCCTCCTTGCATATCGAAAAAAAAGATCATCTCCTTTTGATCACCTTTAGTCCCTGATTTGTTGTCGCCCGCTCACTCGGCTTCGGCCATGGGAAGGTGGGGGGAACGGGGATTGGGGTAGAGCCTTTGGGAACGCGGGTCGGCGATCAGATCCAGTGCCTCCATGACGATGGCCCCCAGCAAACCGTAGTTTTTCCGGGGTTCAATAATGGCCTCGAACACTCCGGGGCGATCGCCAACGGTCAGCTCCACCCCGTAGACCACCTCCCGCCCGGCAGTCTCTTCGTTGGCGTAGCGTACCGCCTGTTTACGAATCACGGGAAATTTCAGTTCGTCCTGCACCCAGCCGGGGAGCACTAACATCGTTGCTCCTGTGTCTACCTTCACCGTAAGTTCGAGGGGTTCGCCCCCGCCGATTACGTTCCTGATCTTGACCGTTTCGTAAAATATGCCCATTTTGCTGCTCACCCCAATTTCACCCATCTATATTTACCCCCGGCTTTCCTTCCTGCCTGTGAGGCATATTTTAATTGCAGCATAAATATTGTAGTATAAAATCGGGATAACCTGCACAGGGGCAGCAAATTTCTTTGGCGGTATTTATGCTGTTGGTAGATTCGGTCCTTAAATCACCAGTTGGGCATCGTCCCCCAGGAACATGCGTAGCGCGGATCTAGCGTCGCTGCCGCGGCACGCCCGGGCGTTTTTGCCCAGCAGACTGTCCTCGATGCGCTGGATGTCTCTTATCTCGTATCCCTTGAGGATGACAGAATGCTATATTCCTATATTTTATAGCTTACTGCAGTCGCCAATGGCCGTAAACGGGCCGATAAAGCAATTTTCGACCAGGCAATCCCGGCCGATGACCGCCGGCCCGCGCACCACGCTGTTTTTCACGGCCGTCCTTTCCCCGATTTCCACCCGGCCGGTGATGCGGCTTGGCTGGTCCGCTTCCCCCCGGACGTCGGCCCGGGCGTAGGCGTCCAGCACCGCCCGGTTCGCTTCCAAGATGTCGTCTTTTTTGCCGGTGTCCAGCCACCAGCCCTCCACCCGGCGGGCAAGGACGCGCTGGTCCATGTGCAAAAGCTCCTGGATGGCGTCGGTAATCTCCAGTTCGCCCCGCCAGGAGGGCTTGATGCGTTCTATGGCCCGGTGGAAGAGATAAATCCCCACCAGGGCCAGGTTGGAGGGAGGGTCCTTGGGTTTTTCGATCAGCTGAACAACGCGGTTTTGCCCGTCCAGGACGGCCACCCCGAAGGCGCGGGGGTCGGGAACTTCTTTGAGCATGATCAGGGCCTGCGGCGCTTTGTGGAGAAAATCGGCCACCGCTTTTTTCACCCCGCCCTGGATCAGGTTGTCGCCCAAAAACATGAGGAAGGGAGCGTCGCTTAAGAATGGGCGGGCCGTTTTCACGGCGTGGGCCAGGCCCAGGGGTTCCTCCTGGACGATGTAGGTAATTTTTGCTCCCCAGCGGGAGCCGTCCCCCACGGCTTCTTTCACCAGGGGGCCCGTTTCCGGGGAGATGATTATCCCGATCTCGGTAATCCCCGCTTCCACCACCTTTGATCTAAAACAAAGAAGATGATCGGTTTGTTGGCCACGGGGATGAGCTGCTTGGCGGTAGTATAGGTCAGGGGCCGCAGGCGGGTCCCTTTGCCGCCGGACAGGATAAGCGCTTTCAGGAGAACACACCTCCTTGGTCTGGTCAGGTCTCCCAGGTCTGGTCAGTCTTGCGCTGCCTTTTTAGCCTGGCGCCGTACATCCTTGCGTAGTAGACGCGGTATTCGCCCGATTTAATCCAGCGCCACCAGTCCCGGTGCTCGCAGTACCAGCGGACGGTTTCGGCCAGGCCCTGTCCGAAGGTGTAAGGGATAAGGAGATCAATTAATCTGTGGGTCAGATCCTCGTGGTGGGTGACAATGAAAAGATTCGGCGGCAGGGTAAGCAGAGATTCCGGCTTGACCTTAAAGAAAGCAAAATGGCTGGCGCCAAATTTTTCAAAAGCTTCTTCGCTACCTGAACGTAACTGGCACTAAACGTCCCAAAACTTTTTTAAATCGCGTTTGCCATGAACAAAGGCAATAATAGTTACCTTGGCTCCTTCAATTTTATAAATTAAACGGTAGTTGGAAATGAATAATTCGCGAATATATTCAAGACCCAGTTCTGGAACGACACGTCCTCGTCTGGCAAACATCTTTAGGGATTTGCTTACTTCTTTTACTTTCATCACAAATGCTGCAGCGTAAGCTGGTGAATCACGCGCAATATATTTCACTACTTCTTCCAAGTCCCGGGTGGCTGTTCGAGACCATTTTACTCGATTAGCCATTTGGACAGGCGCTCCTCTACCTCTTCCTGAGTGTAAACATCTCCTTTTTCAAGATCACGGAGCCCGATTTCGATTTTTTGTTTTACATAAATATGGTACTGAATATCTTCCAGGGTGCAGTCGTCTGGTAACTGGGCAAGCAAATTAATTATTTCTTGTTTGGCGCTTTGCATCTCGAAACCCCCCTTGCAAAAATTATTAACATAATTATATAACGGATTTCGGTTTTTGTTAAGCTGTCCTTATCGTCCTGAAGATAACAAACAGCCGCATTTATAACCAGTTCTTCTTTTGATCGCCTCTAGTCCCTGATTTGTTGGCGCCTGCTCACCCGGCTTCGGCCGTGGGAAGGTGGGGAGAACGGGGATTGGGGCAGAGCCGTTTCGTAAAATACGCCCATTGCTGCCCACCCCTTCAAAACCCGCATCTAAATCTTTTTTTGGCCTGGTATCTTCACCCTTCATATCGCTAACTGTTTATCACCATGTTCCCTGCTGGTTAGCGTCAAACTCACACCTTCCAGGCGCGAAAATATTTTTGGTTTTAAGCTGGCAATTCTTATGTAAATTACTTTATTACCTTCTGCTTCAATTTTTTTTCCCATTTGTAAATTAAAATCCCTTAATTCCGCGTCAAACTCAGGCAACAGGACAATTTCCGCCCCTGCCGGGATCCTGGATGTTCAAATAAATTTTTATTTTTGGGCTTACAAAACCGGCAACGCCTTCAACTGCGTAAAGGCATTCTCATAGGCTTTGTTTAGTGCGGAGGCCTGTTTCACCAGTTCTTGCGCCTCTTGCTTTTTCCCCTGCTTCTCCTTGACCAGGGCCAGCCAGACGAGGGCCTCGCCTTTGAGCTGCTGGTCGCCGGCGGCAGCCGCGGAGGCGCTTTGCAGGTCTTTTTCCGCCGCGGTGAGCTGGCCCAGCAGGTAGTGCGCCTGGCCGGTGGATAGCTGCACCCGGGGGGTGGGGGCGAGCATGGGGGCGTCTTTCCACAGGCGCTTTTCTTCTTCGCCCAGGGCAGCCACGCGGCTTTCGATGAGCGCGGGAATTTGCAAGATCTCTTCCAAGTGCTGCCGGGCCGCCTCCTTGTTGCCGGCGGCCAGTTCCCTTTGCCCGGCCAGCGAGGAAACGTTGGCCAGCGTTTCGTACCAGATGATCTGGTAAGGAGCCAGCTCCACGGCGCGGCGGGCACTGGCTACGGCATCGGCGGTGCTGCCCGCGGCCAGGTGGGCGGAGGCCAGGTCCGCCTGCCGGGCGGCGCTGTATTGACTTAAGGACGCGGCCTGTTTAGCTTCGGCCAGGGCCGGTTCCGGCTTGCCGGCGGCCAGGTAAACGCGCATCAGGTTCGCGTGGTATTCCGCGTTGAACGGGTTATACGCAGCGGCCTTCTGCAGGTAGGCCAGCCCTTCCTGCACCTTGCCCGCCTGCAGGGATTCCGAGGCGCTGCGGGCGTAGGCGTTGGCCGCGGTAAGGGTGATGCCCAGAAATAGGATCAGAGCGCTGATTAACGAGTAGACGGCCACCAGAACCGGCTGGGCGGGCGGGCGGGCCGTCTGCCGTTTGCCGGCGGAAGTTTTTTCCCGGCGCGCGGCCGGTGCGCTTTGGGCGCCGGAAGATCCTTTCCCGGCGGCGGCTTTCCCTTTCTTTCCGGAACCGGCGGGAAGAACCGGAGCGAAACCCTTTTTGTCCCGGCCTTTTTTCGCCGGTGCCCCGGACAATTCCCCCTCGCCGCCGGCGGCTTCCCGTTCTCCCGGGAGCTGGGCGAGCACGCGCACCCCGGCAAAGACGGTCCACAGGGCGATGGTCAGGGCGGAAAGGGAAAGGTCGAAGTCGATCAGGGCGTGGCCGCCGACGGCCAGGGCGCCGGCAAAGAGCGTCCAGACGAGGGTTTTGCGCTCCACCCCGGCGGCCGCGGCCCGGTAAGCCCGGTGCACCGCCCAAAAGAAGGCCGCCCAGATCCCCAGCACCGCCAGCAGCCCCAGGACGCCGGTCTCCACGGCCACCTGGAAGTAGTAGCTGTGCACTTCGTTGGAGTTGTACAGGTACCCCTGGAAGGAGCGGTAGGCCTCCTCCCAGCCGCCGCCGCCCCACCCTAAAACGGGGCGGGTTTTCAGCATGGCCAGGGCGTCTTTGATGAAATAGGTGCGCTCAAAGGCGTTGCGCAGGTAGTTGAAGGAAATTATCTTCTGGAGCAGTTCCGGCCGGAAGGCGGCGAACGCCCCGCCGGCGGCGGCGAGGCAGCCGAGCAAACCGGCCAAAGCCCGGCCGGCTTTTGCCCGATCGTTCAGCCAGGCCGGCGGGCGGCGGGAAGATAAAAAGTTGTAAGCCGCCTGGGCCAGGCTGGCCGCCGCCAGGCCCGCACCGATCCAGAGCCAGGCAATTCCCATTTGTTTGGCGACGGCACTGCTGATAAACAGGTGAATAAGAACGTAGCCGAGGCCGCCGGCAAGCAGCGCGTGCGCCAGCACCGGCAGGCGCTTTTGCCAGGGCAGGCCGGCGACGTAGAGCACAAAGACCGCGCCGGTAATCAGCAGGCCGCCGCGGGATTTGGTGCCGAAGAGCACGGCCAGCAGGAGAAAGTTGGCCAGGATGTACAGGTAGCCGAAAGGCCGCAGGTTGAGCAGCCGGTCCGGCAGCGCTTTTTGCAGCGTCCGGTCGGTGATGGCGGCGGCCAGGGGGAGCGGCCCGTTTTTTTGCCAGAAGAACAGGCCCAGGAAGCCGGCCAGGGCCAGGTAGCTGGCCAGAGCGTTGGGGTACTGGAAACTGGAGTAAATCCGGCCGTTTAAAAAGCCGTCCCGGATGTTCACGATTCCCGTGGCGGTAGCCAGCCCGGCCAGGGCCGCCCCGACGGCGGCGAGGTAAATGACGTGCAAAAAGCGGGAAAGATCGGCTTCCTCCCGGACCAGCTGGACGACCAGCCAGTAAGCGAGGAAATAGAGGACGTTCTTGACGATTTCATCCACCGCCAGGCCGTAGTTCACGGCGCCCGCGGCGGCGGCCAGGTAGACCAGCGGCAGGGCCAGGACAAAGTAATCCAGGGGGTGGGAGAGAAAAGCGTAATCGCGGCGGCTGTGCTTTCCCCACCAGGCCAGCCAGAACAGGACCGCCGCCAGGATCAGCGCCCGGCTCTGCTCCGTGGCGAAGAAAAGCCCCCGGAAAAAGGGCGGGAAGAAAAGCAGCGCCCCCACGCCCCAGAAAGCCGCCCGGTCCGCCCAGGGCCTTTGCGCGGCGGCGCGCCCGGCCGCAGCCGCGGTTTGGGCCGGCCTCGCTCCTTTTGCCTGGACCGTTGCTTTCGGCATTTTTATCCACCTTCGCCTGTCAATTTCTGCTCATCAAATCAGTTTAAAAAAAGCAGCAAGATTTCCACCGGCAGGAAACCAAAATTAACGTTTCTCATTTCTCCACGCTTCTCCAAAATTCCTGCCTTCTGAAGTGAGAAAAGGTGTCGGCGGCAACGGTAAAGAGAGCTCGAAGGTACCGGCCATTTGGGGAACCCGGCGGGGGTCAACGAAGGCGCCGATTTCGATTTCCCGCAAGCAGTTTCGTGCTCGGCCAGGGGAAGCGGCCCGCTGCCCTAGCTATTCCGCGACGGCCACGCATTCGGACAAACATGGCCCCCCTTTTTCCGAAGGGGGGTTTTCTAAAGCCAAGGAAGTTTGTTGTCATTGGCAAATGAAAAAGTTAGCTTAAGTAATTTCCCAGGGCTTCGGTTTCTTTCGTCGAAGATTTCTAGAACAGTGGATAATAGCCAATATTAAAATACGTTCCTTTTCTACACGATAAATAATCCGGTAAGTATGAAAAATAATTTCCCGGATGTTTTTCCTCCTGGCTTCTGGAACGCTGTGACCCATAAAAGGAAAATTACTCAAATTGTCAACTGCGTTAATCAGCTTCTCAATGAAGATATTTGCGTATAGCTCCGAACCTTTTTTAATATACTCCTGGATGCTTTCTAAATCCAAAACTGCGGGCTCTGTCCATTCAATTCTCACTGGCCTAAAAACCTCTTTTTGACTTCTTCCTGGGAAATTACGCGACCTTCTTCAGCAGCTTTAATACCGGTAGCTATTTTTTTCCTTACGTAAAGTTTATATATAATGTCATCCCAGCTAACCTGCTCCGGTAATTCCGATATTAATTTCAACGCTTCCTTTTTTACTGTATCCATTGGCAAACACCTCCTTAAATTAAACGGTAGTTGTAAATGAATAATTCCCGAATATATTCAAGACCGGGTTCCGGAACGACACGTCCTCGTCTGGCAAACATCTTTAGGGATCTGCTTACTTCTCTTACTTTCAGCACAAATGACGCAGCGTAAGCTGGTGAATCACGCGCAATATATTTCACTACTTCATTCCTCTTCAACATGTTTTATGGAATTCTTACGTAGTTTTTTTTTAAGTCTTCTTGCAAATGCGGGAAAGAATTTTTTGGTATTATTCCTTTCATTTTTACTATTTTTTTTGGCATCTCAATCTTATATGAGGATAAATCTTTGGTTAATTGTGAAATCAAAAAAAGCTTTTCCCGAAGCGAAAGTTTTTTTGCCAAAGTGATCAACTCTGCCCTCTCCATTTCTGTATACCTCTTCCTTGTAAGTTATCAATTATATTTTAATATAAAATTGGCTGAATCTGCAATGTAACAAAATGCAAAATTTCCGGCAAAGTCGACCTTCTTCGGCAGACCGCCGCCAGCAAAGCCCGATCCCGTCGCGATCGGCCTGCGCAGCAATGGCGCGGAGTTCGGCAAGGAACTCCTGGATGGTTTTGTTCACGTTGTTCAGGTTGTGTTTTTCGCTGGCAGAAAAAACGAAGTTCAGGTGCGCCAGGCCCGTTTCCCGGCCGGCGCGGGAGCCGCGGAGATTGGTAATGAGGGCCGTCAATTACCTCTGTTTGTCTCTGCCGGACAACCGTCCAGCTGGATACTCCTCCCCGGATACAAACTTTTTCAGGATACTTTTTAATTCCGCAGATGTGGTATAAAAAAAAGTCTGCTTTTCCTTTGCGGCCTTCCCCCGGCCCTGCCTTCGCAATCAATCCCTGCTTTTTGGGAAGCCAGGGCCCTTTCTGCAGGTAAAATAACCCCCATTGCCATCTGGACAACAAAATTCGCGTCTTGCATACCCCTCCTGGCATCTTGCTCTGTATATTCCTCAGTGGGAATAAAATCCGCATCACCGTAAAAAGCAAATTCCTGCTCTTTGCGCAGCCATTTTGATATTTTAGCTATTTTTCCAGCCTCCCGCCGCACTTCTTCCGGTAAACGGTCCTGGAACTCCACCAGTAAGTAACCCACGTCGTGTTGCTTGGGCGGTTCAATGCCAATATACCGGAGGATGCCTTTTACGGCCAATTCTACTATTTCTTGTGCTTCTCGCACCACATCGGAGTATGCCTCTTCCGCCAGGAGGACCGGTAATATTTTCAACCTTTTGGTTGCTTTAACCAGGTAACTTTGAGCCAGGGTGACGCTGGTCATATTTCAATCATCTCACCGGGCCGGTAATTCTCTTTCAAAACCCAGTACCAGGCGCCGCCGCGGTAAACCCTCTGCGCACCCATTTGCTGCAATTTCCTTTTGAGGCCGTCTAGATAGAGGAATAAAAAATTCCCGCGATCATAACATATTTTCACGTCATCTACCAGATCCAAAAATAATAAGCTCCCCTGCAGGACCTCGCTCTTCTCTTTGATCACCGGGGATAGATCCGGTTTGATCAACCTGAATTCGGGCGCGTGCGCTTCCACGATCTCTTCCACCCCGGCGAACTCGGCCATCCTCTTCAGGCGTCCTCCAGGGAGGTTTTCCGCCACTACCAGAAGATCGATATCTGAATCGGGGCGTGGTGTACCCCGGCCGACGGATCCGAAAACAGCCACTGATACCAGGCGATCCTTATAAATTTCCTGCGCGGCCTGGCAAATGATTCGTATTGCGCGCTCAAACTCCTCGCGGTACACCTACCACCCCTCCTTTGTGAAAAGTCTTGCTTATCCACCCACGCCAGTCAATTTCTGCTCATCAAGTTTAAAGAAAAAGCGGCAAGATTTCCACCGGCTGGAAACTAAAATTAACGTTTCTCATTTCTCCTCGCTTTTAAAAAATTCCTGCCTTATGGAGTGAGAAAAGGTATCGATTTCAATTGCTTCCTCTATTACGTCCAAGTTTAATTCTTGTTCAACGTAATTTATCGATTCTTGAATCAGTTTCTTTAAATCCAATACGTTTGATTTTATCCGCTTCTTCTCGAAGAGATATAGAATTTCGCTGGCTTGAGCAGATCATGAGAGAAGTTTGTAAATTTCCGGCAAATTGCACGGGTGAATATCTTTCAACGTTAGCAACCCTCCTTGCGCTTTGCGCGCTGAAGGTTGGCCAGCGCTCCCTGCGCGGCCCCGTAAGTCTCGGCATCCAGCCCGGCCGGGTGTGCCAGCAACTCTTTCAAGACCGCTTCGGCCTCGGCGCTGCGCCCGTACTGTTCAAGGAACAGGGCGTAGCGGTAGCGGCCGAATTTAAATCCGGGGAGATCGCGAAACAGGGTGTGGAATTCTTCTTCCGCCTGCCGCCGTTGTCCGGCGGCGGCCAGCAGATCGGCCCGGTCGCAGCGGTACATCCCTTTTTGGTCTTCTGCTTCGGCCAGGGCGATTAATCTGTCGGTTGCTTTTATGCCTTCTGCGCTCAGTTCGGGGTGGTTCATACAGAGGAGTTGAAGATCCTGGAGGGCGTTTAAGAGTTTTTTTTCGTCCTCCCGGGTGAGGGCAACGTTTTCTTTCAGGCAGGTCAGGGCGGCGGAGAGGTCTCCGTGGGCTTCGAAAAAGCGGGCGATGTGCACCCTGTTTTCGATTTGCAAAATTAGCGATTCCGGCGGAAGAGAGCGCAGATATTCCAGGGAGGCATAACTTCCGTAACCCAGGACAAGGGCGCCGGCGTTTTTGCGCGGTGCCAGGTATTCGCCCAGGGGCTGACAGCATTTTTTAAACTTCTGGCCGCTTCCGCAGGGGCAGGGCTCGTTGCGGCCCACATTTCGAAGGTCTGTCCCCAATATCTTCAGACGCCTGGAATACGCCTTTGCGTCAAACGGGATACTCTTTTTCAAAACCCGAAACAGGTGGGGGACAAGCAGAGCGGTAATGGCGCCCCGGGCGGCGTGCCGGGTCAGTCCCATGTTCTGGAGGCGCAAGAAAGCCTCCCGCGCCTCCGGCGGGTTCTCTTCTTTGATCTGGTTTTCCGCGACGCCTTCGATGAGTACGTGCAGAAGCGGATTGACGCCGTTGATCACGATGGGGCCGGAAAATTCCCCCCGCTTCCCCCAGAGGATTTTCACTTCCGGGTGCTCGGCCAAAATTGTCCGGACGCTTTCCTCGTCCCGATAGAGAACATCATAGACATTCCCGTCGTCATGGTTGATAAATTCCACGAAATCCCAGCCTCCAAAAAGACATCTACTTCAATTTTTGCACATTCAATGAGCTCGAGTTGGTGATTTCGACCTCCAGGACTTCCGCATCTGAAATATCAGATATCCTCGTGTGGGCGGAAAGGGGCATTCGCGGATTTTACCTCAAAAAAATTCTTTCGTTGCCCTTTTCTGCCATTAGATCAAATGAATATCCCTTCAACCGGTACTCCTGTTCAACCCGGTAACCTTCTTTTACCATTTCTTGGGCGATCTCATTTATTTTATTTTTCTCTATATAGTATCCATTGGCAAACACCTTCTTAAATTAGATGACAGATCTTTCCCGATTACGGAGATACAACCATTATAACATAAATTATTTAAAATTACAGTGACCAAAAACCAGGGTTTTTATAAAACTGGCATGTTCAAAAGCATTGCTTTGGTTAATCTGCTTTGCCCAAAGCTGCTGCCGTCCGGGGAGTAGAATAAAATTTTTTTGCCTTTTAACGGGTCCGGTAGAAACTTTCGACGTCGGAGATCTCTGGAACAGGGTAAAATAGCCAACATTATTACGTTATTTGCTGCGTTTGCAATTTTTTCTTTGGGCATTTATAATAGTCAACAAGATAGGTTTTTTAAAGAGAGGGTGATTTGCGGTGCTGGAAACGGCAGTTACCCGCGAGCCTTCCGCTCAAAAGAGTTTAACTTACGCTGATTATTTAAAAATTGACGATGGGCAGCGTTACGAGCTGCTGGAGGGGGAACTGGTCTTGACGCCTTCGCCGGGGTTTTCGCACCAGTGCATTGCGGCCAACATCGCAGCACTTTTGCGCGCCTACGTGGAGAAGAACAACCTGGGGCTGGTTCTATTTGCGCCTTTTGATGTGGTGCCTGCCGATGACGTGGTTTTGCAGCCGGACGTGCTCTACCTCTCCCGGGAGCGGTTTTCCCTGCTTACGGAAAACTGCCTGCAAGGGGCGCCGGACCTGGTGGTGGAAGTGCTCTCGCCGGCCTCGGGGCGCCGCGACCGGCTGCAGAAAAGCAGGTTGTACCTGCGCTACGGAGTGAGGGAGTACTGGGTGGTGGACCCCGCCGGCGAAACGGTGGAGGTGTTCAGCGCCGGCGAAAAAGGCTGGCTGCTGGCCGGAGTATACGGGCCGGAAGATTCCCTAGCCTCGACCCTGCTTCCCGAATTTACCGCTCCTGGGGCGGAGATTTTCCGCCGGCCGGAGGGACTGGCGCTGTAACCTTCAAAACACCTGAAAAAACTTGCCTCAAAAAGATTTTTAGTGCCGGATCATATCTTACCACAGGATGCCATTTATTTTCAGATCGACATCAGGAGCAGCCTCCAGATCCTCCGCGTTTATACCGGCCTTTTTAATTACTTCAGCAAGGGGCGCCAAAGCGTGGCCGCCCTTTTCATTTTCTATATGATATGCATTTACGTTCGTAAATAAATAAGTTATCATTTTCGTTTAAATTATCGCGTATTTGGACGGGAAAGTCAAGAACGTGCGTTTTTGGATTTCGGCGGCCAGCTCGCGGGTGCCGGCCATTTGGGGAACCCGGCGGGGGTCAACGAAGGCGCCGATTTCGATTTCCCGCAAGCCCGCGCCGGGCAATTTATGCAAACAGTCGATTTTCACCGGCAGGGGGACCGGCCGGGCCTCGTTCTGGAGGCCGTCCCGGAGCAGGACTTCGATGATGGCGGCTTTCGCGGGCAGTTTCATTTTATTAAAGCTATTTCACTTTCGATACGGGCTGATCCGGATGGGCAGGGTTGGGAATAAGCCGTTGATTCACGCAATCGACAAAAAGGTCCAGCTTTTCCAACACGGTTTGGCCGATAATTACCTCGTCCCCCAACACCAGTGCTTCTTCCAGGGTATCCCTGCCTTCTATTTCGATGATCAGTGGTCCCGTCACCCCTACCGCTTCCTTCCGTCCGTCGGCATATTCGGCAACCCGCCGGCCGCGCAGGGCCAAACCCAGTCGCTCGACGACGTAGGAAGGAAGGACGGAGCGAACGGCACCGGTATCAACAAGGGCATCAGCCTTGTAGACCCTTATTTCCTCCGGTTTGAGCATGTTCCGGCGCACCAGTTCCTCGTCCACTGCATTCACTAAACGTGCTTTTACCCTTACTTCACCCATTCCGGGCACCTCCCTCAGCTCTCAACTGCCCCCGGCCCGTCCCAGTTGCATCTATCACAGTTGCATCTATTATATCATACCGTTGGCTGCGCGCTAAGCAGAAATTCGTTAAAAAGCCTGGCTTCGGTAAGGGTTAAAAAGGTGGTTCGATACAATTTGTCTGCTCGCCAGGTAGCCGTTTAGAACGTAAACAAGGCAGCTCGGCCCGCGCGGATCGTTCGGGTACGGCTCTATTATTTCCCCCGTATGTATTGCGTTTTCAACGTAAGCAAAGGCTGGAATCACCCGATTATTTTCAAAAAAGCCGCCACCGCCTCCGGGTCGAAGTGCTTTCCCGATTGCTCGCGGAGGTAAGCCAGGGTCTTTTCCCGGGGCCAGGGGGGGCGGTAGGGGCGCTCGGAGAGGAGGGCGTCCCAGACGTCCACCACGGCGAAAAGCCTTGCCGCCAGGGGGATTTGTTTTCCCTTCAGGCCCCGGGGGTAGCCCGTGCCGTCCCACTTTTCGTGGTGGCAGTAAGGAATGTCCAGGGCCGGGCGCAGGTGGCCGATGGGGGAGAGCATCTCGTAGGCGTATACCGGGTGGCGGCGCATGATGTCCCACTCTTCCTCGGTGAGGGGGCCGGGCTTGAGCAGGATGGCGTCCGGCACCCCCAGCTTCCCCACGTCGTGCAAAAGGGAGCCCCGGCGGACGTGCACTATCTCTTCTTCGCCCATCCCGCAGGCCCGGGCCAGCTCCAGGGTGAGGTCGGCGACCCGGCGGCTGTGCCCCTCCGTTTCCCTGTCCCGCAGGTCCAGGGCGTAGGCCAGCGCTTCGATGGTTTCGTCGTAGGCCAGGGTAAGCTCCTTGTTGGCCCGCTGAAGGCTCGCAAAAAGGGTGGCGCTGTCGACGGCGACGGCCGCCTGCCTGCCGATGGTCTCCAGGAATTCCAGCCAGTCCGGATCGGCTTCGAAAGAGGAGCGGCGGAAGACCTCCAGCACCCCTTTCACCTGCCCCCTGGCAACCAGGGGGACGGCCCAGTAACTTACAAACCCTTCGGCGCCCAAAAGGTCGAGCCGGGGGCAGCTTCCTTTCGCTCCGGCCAGGTCGGGGATGCTCACCAAACGCCCTTCCAGGGCGGCCAGCCCGGCGCCCCCTTCGCCCAGCCGCAAAGGCGCGCGCTCTGCTTTCGCGCCTGAGAAGCCCCTGCCGGCGGCGTACTCCAGGCGGTGGGTGGACTGGTTGAGGAGCAGGAGGGCCGCCGCGTCCGCCCCCAGGCGGTTGACCGCCTGGTCCAGGATGACTTCGAAGGTCAGGTGCAGGTCCAGGCTGGCCGTGATGGCCGTGTCAATGCTCCGCAAAGCGTGCAGCTGCTGGTTGCGCCGCCGGGCCTCGGCGTAAAGCCGGGCCCTTTCCTCGGCCAGGGCGGCCTGGCGCGCGTAGGCCCGCTTTGCTTCCGTAATGTCCAGAAAGGAGGCCACGCTTTTTGCGGTTCCGGGGATCACGGCCACGGTTATGGACGCCTGCCGGACGGCCCCCTGCCGGTCGCGGATGCTTGCCTCGTAGTTGCGGGGGGCGGCCCCCGGATCCCGCCGGCGCAGGTAGTGGTACTCCACCATTTTCTGCAAGTCCTCTTCCGCGGCCACGAAATCCTTCCAGCTCATCCGCCCCTCGACCTCCTCCCGGGAATATCCCGTGAGGGCGCAGAACCCGGCGTTGGCCAGGGAAATGGTGGTGTCTTCCTCGATAATGATGGTGGCCGTGCCGGTGTTTTCGAAAACCGCCCGGTATTTTTCCTCCGACTCCCGGAGCTCTTTTTCCGCCCGCCGGAAAAAAAGGGCGGCCAGGCCCCCGAAGGCGAGGACGGCCAGCGCCGAAACCCCGGCCAGGCCCGCCGCCGCCGCCCCATGCAAAAGAATTGTGTTGGCGGCGGCAAAAACCGCCTCGTTGGATGCGCCCACGAAGGCAAAGATCGCTGCATCTTCGGCGGGCAGGGCGACCGGCCGGAAAACGGTAAGCTGCGGCCTTCCCTTTGCTTCTTTTTCCCAGCGCATCCCTTCCCCACCCAGAGCGGCGGCCTCCGCCAGGGGCAGGTCTTCCGCCCGGCGGCCGATCCACTCCTCCCCGTCCGGGACGCGCACCAGGATAAGACCGTTTTTGTCCGCCAGGGTAAAGACCATCCCCGGCGGCAGGGTCGCACCCAGGGAATAATTGGCCAGCCAGGCCAGGTCCAGGGCCGCCCAGAGCACCGCGCGCAGCTCGCCCCGTTCGTCGAAAACGGGGTGGGCCACGTGCAGGGCGGGCCTGCCGGTGGTCCGGCTGACGGCGTACTCCCCCACGGCGGGGCGGCCGGTGCGCAGCACCTTCCGGAAGTACAGGCGGTCGGCGGCGTTTACGGGCCCCTGGGCGGGTACGGCGCTGCAGACGAGATTACCCTTTAGATCGAGAAGGCCGACGTTGGCCAGCCACGGGGACTGCCCCAGGAGATTTTTGAGAATATTATTGCAGGTGGCCGGGCCGGGGGCGTGCATTTCCGGCAAAAGGGCAAGAACAGAGAGCGTCTGGACGGTGTTTAAAACCAGCCTCTCCTGCTCCCGGGAAGCCGTGCGCAAAACGAACAGGGCCTTTTCTTCGGCCCCGGCCGCCGCTTGCCGGCGCAGGTCCGAAAGGTGGTAAAAAAACATCCCCAGGGCGGGAAGAAGGGCCGCAAAAAAGACCAGGGCGAAGACAAAGGGCCTGAAGCCGGCGAGGGGCCGCAAGAAGGCGGCTTGCTTGCGCTCTTTTTCCACCGCTGCCCACCCTATCTAATTTATTCTTAAAATTTAATCAATACTGCTAACTCTCCTGTTAACTAACTAAAACCCGGGCAATACAATATTTCCCCGGGCTTCTCCAAAATTCCTCCCCTATTTTCCACTTTTTTCAACAATTTTTTACGCCAATATTTTTCTTAGGATTTTCCATTTTCTGGTCTTGACACCCCCCTGAGCGGGGGTTATAATATGGTCGTGGGGGGGGGAACAAATGTTCGGGGTCTAAATGACCCGAATGCTTCCCCCGGCCATAAGCAAGGAGGGAGGTGAAAAAGCCATGGCAGTCAACAGGGTGCCCGGCGGGACGGTGCTGCAGCTGGAGCTGCAGACCGGGGTGGACGCGCAGGGGAACCCGGTCTACCGGAACAAGAGCCTGCGCTACGTCCGGCCGGACGCTGCGGACCAGGATCTGTTCGACGTGGCCCAGGCCCTGGCCGGCCTGCAGGAGTATACTTTAAGCAAGGTCAGCCGCATCGACGCCAGCCAGCTGGTGCAGGTGTAGGCGCGGCGGAAGTCCCTGCCCGCCCGTGCCCGGAAGGCGCCGGCCGACCGCTCAACGGGCATAAAGCAAGGGGCACAGGCGGGAGCTTTGCGGCAGCGGATTTAATCCATTTTTTCCCGCATACTGCCGGACGCGCCGGACAGCGGCCGCGTGCCGGTTAAAAGGAGGTGAATCAGGTGGCCGCGGTAACCACCCAAACGCTGCGGATGGTCTTCAGGAACGAAGCGGGCAGGAATTTCACCATCAGCCTGGACAACCCGCGCGACAACGTTACGCCGGCGGAGATCGAGGCCGCCATGGACCAGGTCATCGCCAGGAACGTCTTCCTGTCTGCCGGCGGGGCGCTGGTGGCCAAGCAGGACGTGAAGATCGTCGACCGCACGACCAACGACCTGTACGACCCGGCTTAAGCAACCCGGGCCGCGCCAGGGCGGCCCGCCGGTTTTTTAGGCGCGGCTGCCGGGCGGGCCGCAGGCGGGCTGCCGCCGGGCTGCAGTTTGGGGAAGGAAACTGCCGGGGTGGTTTCCTTCCCCGTTTTTTAACGGCAAAAACAAAAACTAAAAAGGAGGTTTTGCTGGTGGAAGAAATTTTCCAGTACGTGGGCAATCTGGGCTTTCCCATCGCTGTCGCCGCGTTTTTGCTGGTGCGCATCGAAAGCAAGCTGGATGACCTGACCGCCAGCATCGCCGAACTGGCCCGGGCCATCGCCGCGGGCCGGAAGTAATTTATTTTCCGCCCCCTTTGCAAAGGGGGTTATTTTTTATAGTACATCCTTTCGTAGTAGGCGCGGTACTCGCCGGATTTAATCTTGCGCCACCAGCTTTGGTTTTCGCAATACCACCGGATGGTTTCGTAGAGGCCCTGCGCGAAGGGGTATTGGGGGCGCCAGCCCAGTTCCCGGCGCAGTTTACCGGCGTCGATGGCGTAGCGGCGGTCGTGGCCGGGGCGGTCGGCAACGAAGGCGATGAGGGATGTGGGTTTGCCCAGCTCGGCCAGGATCAGGCGGACGATCTCCAGGTTTTTTCTTTCGTTGTTGCCGCCGATGTTGTAGACCTGCCCCGGGCGGCCCCGGTGCAGCACCAGGTCCAGGGCGGCGCAGTGGTCGCAGACGTGCAGCCAGTCGCGCACGTTTTGGCCGTCCCCGTAGACGGGCAGGGGTTTGTCTTCCAGGGCGTTGGTGATCATGAGCGGGATGAGTTTTTCGGGAAACTGGTAGGGGCCGTAGTTGTTCGAGCAGCGGGTGATCAGCACCGGCAGGCCGTAGGTGCGGTGGTAGGCCAGGGCCAGCAGATCCGCCGCCGCCTTGCTGGCCGAGTACGGGCTGCTGGGGTTGAGCGGGCTTTCTTCGGTAAAAAAGCCCGTTTCCCCCAGGGAGCCGTAAACTTCGTCGGTGGACACCTGGATGAACTTTGCCGCGCCGTGGCGGCGGGCGGCCTCCAGCAGGACGCGCGTGCCCTCTACGTTGGTGCGGATGAAGTCGCTGGCGTCCGCGATGCTGCGGTCCACGTGGGATTCGGCGGCGAAGTTGATCACGGCGTCGATTTTGCCGGCAAAAATTTCCTCCACCACCTGCGGATCGGCGATGTCGCCGCGCACGAAGGTGTACCGGGGGTCGTGCTCTAAGCCGGCGAGGTTCTCCAGGTTCCCGGCGTAGGTCAGTTTATCCAGGTTGATTAGTTCGTAAGGGTATTTGCTCAGCAGGTACCGGATCATGTTGCTGCCGATAAACCCGGCCCCGCCGGTGATCAGGATGCGCATTTTTCTCCCCCTAAATCACGAGCTGCGCGTCGTCGCCCAAAAACATGCGCAGGGCGCGGCGGTTGTCCCCGGCGCGGCAGACCCGGGCGCCCCGGCCCAGCAGGCTGTCTTCGATGCGCTGGATGTCTTTGAGCTCGCACCCCTCCAGGATGACCGAATGTTCAATCCCCACGTTGGAGAGCCTGCTCTCGTCGCCGACGGCGGTGAAGGGGCCGACGAAGCAGTTTTCCACGACGCAGTATTTGCCGATAACCACGGGGCCGCGCACCACGCTGTTCCTGACGACCGTACCCTCCCCTATTTCCACCCGGCCGGTGACCCGGCTTTCCCCGTCCACTTCCCCCCGGACGTCGGCTTTGGCGTAGGCGTCCAGCACCGCCCGGTTGGCTTCCAGGATGTCGTCTTTTTTCCCGGTGTCCAGCCACCAGCCCTCGATCCTGCGGGCCAGGACGCGGTGGCCCAGGTGCAGCAGTTCCTGGACGGCGTCGGTGATTTCCAGCTCCCCCCGCCAGGAGGGCCGGATGCGCGCGATGGCCTGGTGGATGGCCGGGGTGAACAGGTAAATGCCCACCAGGGCCAGATTGGAAGGGGGCTCCTTTGGCTTTTCGACGAGCCGCACCACGCTGTTGCGGCCGTTTAAAACCGCCACGCCGAAGGCGCGGGGGTCGGCAACCTCTTTGAGCATGATCAGGGCGTGGGGCTTTTCGCTAAAGAAATCCGCCACCGCTTTTTTAACTCCGCCCTGGATCAGGTTGTCGCCCAAAAACATGAGGAAGGGATCTTCGCTTAAGAATGGCCGGGCGGTTTTGACGGCGTGGGCCAGACCCAGGGGCTCCTCCTGAACGATGTAGGTGATGTTCGCCCCCCAGCGGGAGCCGTCCCCCACCGCTTCCTTCACCAGCGCGCCCGTTTCCGGGGAAATGATGACGCCGACGTCGGTGATCCCCGCTTCCACGATCTGGTCCAGGACGAAGAAAATGATCGGCTTGTTGGCCACGGGGATGAGCTGCTTGGCGGTTGTGTAGGTCAGCGGCCGCAGGCGGGTGCCTTTGCCGCCGGCCAGGATAAGCGCCTTCAAGGAAAACACCTCGCGTTCATCAGTTATCTAAAAACCGTTGCCCAAACTGTCCAGGAAAGGTACGGGAAATTTGCGCTACCGGTTTTTCGTCGTCCAGTCGAAACCGATGGCCGGGTCGTCCCAGGGAATGCGCTTTTCGTCGGGGTCGTCCCGGTTGTAGGAGGCGGTGGTGAAATAGACGATGACGGCCGGTTCATTGCCCAGCACCCGGTACCCGTGCGCCACCATCCGGGGAATGAGCAGCAGGATAGGGTTGTCCTCGCCAAGGTAGAAGACGTTGGTTTCCCCCCTGGTGGGGGAATCTGCGCGCAGGTCGTAGAGCACCGCCTGGGCGTTGCCCACGGGGAAAAACCACAGGTCGTCCTGCCGCTCGTGGTAATGGAAAGCCTTGATGACGCCGGGATAAGTTTTGGACAGGGAAGCCTGCCCGAAGCGGGCCAAAAGGCCGTCGTCGTCCCTTAAGATTTCCATGAAAAAGCCGCGGTCGTCGCAGTGCTTGATTAATTTTTTAACTTTTACGCCCTCAATCATTATTCCGGGAAAAGCCCTCCCTGCCAAACATTCGAAAATATTTTTTACCGGTGAAGGTCCTTAAATATTTTATTCGCCGGCTGATTAAACGGACAGTTCATGCCGGTACTTTTGGAAAAATTCCGCCAGCGCCTCTTCCCAGGGGCGCAGGTCCGGCAGCCCTTGCAGCTTAAGGCAGTAGTTGTCCAGGACGGAGTAGGCCGGGCGGGGGGCGGGCCGGTTCAGCTCCGCTGTGGAAATGGGCTTAACGCGCCCGGGCGCCAGCCCCGCCAGCTTGAAAACGGCCTGCGCGAAGTCGAACCAGGAACAGGCGCCGTTGTTGCTGGCGTGGTAAATGCCGTACAACTCCGTCCGGATGAGCACGCCGATAAACCGGGCCAGGTCTTCCGTGAAGGTCGGCGTGCCCACCTGGTCGTTGACGACGGCCACTTCCGGCTGCGCCGCGGCCAGTTTGAGCATCGTTTTGACGAAGTTGGTGCCGCCGCGCCCGTAGAGCCAGGCGGTGCGCACGATAAAAAAGCGGCCGGAGAAGGCGGCTACGCATTTTTCGCCGGCCAGCTTGGATTTCCCGTAGACGCTTAAGGGAGCGGGCGCGTCGAACTCCGTATAAGGGGTTTGCTTTTGGCCGTCGAAGACGTAGTCGGTGCTTATGTAAACCAGTTTGGCCTTAACTTTCGCCGCGGCCACCGCTGCATTGCGGGCGCCCAGCGCGTTGACCAGGTAAGCGCGGTCCGGGTCCAGCTCGCACCCGTCCACGTGGGTGTACGCGGCCGCGTGAATGATGACTTCCGGGCGGGCGGCCTCCACCGCCTCCTGCACCTGCTCCGGCCTGGTTACGTCCAGCCGGTCCCGCTCTAAGCAGATCACTTCGTGCCCGCCGGGGCCGGCCAGCTCTTTTTCCAGGTCGGCCCCCAGCTGTCCCTTGCCCCCGGTAATCAGTATTCTCATCAACGAAGCCCCCTTTACGCGGGCCAGATTTCTTTCAGGTTCGCCTTCAGGCCGGGAAACAGTTCCGGGGCAAAGACGGCATTTTCTTCCCAGCAGCGCACCAGCATGTAAATCCCCCGCTCCAGGCGGTACTCTTCGAGAGTTTTCTGCTGGGGGTCCACCACCCAGAAATAGGGAACCCCGTAGCGGGCGTAAACCTGCGCCTTGGTCACTTTATCCACGCCGGCCGTCGAAGGAGAGGCTATTTCCACCACCAGATCCGGCGCGCCGGCAATATTTTTTTCGGTGATTATTCCCCGGCGGGCTTCCGAAACGTAAAGTAAATCGGGCTGGGCAACACTGACGTTGCTGAAAACAATATCCAGGGGTGCATAAAAAACTTCACCAAGGTTATGCTCCTTTACAAAAGCATCCAGGATAGAAAACAACCGGCGTGAAACCCGCTGGTGGGTGGTGGTCGGTGAAGGCGTCACGTGCAACACTCCTTCTAAAATTTCGTAGCGCCGGCCGTCGTCGGGAAGCCGCAGGTAGTCTTCGTAAGTCAAAACGATCTCGCCCGCCGGCGGTGCCGTTTGGGTGCCCGTCGTCGACATAGACCTTGCGAACCCCCTTTCAAATTCATTCGTTATGTCATTATTATAACACTATCGGCAAAAAGCACAATAATTAACGCTACACTGAAATACTCTTGCCCGCCGTTCGTTTGCCGTCGCTTAAGAGCTACGGGCCGGAAGTTTTCGTTTTCTGTTAGGGCCACAAAAGTGGCATGGGGGTCTCATCCGATAAAGTGGCGGATCGCTTCCTCCACGCGCGCGATGTCGATGCAGGTGTCGCGGCAGGGGCCGTGGGGGCGTTCGTTGGTCACCCCCAGAACAGGCAGGCGCCCTACGTCCTGGATCCCGCTGCTCAAATCCCGCTCGCAGGCGATGGCCACGACGGCTTTCGGGCGGTACTCTTCCACGTACTTGCGGGCCAGGGTGCCGCCGGTGGCCACCCCCATCTTGACCCCGAACCTGTCCCGTAAGTCGAGCAGTTCGTTGATGTAACAGGTGCCGCAGCGGCGGCAGTTATCCACGTCCACGGTGATCTTGTGCGGACAGCCTGTCCACTGCAGGCAGTGGGGCACCAGGACGAGGACCTGGGGCGGCTCCGCCTTCACTTTTCTGGCCCTGACGAGCTGGTTGTTTACTTCCACAAAGGAACTGCGGATGCGGTCTTTGTCGATGCGCAAAAGCCGGCCCAGGGTGAGCGCCGCCGGGTAAAAAAGGTGGATGGCCAGCTGGATGGGCGCCTGCAGGAAGGGGAAGTTTTTCGCGGCCAGGATGGTGGCGACGATTCCGACGATGCCAAAAACGGCCAGCAGAAGCCCCCCGGCAACAGCTAACAAAATGACCAAAAAAACGGTCTGGTAAAAGGTGGAGCTCCCGGGGTGGAAGAAGAGGTACCAGAGGCCGAAAATCAAAAACAAAAACGATGCCAGGCTTCCCCCCAGCAGGCCCAGGAAGAGGCGTTTTTGTACGTGAGGTGAGATTACGACTGGTGATTTCACGTGGTGTTCTCCCTTATAGAGGCACAGAGGCAACAGGCACAAAGGCACAAAGTAAAGGCACTGGTTTTTAACCTGTTAACCTGCCCGTTCCTCCTGATCAAAAATCGTCCCTACGGCGATGGGGTGGCCGCGCAGGAAGTCTTGCGCGCTCAGGCGCCGGCCGCCCTGGAGCTGCAGCTCCGTGACGCGCACCAGGCCGGGGTTGGCCTGGACGAGCAGTCCCTCCCCGGGGCTTGCCGCCCGTACCTGCCCGGGCAGCGTCCCCGCCAAAAGGGACTCTTCCTGCGCCACCTCCGCCCGCCAGATTTTCAAGACCCGGCCGTCCCAGAAGGTGGCGGCGCCGGGCCGGGGGTTTAAGCCCCGCACCTGGTTGAAGACGGCCCGGGCGCCGGCGTTCCAGGCGATCAGTTCGTCTTCCCGGGCAAGCGGCGGGGCGTAAGTGGCCAGAGCGTGCTCCTGCGGGCGGCGCGGACACATCCCCGCCGCCAGCAAATCCAGGGTTTTCACCAGCATCCCGGCCCCCAGCCGCGCCAGGCGGTCGTGAAGGGTGCCGGCGGTGTCTTCGTCCGTGATGGGCAACGCTTCCTGGAGGAGGATGTCACCCGTATCCAGGCCCTCGTCCATGAGCATGGTGGTGATCCCCGTTTCTTTCTCGCCGTTGATGATCGCCCGGTGGATGGGCGCCGCCCCGCGGTATTTGGGCAGCAAGGAGGCGTGCACGTTGATGCACCCGTGTTTGGGCAAGTGCAAAACGGCGGGGGGCAGAATCCGGCCGTAGGCGGCCACGACGATCACGTCGGGCAGCAGGTTGTCCAGCTCCGCCAGGAATTCCGGCTCGCTCAGCCGCGGCGGCTGAAAAACGGCCAGGCCGCGGCCCACGGCCGCCTCCTTCACCGGCGAAGGATGGATTTTCCGGCCCCGCCCCTTCGGCCGGTCGGGCCGGGTGACCACCCCCACCACCTGGTAACCGGCGTCTACAATTGCCTCCAGCACGGGCACCGCGAAGTGCGGCGTGCCCATAAAAACGATGCGCATGAAATTTCCTCCGCAAGAATACCAGACTCAAAAAATCGTTTTTTAAAGCAACCGCTTTCGGCAGGCACAAAGTTCACAGGCACAAAGGCACATAGTTTTACTTTTTCCTTTGTGCCTCTGCCCCTTCAATTCTTTCCTGCCCCCGCTCGCCGTCGGCCCGGCGAATTTTCACGGCCCGGTCGATAAACAAAATGCCGTCCAGGTGATCGATCTCGTGCTGCAGGGCGCGGGCGCAAAAGCCGCTGGCCGCCACCTGAACCTCCCGGCCCTCCCGGTTCAAACCCTTCACCACCACGTCCGCCGCGCGCTCCACTTCGCCCAGCATCCCGGGGATGCTCAGGCACCCCTCCACGTCCGTTTCTTTTCCGGAAAGCCAAATGATCTCCGGATTAATCAGTTCAATCAAGCCTTCCCCCGCATCCACCACGATGGCCCGTTTGGAAACGCCGATCTGGGGGGCGGCCAGCCCCACCCCCTTGTTGCTGTACATGGTGTCCCGCAGATTGTCCAGCAGCTTATGGACGCTGGCGTTGATGCTGCCGATCGGTTTTGCCTTTTCCCTGAGCACCTCGTCTTCGCCGTAGCGGACAATGCGAAAAACGGCCAAATTAACTCAACCCTTCTCGTCCGGAAATTTTTCCTAAATTAAATTTTGGGGCTCTATATCTATAATAACGCGCAGGCGCCGGGATGTAAAACGATCGGCCTCCCGCAGGCCCGCGGCGGCGGCCGCGCGCAGCGCTTCCTCCCGGGGGGATTTCAGCACCAGGTGCCAGCGGTAATAATCCTTGATCCGGCTTAAAGGTGCCGGGGCGGGACCCAGAAAGCGGACCTCAAGGGCGCCGGCAAATTCTTTCAGTTTGCTGTATAAAAGGCCGGCCGCCCCTTCCACTTCGTCGGCCCGCGTGCCCGTGACCAAAAGCCTGCCCAGGTGGCTGAAGGGGGGGTAGTCCAAAGACCGGCGGTACTCGCTTTCTTTTTGGTAAAACCCCTCGTAATCGTGGGCGCGGGCGGCCTGGACGGCGTAATGCTCCGGCTGGTGGGTCTGGATGACCGCCTCGCCGCCCAAATCGCTGCGGCCGGCCCGGCCCGCCACCTGGGTGAGCAGTTGAAAGGTCCGCTCACTGGCCCGGAAGTCCGGCATGTGCAGGCTGACGTCCGCGTTCACCACCCCCACCAGCGTAACGGAAGGGATGTCCAGCCCCTTGGCGATCATCTGGGTGCCGATGAGGATGTCCGCCTCGCCCTGCCGGAAGGCGGTGAGGATCTCCCGGTGGGAGCCTTTGCGCGCGGCGGTGTCGCTGTCCAGGCGCAGGACCCCGGCCTTCGGGAACAGGCGCCGCACCTCCTGCTCTATTTTTTGGGTGCCCGCGCCGAAATAGCCGATCTGCTTGCTGCGGCAGTCCGGGCAGCGGGCGGGGGCCGGCGCCGTGTGGTTGCAGTAATGGCAGAGCAGGCGGCCGCCTGTATGGTAGGTCAGCGACACGTCGCAGTGCGGGCACTTGACCACCAGGCCGCACTCCCGGCAGACCACGATGGTGGAAAAGCCGCGCCGGTTTAAAAACAAAATCACCTGCTCGCGGCGGGCCAGCGTGTCGCGCACGGCCAGCAGCAACTGCCGGCTGAAAAACCCCCGGTTGCCCCGGCGCAGCTCCGCCCGCATGTCCACCACCCGCACCTGCGGCAGGGGGCGGCGGGCAGCTCGCTCGTCCATCCGGAGCAGCCGGTATTCTCCCCGCCCGGCGGCGTAAAAAGACTCCAGCGCGGGGGTGGCGCTGCCCAGGACGACCACCGCGCCGTGCTCGCGCGCCAGGTGCAGGGCCACGGTGCGGGCGTGGTAGCGGGGGCTTTCCTCCTGTTTATAAGAAGGTTCGTGTTCTTCGTCGATGATGATCAGGCCGGGCTCACGCAGCGGAGCGAACAGGGCCGAGCGCGCCCCCAGGACGACGTCCGCCTCCCCCCGCCAAACGCGCATCCACTCGTCGTATCTTTCGCCGTCGGACAGGCGGCTGTGCAGGACGGCCACCCGCGGGCCGAAGCGGGACCGGAAAGTGGCGACCATTTGCGGGGTGAGGGCGATTTCGGGGACCAGCACGACGGCCTGGCGGCCCAAACCCAGCGCCCGGGCGACGCTGCGGCAGTACACTTCGGTTTTCCCGCTGCCGGTGACGCCGTACAATAAAAAAGTTTTGGGCCCGCCCGCCTCCAGGGCGGCCCGGATTTCGCGGACGGCCTCTTCCTGCTGGGGAGCCAGGGCCGGGGGAGGCGGGGCGGCGCCTGCCCCGTTTTCGCCGGGAAAAGGGGAGCGGCTTTTGGCGTATTCCCTCGCGGACAACAACTGCTTTGCCACCAGTGCATCCACCGCGCCGGGGGACACTCCGGCGGCGGCGGCCAGTTCCCGGCGGGTCAGGCCGGGCTGGGCCAGGGCGGCGCGCCAGGCCTTTTCCTGGGCGGGGGCCCGGGCGAACGCGGCCGGGCCGGCCGTTTCGGCGGGCCACAGCCCCTGCACCCGCCTGGGGGCGCCGGCCAGCCGCGGCCCGATGATCGCCTGCAGGGCGCTGACCGTCGGGCACAGGTAGTGCTCCGCCAGCCAGCGGGCCAGAGCCAGCTGCCGTTCGGCAAAGACCGGCTCCGGATCCAAAACGGCGCTGATCTCCTTGAGCTGATCAACTTGCTCCAGCCGGGGGGAAACGGTAAAACCGGTCACGTAGCCGGTCAGTTTCTGCCGTCCAAAGGGCACCTGCACCCGGCTGCCCACCGTGACCTGATCTTTTAAGGGCGCGGGCACCAGGTAGTGGAACACCCTGTCTACCTGGCGCGCCGGCAAATCCACCAGCACTTCCGCGTACAAACCCGCTTCCCCCAACTGAGTTCCCCCAACTGATTTCCTCACTTAATTTTAACTTTTCCGGTTTTTCTTTGCAACCGGTTTCAATTTTTTAGTTTTGCCTCTTTATCCGGGGCTTTTTCCTTCCAGGCGGGTGCGGCTGACAATTCTTATTTGCGGCGGCTCGCCGGGGGGCAGGGGGAAAGAAGGCCTTTCCGGTTTTTCGCCCGGAAAGAGCCGGCGGGACGGGAAGCGGGGGGAATGAACGAGGGTAATGCCGTCTAATTTGTATTCTTCTTCCCTGACCAGTTGTCCACCTTCGTAGTAGCGGCGGCGAATCTCGGCCTTGGGGATGATCAGCGACACCTCAAAAGGCAGGCGCAGGGTGGTGGATCTGTTCAATTTCAGGCTTACGCCGTCCAGCCGGATTTCCGATTCGTCCACCTGCTGGTAAAACGGCCGGGACGGCGGCCCGGGGCCAAACGGCGGCATAAGCACACCCCGCAGTTAACACCTAATATTATATTTTATTGCCATCTAAGCCATAATGTAACATTTAAAAATAAGTTAAGTGCCTGGCACTTAACTTATAAACAGCCGCTGCAGATATGCCAATGTTTTCGCCTACTTCTTGCAATGCATACCCCTGCGCCAGGGCTTCCCTGACGTAGCGAACTTTATACGGCATCAGCGTTCTTTTCCTGGATCCGCTCTTTATTTGCGCAAACTCTTCCATATTTACTCCGGTAGCCATAAGAATTTCATCCAACTGCTTCCTGGGGGTCACGGTTTGGCCTGGCTCAACCTTCAAGGCTAAAGATTCCCGACCGTCAAATGAAAAATTCTCCAAGTCCCTTTCATCATCTTGTTCCATTAGCAAGACATACTTTTTAAAAGCCCTCCCTGGAACGTCATCCAGGATATCGAGTAATTGCTTTGTGTGGACAAATCCTTTGCCCTCTCCGCGATAATCAGCGTCGCTGCTCCATTTATAATCAGCCACTCCGGCGCATAAACCAGCCCGGACAGGATTACGGTGGATGTACCTGACAACCGCCAGGAGATACTGCTCGTTTTCAATTGGTACAGCTTTATACCTACCTTCAAAAATGTGCCCGGTCCGACCCAGCTTACGGTTATAATATCGGCTGTAGCGGGTATTCAAGCGGTGCATCACTTTGCTCAGGGGTTTTATATTCGTCCGAACGGCCAGGTGGAAATGATTGTTCATGATTACATAAGCGAAAATATCCAGACCGTCCGCGTAAACGGCATGCCGCAACATCTCAAGCAGAAACTCCTTATGCTCCGGTAAAACAAAAATAAACTCCCCGTTGTTGCCCCGTTGGATTACGTGGTACATTGCACCCGCAAACTCTATTCGCGGACTTCTACCCAAAAAAACACCCCCTGCCATCCACATCCATAGTAACACATACCATAAGTTAATAAGTTAATAAGTTAAGTGCCTGGCACCAGAACGAGGTAAGTTAATAAGTTAAGTGCCTGGCACCGAGGGCCGCGTCCAGGATGCGGTCGGCCAGCACCGTTTTTTCCAGCAGGGGCAGGTCGACGACTTTGCCGTCGCGGTAAATGAGTTTGACGATGTTGGTGTCCGCGCCGAAGCCGGCCCCCGGCCGGGTGACGTCGTTGGCCACGAGCAGGTCCACGTTTTTCTCCGCGAGCTTCCGGCGGGCGTTGGCCAGCAGGTTTTCCGTTTCCGCGGCGAAGCCCACCAGCACCTGGCCCGGTTTTTTACGCCGGCCCAGCTCCAGCAGGATGTCGGGGTTCCTGGTGAGTTCGAGCACCAGGGTCTCCCCTTCCTTTTTAATCTTTTGCTCCGCGGGTTTGGCCGGCCGGTAATCGGCCACCGCGGCCGCCTTCAAGACCAGGTCCGCCTGCGGGAAGTGCTCCAGGACCGCAGCAAACATCTGCTGCGCGGTTTCCACCAGAACAACCTTGACACCGGCGGGAGCGGGCAGGGCGGTGGGAGCGGAGACCAGCGTTACGTCCGCCCCCCGCGCCGCCGCGGCCCGGGCCAGAGCGTAGCCCATCTTCCCCGAGCTGCGGTTGGAAATAAAGCGCACCGGGTCGAGCGGTTCGCGGGTGCCGCCGGCGGTGACCAGCACGGAAAGCCCCTGCAGGTCCTTTGCCGGGCCGCCCAGCAGCCGGGTGATCTCCGCCACGATCTCCGCCGGTTCGGGGAGCCGGCCCTCTCCTTCTTCCCCGCAGGCCAGCCGGCCCGCCCCCGGCTCCAGGACGCGGCAGCCGTATTCTCTGAGGGTGGCGATATTGGCCCGGGTGGCCGGATTCCTGTACATGTGGACGTTCATCGCCGGGCAGAACAAAACGGGGCCCCGGGCGGCCAGGATGACCGTGCTCAACAAGTCGTCGGCCACGCCGTGCGCCGCCTTGGCCAAAATATTGGCGGTGGCCGGAGCCACCACCAGCAGGTGCGCCTTCGCCAGTTCGATGTGGGGGAGCGGCGAACCGCCGGCGCCGGCCGCGCCGGCAAACATATCGGTATGCACGGGGTTGCCGGTGAGGGCGGCAAAGGTGGCCGGGGCGACGAACTTTTGCGCGCCGGCCGTCATGACCACGTGCACGTCCGCCCCCGCCTTGGCCAGCAGGCTGGCCAGTTCCGCCGCCTTGTAAGCGGCGATGCT
>JBFMBG010000004.1:0-72234 GCA_040755215.1 Bacillota bacterium | reverse complement strand
GTAGTCGGCGTGGCCCGGGCAG
Organism: Bacillota bacterium; assembly: GCA_040755215.1. Classification (GTDB taxonomy): domain Bacteria; phylum Bacillota; class Desulfotomaculia; order Desulfotomaculales; family Nap2-2B; genus JAIMBK01. The sequence goes on along the minus strand of JBFMBG010000004.1, from coordinate 72,212 downwards.
TCGACGTGGGCGTAGTGGCGCGCCTCGGTCTCGTATTCCACGTGGGCGGTGTTGATGGTGAGCCCCCGCTCTCTTTCTTCCGGAGCGTTGTCGATTTCTTCGTACTTTTTGACCTGGGCCTTCCCCACGGTGGCGAGGATCACGGTGATGGCCGAGGTTAAGGTGGTTTTCCCGTGGTCGACGTGCCCGATGGTGCCGATGTTCACGTGGGGTTTGGTGCGTTCGAATTTTGCTTTTGCCATTTTGGATACTCTCTCCTTCCTTAACTTACTATCCTGACTGTTTTTAAATAATGATTTTCATATTATGCTATATATTGCCATTCCTCCAATAATTATACATTACCCCAAAGCTCTTATTTTATTTCGCTGTCCCGCTGAAAATTCCTTCTCGAGAAAAGTAAGATACCGTCGATAATAATGAAATACCCGGGCGGAAAAGTCACGCGTTTTTTAAAAGCCCAGGGCAAGGAATGCTTAACGTAAATACAAAAGCACTGACCCTTTCATTCCGGATCAGTGCCTTTCCTGGTGGTAGCGGCGCAGGGATTCGAACCCCGGACACTGCGGGTATGAACCGCATGCTCTAACCAGCTGAGCTACGCCGCCTTGATGGGATGTGGGAAGTGAGAAGTTGGAGGTGAGAACTTAAGGTGGGAATTCGGCTGCGCCGAATTCCTTCCATTCTCACTTCCAACTTCTCACCTCTCACTTCTCAGCCTGGAGCCACTAACCGGGATTGAACCGGTGACCTCGTCCTTACCAAGGACGCGCTCTACCAACTGAGCTATAGTGGCATGGTTGCGGGGGTAGGATTTGAACCTACGACCTTCGGGTTATGAGCCCGACGAGCTACCAGCTGCTCCACCCCGCGTTATGGGATGTGGGAGGTGAGAGGTTGGAGGTTAGATTCAAGGTTGGAATTCGGCTGCGCCGAATTCCTTCTATTCTCACTTCCAACTTCTCACCTCTCACTTCTCATCATGGTGGAGGGGGCAGGATTCGAACCTGCGAAGGCGACAGCCGGCAGATTTACAGTCTGCTCCCTTTGACCACTCGGGAACCCCTCCATATGGGATGTGGGAGGTGAGAGGTTGGAGGTGGGAACTTTAGGCGGGAATTCGGCTGCGCCGAATTCCTTCTATTCTCACTTCTAACTTCTCACCTCTCACTTCTCAGTTGGAGCCGACGGTGGGACTTGAACCCACAAACCTGCTGATTACAAATCAGCCGCTCTGCCAGTTGAGCTACGCCGGCAACCGGTCTGATTAACTTTGGCTAAAGAACAAAAAAGAATTGAACGCTTTGCAAGCGCATATTTATGATAGCAAAAAAATCTGGCCCTGTCAATATCCAAATCGCCCCGTGATAATTGCAATAAAACATTTCAGAATTGAGCATTGTCGACAACCAGGTATCCAGGGTAAACATAAGTATACATATACCCTATCCAGCTGGTAAACAAAAGCATTTAAAAAGTCTCACATTTTTCTATATTTTTTGCGTGGTATGAAAATTGCATATTGATAAAAGTTAGTTAATAGGTTAATATAAAAAATATTTTTGCAACTCTGTATGGATAAGGAGGGATTCCAAACTAAAATCGGGGAACGGCTTTTTTAAGAAACAAAAGCAAGCGCATGGTCAAGGGGGTGGGATTGTTCCGGAACGGTTATTATTAAACGGGTATTATAGCAATTAATCATCTTTTAGGTCGAAAGCTTAAAAAACGTTACTTTAATTAAGGGGTGAAACGAATGTTTAAAGGTATCCATCCCATTTTCTGGATAGGTATTTTGCTTATGTACGGCTTCAGCGTCATCTTCTGGATTTGGGAAATTGCCAGCGACGTGGGCACGATTCACACGAAAATATTCGGCATCCCGGCGCCCTGGGTTTACGGGAACTTCTTCATGCTTTTTATCCTCAGCCTTTTTATTTCCTGGATGTATTATTACTTCCCGGCCAAAAATGCCGTGAAGCGGAAGGAGGACTAAAGGATGGTAGGTAGTGTTCACCCGGTCGTTGTCGCTTTTGCGATTGCTTACTTCGTCGTCATCTTCGGAATCGGCTGGGCTTCGCGGAAAGCGGCTTTGAGCCCCACCGATTATATGGTGGCGGGGCGCAAAGTAGGCGCCTTCGTCAACGGAGCAGCGCTGGCCTCCACTTACTTAAGCCCGGCCAGTTTCTTAGGGCTGCCTGCCTTTATCTTTCTTATGGGGTATTCCTTCTGGTGGGCGCTGATTGCCATCATCCTGGGCATGCCCATCGCTGCCCTGCTGACCGCCGCCCCGCTTAGAAAATACGCGCCCGTTTCCTTCACCGATTATTACGCGGACCGCTACGAAGATGAAAAGCCGGTGCGCATCATCACCAGCATCCCCGTCCTGATCTCCGGGCTGCTTTACGTCGTCCTCGCGCTCATCGGCACGGCGCTTTTCATGATGGCCATTCTCCAGATTCCTTACGTCTGGTCGCTGATCATCGCCGCGGTCAGCGTGCTCTTTTACGTTTACCTGGGCGGCATGGTTTCCACCACCTGGTCCAACGCCTTCCAGGGGGTGATGATGGCCATCGCCGCCGTCTGCGTGGCCATCGTGATCCTGGTCACCTTCGGCGGCTTCAACGGTTTAACCGAAGCCATCGCCACCAACAACCCGAAGTTTTTCCTGCCGCCGCACTCCTCAAAAGGCTTTTCACACCCGATCATGGCCGGCTGGACGGGGATGGTCAGCTTCTTCTTCGTCTGGCACTATGGGTTTGCCACCATGCCCTACACGGTGGTCCGGTTCTTTACCGCCATGGACCTCAATACCGCCCGGCGCTCCATTTTCTGGTGCGTCTTCCTCGGCGGCGCCATGTACATGGGCCTGGTCATTATCGGCAGCGCGGCGCGGGTGATCCTGGAAAAGCTGCACCCCCTCATGGGTCAGCATAACATCAAAAACGCCGTGGAACTTTTGACTTATCTGAAGAAGGTCTACGCCACCAACGCCGCCGCCGTCACCGACTATTCCATGATCGCCGCCACGCAGGCCCTGGGGCAGCCCTGGCTGATGGGCATCCTGGTGGCGGGGGGGCTCTCCATCGCCATGTCCACCGTAGCCGGCTGGCTGGTGGTGACGCAGGTGGTCCTGGGCCGCGACTGGATGGTCAAAATCTGCAAAAACAAATGGGCCTCGGACAACCCGGTGGCGGCCATGCGGTTGTGGAACACCATTGTATTGGTAATCGCCTTCCTCATTGCCATCAACCCGCCGGGCATGGTTCTGGACCTCTCCGGGTGGGCTTTCGTCGTGATCATCGCTTCCGTAGGCCCGGGCCTGGTGCTGGGCATCTGGTGGGATCGAGCAACCAAAGCCGCCCATCTGTCCACGACCATCGTCTTCACCGTGCTCACCTTCAGCACCTGGCTCTATGCCAGGCTGGCGTTGGGAAGCCCGCACTGGTTCTTCCTGAACAAGGCCTTCGGCTGGAAAATCGCCACCGCCCACCAGGACTTCTGGATACCGGTAGCCTTTATCTTCTTCATCGTCGTTTCCCTGCTGACGAAACCGTGCAGACAGGAAACAATTCAAAAGTACTCGCTGGATTTGCGCCACGATTAAAGAAGCCTGCTCGTCCGAAAGGAATTTTCAAGGAGCAATTGCACATTAACAGTAAAGAGGTTAAAATACAGTTGATAAAACTATTAAAGGTGCTTCCGCTTACCCGGAAGCACCTCTTTTCAAAGAATTAAGGTTCCTTTGCGATATTTATTTTAAGGAGGCGAAAAGCTATGTCCAAATCCAGGCCCACCGTGGACGTAAAAATCGGCCCAAATAAATACCGGCGCTACGAATTTAAGTCCGAAGAAGATAAGCTGGCGTGGGAAAGGCTTTACAAAAAAAGCAGGCTATTCATGCCGTATTTTCTGCTCGGCGTGGGAATTAATTTCCTTCTCTACCTGGCCGGCCTGGATCTATCCAAAAACATTATCCTGGGATCGCTGGTAGGAATAGCCGTTCCCTTTGCCAGCATGTACCTGTTTTCCGAGCTCCACTTCCGGATCGCCAGCAGGCGGTCCCAGAAGCAATAATAAAACACATCAAAGCAGGTTATATTTTTTCAGCTTTTTGTAGAAGGTGCGCCGGCTGATTTTGAGCAGGTCCATGGCCTGCGAGCGGTTGTTGTTGGCCAGGCGCAGGGCCTCCTGGATTGCTTCCTGCTCCGCTCCTTCCATGTAAAGCTTCAGCGCCCGCTCGACGGCGGCCTGGCTGCCCTGGTCGTGCACCTGTTTGCTCAAGCGCTCCAGCAGGTAGGGCGGCAGGCTGGCCACGCCGATCACCCGCTCCGCGGCCACCAGGCTGGCGTGCCGGATCACGTTCTGCAGCTCCCGCACGTTTCCCGGCCAGTTGTAAGCAGTGAAAAGATCCAGGACCTCCTGGCTGAAACTTAAATTCCGGTTGTTCGCCTGGTTGATTTCCTCCAGAATCGCCTGAGCGATCAAGGGGATGTCCTCCGGGTGTTCGCGCAAGGCCGGCAGCCGGATGCAGATAACGTTAAGACGGTAAAATAAGTCCTGGCGGAAAGCGCCTTTCGCCACCATTGCTTCCAGGTCGGCGTTGGTGGCGGCGATGATGCGCGTATTTACTTTTTCCGGCTTTACCGACCCCAGCCGTTCCACCTCCCCTTCCTGAAGCACCCGCAGGAGCTTGGCTTGCAGCGAGAGCGGTATTTCCCCCACTTCGTCCAGGAAAAGGGTTCCCCCGTCGGCCAGGTGGAATTTCCCCTGCTTACCGGCGGCCTTGGCCCCCGTAAAGGCGCCGCCGGTATATCCGAAAAGTTCGCTTTCAAACAGGGTTTCGGGAAGGGCAGCGCAGTTTACCGTCACAAAAGGCTTGTCTTTGCGGCGGCTGGCCTGGTGAATGGCGCGGGCCAGCAATTCCTTGCCGACGCCGCTTTCACCCTGGATCAAGACGGTCGTCTCCGAAGGCGCCACCTGCGCGGCCAGCTTCAAAGCCTGGACAAAAGAAGGGTGGCGTCCGATCAACGAAGAAAAGCAATCGGGCAGGGAACTCCGGCCGTATTGATTGAGCTGGTGTTTGAGTTCCGCCACTTTCTTATTTAAACTGACGATCTCGCTGATATCGCGGAAAACACTGCAGATGCCGATTAACTCGCCGTTGTGAAAAAGGCAGTTCGTACTGAAAACGATCGGCACACCGACCGACTGCACTATTTCGTACTGGTCCTTGATGGGCTGTTTTGTTTCCAGCGACTGCAGGCATTTAGCCGCCGGTTCAATGTCCCGGCATTTTTTGCCAATCACTTTATTCACAGGGACGCCGAGGATGCGCGAGTAGGCAGGATTTGCATAAACTATCGTGCTGTCGGCCGCCATGACCACGACCCCTTCATGCAGGGTGTCGAGAATGCTGTGAAACATCTCGGCCTCACTGATGTCAGGCAATTTTAAGAACGGTCGCACGGCACTCATCCTTTTCTACTTTTTACTTTCAAGGAGATTCAAAAAATTAAAAATTAATGCACCTCCCGTTAACCATTCCTGCCCGCAAACCATCCTTCCGTCCTTCCCCAATTTCAATCAGTTAAGCCATCAATCAGCCATCAATCCAGGATCCTCTTCGCTTGTTTTTCCTGTACTGCTCCTATTTTAACTAAATTTTTTCAAACCAGCAACAGCTTTTTTCTGGTTGCTGCAAGTCTCCCCCAGGAAACCGGCAATATTTGTCGAAATGATCAAGAATAAATGGAGTTTCTTCTGTTCATGCTAGTTTGCAAAGAGGGTGGAAAAAGTGCAAAAAGCCAAAAAAACCCGGGCAATGATTGCGGGACTAATCCTGGTGGCCGGGATCGCTTTTTATGCCGGCAAGGTTTACTTTTTTAACGGCCGGGATGCCACGTCCCGGGTTGCGTACAGCCCGGGGATAAACACGCCGGACCCCAACCAAACCGCCCAAAACAGCACCCTCCCCGGCAGCAACCCCCCAGCTCCGGCCGGCGAGCCCGTTGCCGGCGGTAACCCGGCCAATAAACGCTACGGCTGGGGAATCAAGAGAAACAACAACCACCAGACGCCGGAAGTGCCCAAAGGCATTGCCAGCCTCCTGGCCAAATACGACGCCTACTGGATCGGGGACCCGAAAAGGAAAGAAGTTTACCTGACTTTCGACGAAGGTTACGAAAACGGCTATACCCCCAGGATTCTGGACGTCTTAAAAGAGCAAAACGTCAAGGCCGCCTTTTTCATCACCGGCCATTACCTGAAATCGCAGCCCGAACTGGTCAAGAGAATGGTTGCCGAGGGGCATATCGTCGGCAACCACACCGTCAACCACCCTAGCCTGCCGGAATTGACCAGGGAACAGATCAAAAAAGAAGTGGACCAGCTGTCGGAAGATTTTTTTAAGCTTACCGGCAAAAAGATGGTTTATTTACGCCCCCCGAAGGGCGAATACAGCGAACGCACCCTGGCCGAAACCAGGGAGCTGGGCTACTACAACATCTTCTGGAGCCTGGCGCTGGTGGACTGGGTGCCCATGCCCGGCGGCCCCGAGGAAGCATACCAATCGGTGATGAACAACCTCCACAACGGCGCGCTCATTCTTTTGCACGCCGTATCCAAGGACAACACGGAGGCGCTGGAAAGGATTCTCAAGGACATAAAGGCCCAGGGGTACAGCTTTAAAACCCTGGACGACCTGGTGAAGAAAGGCGGAACTACTTAGAAACAGTGTTTGATGAGACAAAAGACGGCTAATCTGCAAGCCCAGATGGTAACAACGGAAAATTATATGCCTGAAATGCCTTCCATAGTCGTGTATCCCAACATGAAACGGTAATTTGCTTTTTAACCTGTTGGGCGAAAATAAATGCGGCGGCCAGATGAATGGCATCAAAACCGCGCAGTTGATGTTTTTCAGCCAGATCCCCGGCCAGCAAAACAAGCGTGTCTGATATTTCCAGAACAAAGTATCTGTACCAGTCATTTAAAAACGAACTGATTATCTGCTGATAATCGTGTTGTTCGATAGCTCTCTCCCGATAACCGCGGGCAAAAGCTGCCCTTGCCTCGGCAAAAGCGATTTTGCAAGTAGCTATAAGAATGGAATCATTGACCAGACTGCGAACCTCGTCAGATCCCTCTTCCTGGACGTAAAGTTTAACCAACGCACTGGTATCAAGATAGCAAATCATCGGCGGTCCTCCGCAACCATTCCGGCAATCGTCCGCCCTCCCTTCACCCGTGGCGGATGAGGAAGACCAGCGGGTTTTCCGCCTTTCCAAGAAGCCAGCCCTGCAACCAACAGGTCAGTAATTTCTTTGGGCAGCGCGGGTTGAAAAGGAACCAGTTTGGCCACCGGCGTGCCACGTTCCGTGATAATTAAGGTTTCTCCCCGTTTGACCCGAGAAAGATATTTACTTAAGAAATTTTTGATATTTCTAACCCCGATCTCTTCCATCGAACTCACCCCCATGTAGCTACATTATAACATTGACATGGCTACATAGCAAGAGAATGTTTCCTTAAGATTACTTATCTACAATGTTCAAAACGGCCATAAACGCTTCCTGGGGGATTTCCACGTTCCCCACCTGCTTCATGCGCTTTTTGCCTTCCTTTTGTTTTTCCAGCAGTTTGCGCTTGCGGGTGACGTCGCCGCCGTAACACTTGGCCAGAACGTCCTTGCGCCGGGCCTTGATGGTTTCCCGGGCAATCACCCGGTTGCCGATGGCCGCCTGCACCGGCACGTCAAACAACTGGCGCGGGATGAGGCTGCGCAGCCTTTCCACCAGCTGCCGCCCGCGGACGTAAGCCTTCTCCCGGTGCACGATGCAGGTCAGGGCGTCCACCGGTTCCCCGTTCACCAGGATGTCCAGCCTGACCAGGTCGCTTTCCCGGTAACCCGCCAGTTCGTAATCCAGGGAAGCGTACCCGCGGGTGCGCGACTTTAGCTGATCGAAGAAATCGTAGATAATTTCGCTTAACGGGAGCTCATAGGTGAGCATGACGCGGTTTTCGCCCAGGTATTCCATGTTTTTAAAAATCCCGCGCCGCTCCTGGCAGAGCTCCATCACCGCCCCGATGTAATCCCTGGGGAGCATGAGCGTCGCCGCTACAAAAGGCTCCTCCATTTTTTCTATTTTCACCGGCGGCGGCAGTTTCGCGGGGTTTTCGATGAAGAGCGCCTCCCCGGCCGTGGTCGTCACCCTGTAGACCACGTTGGGCGCGGTGGTAATCAGGTTCAGCCGGTATTCCCTTTCCAGGCGTTCCTGGACGATTTCCATGTGCAAAAGGCCCAAAAAACCGCAGCGGAAGCCGAAGCCCAAAGCCTCCGAGGTCTCCGGCTCAAACACCAGGGAAGCATCGTTGAGCTGGAGCTTTTCTAAAGCCTCGCGCAGATCTTCGTAATTGATCGTATCCACAGGGTAGAGGCCGCAGTAGACCATCGGCGTCGCCCGCCGGTAGCCGGGCAAAGGTTTGGCGGCCGGGCGGACCGCTTCGGTGATCGTGTCCCCCACCCGGGCGTCCTTGACGTTTTTGATTCCCGCCGCGATAAAGCCCACTTCGCCGGCCCGCAGTGCGTCGACCGCCGCCATGGCCGGGCGAAAGACCCCTACCTCGCTCACCTCAAATTCCTTTCCGGAAGCCATCATCTTGATGACCATCCCCGGCCGGAAGCAGCCGTCCACCACGCGCACGTAGGCAATGACGCCCTTATAGGGATCGTAGTGGGAGTCGAAAATCAGCGCCTTTAGGGGGGCCGCCGCGTCCCCCCGCGGGGGCGGAATCCGGGCGACGATGCTCTCCAGGATCTCCTCCACTCCGGTGCCCAGCTTGGCCGAAGCCGGAATAGCCCCGGCGGCGTCCAGGCCCAGGACGTCTTCGATTTCTTTTTTCACACGTTCCTGTTCAGCATTGGGAAGGTCAATTTTGTTGATCACCGGGATCAGTTCCAGGTCGTTTTCCATGGCCAGGTAGGCGTTGGCCAGGGTCTGCGCCTCCACCCCCTGGGCGGCGTCCACCACCAGCAAGGCCCCCTCGCAGGCGGCGAGACTGCGCGACACTTCGTAGGAAAAGTCGACGTGCCCGGGGGTGTCGATCAGGTTTAACTGGTACTCCCGGCCGTCTTTGGCCCGGTAGGCAAGGCGCACCGCCTTGGCTTTGATGGTGATCCCCCGCTCGCGCTCTAAGTCCATCTGGTCCAGAACCTGTTCCACCATTTCCCTTTGGGTCAGCGCGCCGGTAAATTCCAGCAGCCGGTCGGCCAGGGTCGATTTCCCGTGGTCGATGTGGGCGATAATGCAAAAGTTGCGGATTAACTGTTGATTTCCACTCATCGCCTGATTCCTGCTCTCTCCCAATCCATTATAGCATTTCCAAACAGGCCCTTCAAGCAAAATAACCGGCCAGGCGCCAGGCCCTCAACGTGCTATCCACCAGATGTCTTTTTCCGGCATCCTTCCTTCAAAAGGAAACGTTCCGGAAAAGACATCTCAGTGAACAATGAGTTGAGTGCCGGGCACCTGGCCGCTTTTACCAGCATTTCCGGCGCCGATCCCGGTTTATCCGGGGCGCGCCCTTTTCCCGGCCGCCAGGCGCTGCCACGCCCGCAACAGGCCGCCCGGGAAGAAAAGAACGATTAGAATATAGACGAACCCGAAAAGAATCAGCCATCGCTCAAAGATGGTGTACGAGCGGGCGAGCCTGGTAAACCACTCTTGGGCAAAGCTGACCAGCGCCGCGCCGACCACCGGCCCGAAAAGAGTGCCGCTGCCGCCGATAATCGTCATCATCAGGGCGTCCATGGTCTTATCCAGGGCCAGCACGGAAGCGCTCACGAAGCGCTGCTGCAGGCCGTAGAGCGCCCCGGCCAGGCTGGCCAGAACCCCGGCCACGACGGTGGAAAGAAGCTTATACCGGAAAACGTCGTAGCCCAGCGCCGCCGCCCGCTGCTCGTTTTCCCGGATGGCCTGCAGGACCGCACCCGCCGGGGAAGAAACAAAAGTGTGCAAAAACCAGGAGATGAGAACGAAGCTGAACAGCGCCAGGTAATAATAAAGAACCCTGTCCTGCAGCAACGGCGGCACGGAAAAACTGAAGCCGTCCTCGCCCCCGGTGAAGGTGCGCAATTTCAGCGCGGCGATAAAAAACAACTCGCCGAAGGCCAGCGTAAGCATGGCGAAGTACACGTCCCGCACCCGCAGGGAGAGGACGCCGATGACCAGCGAAACGACCAGTGCAAACAGGGCGGCGGCGATAATACCCCCCAACATAGTGGACAGGCCGGAGCCGGCGTTTTTCAACAAAAGCCCGACGAGATAAGCCCCGCTGCCGAAAAAAAGCGCGTGCCCGAAGCTGACCATGCCCGTATAACCCAAAAGTAAATTATAACTCATGGCAAAAATGCTGAAGATAAAAATGTGCGTGAACAAATTAAGGGTGGCGCGCGACCCGGTCAACAACGGCAGGGCAAGTAAAAAGATTAAAATTACCCCCGCTAAAACATATCCCGGCCACCTTTTCATCAGACCCCGCCTCCTCCAAATAAACCGGTGGGCTTGAGCAGCAAGACCACCGCCATCAACAGAACGTTGACCGCCAGGGCGGCCTCCGGAATAAACCAGGCCACAAAAGCCCCGATCAGGCCGACCAGCAGGGCGCCCGCCAGGGAACCGACAAAGCTGCCCAGGCCGCCGATGACCACCACAACGAAGGCCAGGAGCTGGTTATCCAAACCCATCGAGGGGCTGATGGCGCCGCCCAGCGGCCCCATGATCGCCCCGCCCAGGGCCGCCAGCCCGGCCTCCAGGGCAAACACCAGGGTAAACACCTTCCGGATGTCGAACCCCAGCGCCTGCACCATTTCCGGGTTTTCCACCCCCGCCCGGACCACGATGCCCAGCATGGTGCGCTTGAGCAGCAAATATACGGCCAGCGCCACGAACAAGCCCACGGCAATGGTAAACATCCGGAACTTGATCAGGATAATCCCGCCGAAATCCCAGCTGCCGCTCAAAATTTGCGGCACCGCACTGGTTAAGATATTGGGACCCCAGACTACCTTGATCAACTCTCCCAACACGATCATCAGGCCCATCGTCAGCAGCAGCTGCAAAATGTGGTTCCCGTAAACCCGGCTGATGGTGAGCCGCTCCAAAATCGTCCCGATGATTGCCCCGGCAAAGACGGCGCTCAAAACGGCCAGCAAAAAATTGTGGGTGAGCCCGAAAATCCATGCCCCCACGTAAGCCCCCCACATGAACAGGGCGCCGTGGGACAGGTTCAACACGCTCATCAGCCCGAAAATGATCGAGAGGCCCACCGCCAGCAGAAAGACGGCCATGCCGGTGGCAATCCCGTTGGTGAACAGATTGATAAAAGTATCCATTGCTCTCCTCCCCAGAAAATAAGTTAAGTGCCTGGCACTTAACTTAAGCCCTTGCCGATCCCCAGGTACCGGTGCAGAATTTCGCCGTTTGCCGCCAGTTCGGACATCCCGCCGCTCCAAACGGTGCGCCCGTCGTCAATAACCGAGCAAAAATCGCCTACGGCCCGGGCCAGGTTAAAATTCTGCTCCACCAATACGATCGTCGTTTCTTTTTTAATCTCGTTGAGGGCCTGGGCCACCTTTTCGACAATCAGGGGCGCCAAACCCTTGCTCGGCTCGTCGATCAAGAGCAGGCGGCTTTCGGTCAAAAGCACGCGCCCGATGGCCAGCATCTGCTTCTGGCCGCCGCTCAAGCTCCCCGCCCTTTTCCGCCAGGCCGCCTGCAGCTCCGGAAAAAGCGCCAGCATTCCGGCCAGGCGCTCCTCCTTTCGCTGCCCCCGCATGGCCAGGCGTAAATTTTCTTCCACGGTCAGCCCGCCGAAGATCCCGTGGTCTTCCGGCACGTAACCCAGGCCCCGCCTGGCGATGACGTGCGCGGGCAGACCGGCGATGGGCTGCCCGGCAAACCGGATCTCTCCGCTGTGCGGCCGCAATAGACCCATGATGGTGCGTAAAACGGTCGTTTTTCCGGCGCCGTTGCGGCCCAGGACCACGGTTGCCCCGCCCTCTGGAACGGCCAGGCTGATTCCCTGAAGAATGTGAAATTCGCCGATATACGTATGCAAATCCGCCACCTGTAAAATCAAGCCAGGCCACCCCCCAGGTAAGCCGCCTGCACCCTTTCGTCCCGGATGACGTCCTCCGGCAATCCCCGCGCCAGCAGGGAGCCGGAATGAAAGACCATCATTTCGTCCGAAAGGGATAAAACCATGTCCATTTTATGCTCCACCAGCAAAATTGTCCTGTCCCGCTTTTCTTTCAGACGCTTTAACAGCGCAATCATGGCCGGTACTTCCTCCAGGGAAATGCCGGCGGTAGGCTCATCCAGCAGCAAAACTTCCGGTTCCAGGGCGAGGACAATGGCAATCTCCAGCTTGCGCTTTTCGCCGTGGGTGAGGGTAACGGCCGGGGCGCCGGCTTTTTTCGTCAACTCCACCAATTCTAAAATTTCCAGTGCTTTCGCCTTCAGCTCCGGAAACCTGGCGACGGACGTCAGCGGGCGGTAACCGACCCGCGCCCTGGCCTGCACAGCCAGGCGAACATTTTCCAAAACCGTCAGCTTTGGAAATACGTTGGTGATTTGAAAGCAGCGCCCCAATCCGAGACGGGCCCGGGAATGGGCCGGCAGGCGGGTAATCTCGCGTCCTTTAAAAAATATTCTGCCGCGCGTGGGCGCCAGCTGGCCGCTGAGCAGGTTGAAAAAGGTGGTCTTCCCCGCCCCGTTCGGGCCGATCAGGGAGGTAAAGGCATAGGGCCTGACGCTGACGCTGACGCCGTTGACGGCCAGGTGGCCGCCGAAGGCGATGGTCAGATCCTGCGTGGAAATAATCCCGTCCGTCATTATTCCACTTCCTTCGTAACTTACTTATGTTTTCTTGTGTTATGTTCCACAATGAATCTCCCCAAATACTACTTCGTTGCTTCTAATCAGTTCCCCTGCTGCAGTTCCCTTTTCAAAATTTTCCCCATGCTGCTTTTGGGCAGCTCACGCCTGAATTCGACGACTTTCGGCACTTTGTAGCCGGCCAGCCGTTCCCGGCAGAAGGAAATAATCTCTTCGGCGGCGGCCCGGGCGCCGGGGCGCAGGGCGACCACCGCTTTCGGCACTTCCCCCCATTTTTCGTGCGGGATGCCGATCACCGCCGCTTCGGCAATTTTCGGGTGGCTGTTTAAAACGGCCTCGATTTCCACCGGGTAGACGTTTTCCCCGCCGCTGATGATCATTTCTTTTTTGCGCCCGACAATGTAAAAGAACCCTTCCTCGTCCTGCCGCGCCAGGTCTCCGGTGTACAGCCAGCCGTCCCGCAAAATTTCCGCCGTGGCGGCGGGGTTCTGCCAGTAGCCGGAACACAGGTGGTTTCCCCGGATGGCCAGTTCACCCACCTCGCCGGGGGCAGCTTCCCGGCCGTCCTCGCCGACGAGCCTGACTTCGCTGTGGAACACCGGCCAGCCCACGGAGCCGATCTTGCGCAACGCAGCGTCCTCCGGAAGGGCGAAACAGTTCGGGCCCGCTTCGGTCAACCCGTATCCCTGCTTGAAAATTACTCCTTTCGCCAAAAACGCTTCGTAAATGTGCCTGGGGCAGGGCGCCCCGCCGGAAATACACAGCCGCACGCTGCTGAAGTCCGCCTGCGGAAAAGCCGGCTCGTCCATAATCATTTGAAACATGGTGGGCACCATGCTGATTACCGTGCAGCGCTCCCGTTCAATCGTCTCCAGAGCCAGCCGGGCCTGAAAGGGGCCGGTCAAAACGAGCGTCCCGCCCAAATGGACGAGCGGGGTGGTCAGCACATTGATCCCGCCGGTGTGAAAAAACGGATAAAAGACGGGGGCGACGTCGTCGGGAGTCAGCCCCCAGCTGACGGCCGTATTGACGGCGTTCCAGGTCACCATGCGCCGGGAAAGCACCGCCCCTTTGGGAAAACCGGTGGTGCCGCCGGTATATAAAATGAGCCAGGGTGCTTCTAAATCAAAATCATTCTGCGGGCCGGCAAAAGAACGGGGCGAAGCGGCGAGAATCCGGGCGTAAGCAACGTCCCCGGCGCTCTCGCTCCCGGCTGATGCACCTTCCCTTTCTTCCCCCAGGAAAACGTATGCCGCCGCCGCGGCACGCGAGCGCAAATCGGCCGCGGCGGCCGCGTTCGCCCGGTCGTAAAAAAACACCCGCGGCCGGCTGTCCTGCAAAAGGTAAGCCAGTTCGTTTACTTTGAGCCGGTAATTCAGCGGCACCAGGATAGTCCCCGTTTTTTGCGCGGCAAAAAGAAGATCCAGAAATTCCAGCCTGTTCTGGGCCAAAACCGCGATCCGGTCGCCCTTTTGCAGGCCCAGTTCCTCTTTTAAAAAGGCGGCCAGGCGCCGGGCGCGCTGGTTTAAATCGCGGTAAGTCAGCCGGACGCCGCCGACCGCGTCGATCACCGCCGTTTTGGCGGGGGTCAATTCCTCTCTTTTCGCCAGCCAGTCAACTGCAAACATTGCTCAATCGATCTCCCCTTTTTGAAAAAGTGACTCACGATAATTCACGCCGCCGGGCCCCATTTCACCGCCGTCGCCACCCAGGCGTAACCAACCCCGGCGCTGACCATCACCACCAGGTCACCGTCTTTCACCCGCCCGCTTTCCAGGGCCAGTTCCAGGGACAGGATCTGGTCGATCTGGCCGATGTGGCCGTATTCGGCCAGGTAAATGGCCTGCTCCGGCTTTAAGCCCAGCCGGGAAAGGATGTAGTCGTGGGCCGAGCGCTTCATGTGCAGGATGCACAGGTAGCCGACGTCCGCCGTCGTATACCCGCTTTTGCGCACCGCCTCTTCAATCACCCGCACAAAATTGTCCATGGACACTTCTTCCAGGCGGTTCTTCATCCCCTCCGGGTCAAACACTTCCAGCGTATACAACCCCCTGGCCACCGCTTCGGGAGTCAGGGGCACTTTCGTGCCGCCGGCAATCACCCCCACCGCGTCGGCCAGGGACGGGTCGGTGATGACGTGGCTGCCCAAAACCTGGTTTCGCACCCAGTTTTTCTGCAGCACCACGGCGGCTCCGCCGGCAGCCAGGTTGTACATAAAGCGCACCCGGGGATTTCGGTAGTCAATCAAATCGACGTTGCGGTAACCGCCGGCCAGCAGGACGGTATTCAGTTTTGCATCGGCAATCATTAAGTCCCGGGCCAGTTTTAAAGCCAGCACCATGGTCCCGCAGCGCAGCTGGACGTCGAAACTCCAGGCCCGGTTCGCCCCGACCCCTCCCTGGAGTTTGGTTCCCCCGGTTTGGACCAGGTGCTCCTTATACTCCTCGCCGATGTAAATAACCAGGTCTATCTCCGCGGGGTCCACCCCGCCTTTGGCCAGCGCCCGGCGCGCCGCCCGGATGCCCATTTCCACGGTGTGGTCGTCCGGCCCGGGCACGGTCTTGCGCAAGATCCCCAGTTTCTTTTCCACCACTTCTTGCGGCAGCCCGCTTGCCCTGGCAATATCGACGCTGGTAAGATAGTTGCCGGGCAAATATATCCCCGTGCTCCGAATGCCGACTGCTGCCCGATCCATACTTTTGGCTTTTGCCCCCTTTCTTAAAAATTCCCTGTTTCATAATGGAACGGCCGGGTCTTTTTGAAGGTGGTTTTCCTCTTTGGTTACTTCCTGCAACAGGGAAGCGATTGCCTCCGGATCGGCCAGGCGGTACACGCGACCGCTCTGGACGTGTTGAACGGTAATATTCCAGGGGATCTGCTCGTTATCCGGTTCGTGGATTAACCGCACCAGGAAAGAAGCTACCAGCCGCCGCGACAACTTGCCCTTCCTCCCTAAGAAAAGATTTCCCGCCAAGGTGCTGTGAGGTAAAGGATTCAAAAACAAAGAAATTGGGAATTGGTTAAAAATTTAAATAAAAAAGCTATCACCGGTTAAGATGATAGCAGAGATAAGTTACTCACCAGTTACACCATTAAGTCAAAAGCTTTTGGGCCAGCTTCTTATAAAGCCCCGCCGTTTTTCCCGAAGGGTTTACCCCCAGCTCTTCTTTCAACACAGCCGCGCATTTCTTGTAGACGCGGGTAACCATGGCCCCGTTGTTGAGTTTACCGTAGCAAAGCATCTGCAAACGGTAGGCTTCTTCCCAGCAATTGTCCTTTTCCAAAATCTTCTCCGCCACTTTCAGGCAGCCGGCGTAATCCCCCCGCCTGGCCAGCAGTTTGGCCAGCAGCTCCAGCGCGCGCAAGTAAAGCACGGCCAGGCGCTCTCGCTCCTCCAGGCACCACTCGTCCTGGAACACCCCCTGCAGGTAATCCCCCTCATATAGCTCCAGGGCCCGTTTCAACTGGATTTCCGCCTGCTCCGGCCACTCCGTCGCCACCTTTTGCGCGCGCGCCACCAGGTTTTCAAACTCTTCCGCATCCAGCCAGAAACCGGAGGCCAGATTGAAATAATAAGCCGCGCCCTCGCGCTGGATGAAAAAGGAAGGGCTGCGCGGCTGCCGGCCGGGTTCGAGCACATTCATCAACGCATTCAACGCCACTTTGAAATCCCGCAGGGCGGCCTCCGGCTCCGCATCCGGCCACAGGTAAGCCATGATCTCCTCTTTGTGCAGCAGCTGGCGCCGCCTGGTCAGGAAAAGCAAAAAAAGGCGCCGGGCGCTTTCGCGCCGCCATTCCGTAAATTCAATCTCTTCTTCGCCGCGCCAGGCCCGGAACTTGCCCAGCGTTTGCACCTTCAAAGTGTAGCCCACGCAGGGGAGGTTTTCACTGACCCCCAGTTTTTGCAACAGCCAGTCGACGTACGCGCGGCTGATCTCCCGCCTTTTTGCTTCGCGTAAAAGGGGAATCGAAGCCCGCCCGTCTTGAGCACCCAAAAGGGTTGCCCGCTGGAGCAAAAAATCGTACCCGCGCCCTTCGCACAACTCCAGCAGCCGGGCGGCTTCCCGGCAAAATTCCTCCTCCCGCCCGTTTTTAAGCGCCACGTTCGTCAACCACCAGGCGGCGACCGCCTTGCCGAAGCTGTCCCCGCACCGGGAGAACATTTCCGCGGCTTTGGCCAGATAGCTCTCGGCCTCGGCGAACAGCTGGCAGTTTACCGCGGCCGCTCCCAGGCAATGATGAAGAACGGCGGTAAACCACCGGTCCTTGACCTGTTCAGTTACCGCAATCCCTTCTAAGCCGCAGCGCTTCGCCGCCAGCCAGTCCTGGAGGAGGCCGTGCACCAGGCACTGCCCCATCAAAACTTCCGTCCTGCCGCGGATGACGCCCAGCCGGTCGTTTAATTCCAGCGCCGCCTGGTAAGCTTCCCGGCAGGAAGGGGTCGGGCGACCGTCGCGCACCAGCAGGGCGTGGCCCAGGCGCACGTAACCAATGGCTTCCACAAAAGGGGACTTTAATTTTTGACCCAGCCGGATCCCCTCTTCGGCGGCGACCACCGCTTTTTGGGCTTCGCCCACGAAGGAGTAGCACAGGGAGAGCAAAAGCGGGGTTTCCCGAAAGGAAACGGGGGGGTGATAACCCTCCTTTTCCGCGGGCAGCCGGCTTTCCAGCAGCCTGATGGCGGCCTCCAGCCGGCCCGTGCGCAAAAGCAGCCTGGCTTCCAAATTCCCCCGGCCGGCCAGGTGGAGCATCTCCCCGGCCAGCCGCTGATAGCGCGTTGCCTGCCGGGGCCTGCCCTGGTTAAGGGTGTTTTCGGCCAGGAGATTTAAGATTTCGGCCTTTTCTTCCGTCTGCTCTTCGTCCAAAACTTTATAGGCGCGCCGCAAGAATTTTTCCGCCAGCTCGGGCTGGATGGTATCGATGTAAACCTCCCCGAGCCCGCGCAGGGCCCTCGCCAGGCCGGGGCGGTCGCCGGCGGCCGCGCATTTTTCCTCCGCCGCCCGGTAAAATCCGAGGGCGGCCTGGTAATTGGAGGCCAGCCTTTCTGCTTCCCCCAAAGCAATGAGCAATTCCGGGCGCCTTTGCAGATCCGCAGGCAGTTTCTCTAAGCAGGAGCGCAAAAGCTGGATCCGTCCGCTGTGCACCAGAGCCGTGCCCAGGCGGGAGAGGAGGCGGGCTGCATCGGCCCACTGCCGGCCCAGGAGGAGGTGATGAAGGGCTTCCTCTTCCCGGCCCTCCTGCAGGTAAAAGTATCCCGCCCGGCAGTGGAGGATTTCCCAGTCGGGCAGCCTTTTCCGGGCTTCCCGGCGCAGGAAATTCCGGAAAAGATTGTGATACCGGTAAAGACCTTCGTCGCACTCGGTCAAAAAAAGACCTTTCTCGACCGCCCGCTGGATCAGCCGGGGGGCGAATTCCGCCCCGATTACCGCAGCGCAGGCGGGGGCGCTGACGTATTCCAAAACCGAGGACTTCAGCAAAAAAGACTGCAGGTCGGCTTCCTGCCGCTCCAGGACTTCCAGCGCCAGAAAATCAAACAAGGCGCTTAAATTGCTGCTTTCCACGGCCTCCAGGGAAAAATGGGTGCCCTCTTGCATCCCTTTTCCGATCAACTTTAAGGCCATCACCCAGCCTTCGCTGGACTGGTAAATGCGCAGGGCGTCATCCCTGGTTAAACGCCGGTTGCCCGTCTGCGCCAGGTAGTCGTATACTTCCTGGGCGGAAAAGGCCAGGTCTTTTTCTTCGATAAGCAGCCTTTCCCCCCTGGGCGCCAAACGGCAAACCTCCGGAAGAGTTACCTTTTCCCGGGAAAGGATGACCACCCGCAGCCAGCCGGGCTTGCCGGCCAAAAAACGATCGAAAAAGGAACAAACCTCCTGCTCCTTGCTCATGAAATGCCAGTCGTCCACCACCAGAACGCCCGTTTCCCTTTCCTTCCCTTCCAGGCAAAAGAGCAAGACGCCGAGGATTTTTTCCCAGTCGGACACTTCCTGGTCGCGCAAAGCTTCGGTAAACTGCTCTTTCAACCCCGGCAGGAGACCATCCAAGGCCGCGGCCAGATAACAGGAAAAAACAAAAGAGCCGGCGTCTTCCGGGCCGGGGCTGTACCAGCAGCAGGGTACGCGCAAAGAGGCCAGGCCCTGCGCAACGGCCGTCGTTTTTCCGTAGCCGGCGCCGGCCTGGACAACGGTAACGGGGTAGGCCGCTATCCTGGCCAGTTTCCCGTTCAATTCCGGCCTGCTCCAGAGATCCGCATCCAGCCTGGGAACCGTCAGTTTACTGCGCAACACGTTAACCGGCCGCATGCCGTTCACCGCCTCCCAGCCTTGATCATTTGGCCATAGAAGGTACAGGGAACATCGCGTAAAAGTTAAATTGCTACGATATTTACTTCGCCAAGAAAATTCTTAAACCTCTCGGTTTAATTAGTCCTAATTAATCTTTTAAGAAGCAATTTATAATTAGCGCCGCAGTATTTCTCTGCGGCGTTACCTTATCTCCTGCAAAGAAAAAACGGAAGGAGGAAACCTGCCGCGGACGTTTTAAGCGGCAGGTTTCCTGCCCCAAGCGCAGCTAGCGCTTGTTCATGACGGGAGGAACGGTTTCTTCGGGCTTGATCTCCCGGATCAGGGTGGGCACCGGATAATCGAAGCCATCCTTCTTTTCGAATTTGATATGGTACAGGGTCTGGAGGGCCTGGTGATCCTCTTTGCGGAAGGTCATGGTTCCTTTCGGCGTCTCAAAGCTCATTCCCTCCATTGCTTCGATAAGCTTATCCGCATTCGGGTCGCCGCCGGTTTTCGTCAAGGCCTGGACGATGGCCGCCGCGGCGGCGAAACCGCCCGGGGTGAAGAGGTCCGGAGGCTGGCCGTTAAAGCGTTTCTTGTGTTCTTCCACCAGCCAGTCGTTAACCTTATTTTTCGGCAGGCCGTAATAGTACACACAGTAGCCCTCCTGGCCTTCCATTCCCCACATCGCCTTCAAGGCGGCCAGGTCCGGCGCTCCGGTCATGATCTTGATTCCCCTGGCGGGGAGCTTCATGTCCATCATCTGCTTCCAGGGGGTATTGGCGCTGCCGGCCCAGATGACGTACAGATAATCCGGCTTGGCGTTGATGATGCGCTGGATGTGGGCCGTAAAATCGGTGGCGTTCATGGGGGCAAACTCCTGGAGTACCGTCTTTAGCCCCTTCTGCTCCCCGGCCTTAACGAAGGCCGCCGCCCCGTCCCGGCCGAAGGCGTAGTCCTGGGCCAGCACGGCCACGGTGGCGCCCGCCTTGCTGGCCGCAATGGCCGCCGCCACGGCCAGGGCATCCTGGGAGGAGTTTCTGCCGGTGCGGAAAATGTACTTGTTCCACTGGGCGCCGGTGATGCTGTCCGCCACCGCCGGCTCCACCACCATCACGCGCTTGTACTCCTGGGCCAGCGGCAGGATGGCCAGGGCGTCGGCAGAACTGGCGCTCCCTACCAGAATGTCGACCTTATCCTCTTCCAATAGTTTTAAAGCCTTTTGTTTGGCCACGTCGGGCTTGGTGGTGGTATCTTCGATCACCACCTGCAGGGGCCGCCCGGCAACTTCTTTTTTGCCCTGCGTGGCGTAATCCAATCCCAGTTCAAAACCATTGATCGTCTGTTTGCCGTAACTTTCCAAAGCCCCGGTCAGGCTGGTCGCAATCCCGATCTTAATCGGTTTTTTTGCTTCCGTCGCTTTCTCTTTCGCTTTTTCTCCCCCGCCGCCGCAGGCCGCCAAAAGAAACGCCAGCGCCGCCGCAACAAAACCTGAAACCCACTTTTTTCCCAATTGTTTTCCTCCTTTCCGGTATTCATAATCTTCTTGCAAAAATATTAAATTCTCTCCAGTCAGTCACCTCCTGACCCTGCTACCTGATTTTTTTAATTTTAAAACTACTCAGTTACACTGCAGTTGCCAGCCGGCTCATTTGCCCGCCGTTCGGTTTGCCGTCGCGCCAACGCTCCAGGCAAATCGAACGGCGGACCGCCAATTTTCATCCGCTGCCGGTGCCGCGAAAAACGGCAGGGGGTAACTATCCTGCAACCCGGCCGGTGTATAATGAAAAGAGGGGAGGAGATGCGGATGAAAATTAATGTCAATGGCATCAATCTTTACTGCGAGATCCACGGCAGCGGAGAACCCTTGCTTTTAATTGAAGGCTTCGGGTATTCCTCCTGGATGTGGTACAGGCAGGTGCCCGAACTGAGCAAACATTATCAGCTCATCGTTTTTGACAACCGGGGTGTGGGAGAAAGCGACAAACCCGACGTACCCTATAGCATCGAAATGATGGCCGACGACGCCGCCGGTCTATTAAAAGCACTGGGGATAAAGAAAGCGCACGTCCTGGGGGTTTCCATGGGGGGTTACATTGCTCAATCCCTGGCTTCCCGCTACCCCTGGCTGGTACGTTCTTTAATTTTATGCTGCACGTCCTTTGGGGGGCCGAAAGCCGTTCCCATGCCCCCGGAAACCATGCAGATCCTCACGGACATAAACGGGCTCACCCCGGAAGAGATTTTAACCCGGGGAATGTCGGCAGCCTTTACGGAAGAGTATTTTCAGGCAAACCCCGGCGAAATTAAAAAGATAGTCGGCTGGCGCCTTGCCAACCCCCAGCCCCTTTACGCCCGGCGGCACCAATGGAACGCCGTAGCCAGGGCCGATCTGGAAGAGGACACAAAAAAGATTACCGCGCCTACTTTAATTATGACCGGGACAAACGATCGGGTGGTCCCGGCCGAAAACTCCCGGAAAATCGCCCAAATGATTGCCGGGTCCAGGCTGGTGGAATTCCCTGGACAGGGACATCTCTTCTTTATCGAAAAAGCAGATGAATTCAATCAGGAGGTGCTGACTTTTCTGGGTCAACACCCCATTACGGTTAAAGTTTAAATTTAAATATTCAGCCTTGCGTAGTCGCGGCGGAAGCGGTTGGCGTTCTTGGGCGGCCTTGCGCACCGTCTTTGACGTGCGCAAACAAGAGGTTGGCGTCGGCAATAAAAAAGCGGCAATAAAAAAGCGGCAAATACATATTCAAGCGAAACTTAAGGCAAACTATAGGAAGGTTTAAAGGACGGCAAGTTCGCCGGCTTGATCTTCTGCAAACCAGGATCCGCATCAAGGAGGTTATTTCTTTGCGGAAGCAAAAATGTGCCGCCCTTTTGCTCTTAGCAATGTTTGTTTTTACCGGGGCGTTCCTGGGAACTGTCGGCCAGCGCCCGGCCCACGCCCAGGACCGCTCCCTTTACTGGGGGCTCTCCGGCGACGACGTTTACCGCCTGCAGAGCCAGCTCAGCGCCTGGGGCTACTACACCGGTCCCCTCGACGGCTATTACGGCAGTGGAACCCAGCAGGCGGTGATCCTCTTTCAGCAGTACAACGGCCTGGTTCCCGACGGTATAGTCGGCCCCGCTACCTGGGCCGCGCTGGGTTTTTCCCCCACCTACGATTACGCGCCGCCGGAACCGGCGGGCGTTTCCCGCGGCGTCAGCAACCGGGGGGACGTTTACCTGCTGGCCCGGGTGATCGAGGGGGAAGCTGCCGACGAACCTTTCACCGGCAAAGTGGCGGTGGGCGCGGTAATCTTAAACCGTCTGCGCAGCGCCGCCTTTCCCCATTCCTTAGCGGGCGTAATTTATCAGCCGCACGCTTTTGAATCGGTAAGCAACGGGCAATACAACCGGCCGGTCACGGAAGAATCATTAAGGGCGGCAATGCTGGCCATGAGCGGGTGGGACCCCACCGGCGGCGCCCTGTATTTCTGGAACCCGGCCAAGCTGGTCAGCCCCTGGATCTGGACGCGCAACATCATTACGCAAATAGGCCGGCACATCTTTGCCCGCTGACGCACAAAACTTGTGGGAAAAAGGCTTGAAAAACCTTAAGCGAGCCGGACAATTCCAGCCCGATGGGAAATGATGGCGGAAGCTATTTTCAGGGGAGGAGGTCTGCGATCATGAATCGCCGGCGCCGGCTTATCCTGTTAGCAATCGGGATAATTTTGCTGGGCAGTCTGGGTTACTGGGGGTATACCCAGTACACCGTCAAAAAGCAACTGGAAATCGCCCTGACCAACAAATATTACCGCTCTTTTTACGATACCTTAAACAATATCCAGAACGTGGAAGTACTCCTTTCCAAACTTCTGATCGCCCAGGCTCCGGAAGTAGACAGCCGGATCCTGATGGAAATCTGGCAGCGGGCCAACGCCGCGCAAACCAATTTAAACCAGCTGCCTCTGCCCGACATCTCCATCGGGCGCACGGCCAAGTTTCTTACCCAGGTTGGCGATTACGCCTACTCCCTGGCGCGAAAGGTCTCTTCCGGAGAAGAAAAAACCGCCCGGGAACGGGAAACCATCCAACGGCTTTATAAACAGGCGGCCACGTTGAATACCGATCTCCAGGACATCGAGCGGCAAATCGCCGCCGGGAAGCTTTACTTAAGCGAACTTTCCCGGCGTACGGGCCGGGTTTTTCAGCGCCAGGAGCCGAAGCTGGCCAGCCGGAACTTTCAAACGGTGGAGGAACATATGAAGGGCACGCCCACCCTGATTTACGACGGTCCGTTTTCCGACCACCTGGAAAAAAGGGGACCCAAGGAACTGACGGGCGGGAAGATTACCACCGACCAGGCTGGAAAAAAGGCCCTGGAGTTTATCGACCGCCGCTATCCGCCGGAAAACTACGTGGTCGAAAGGGTGAGCATAAACAAGGGGAAAATCAGGGCCTACAATGTGGATATCGCCTCCCGCCTGCTTAGTTTTCAAGAAAAGGCTGTCGTGGCTCTAAGCGAAACGGGAGGCCACGTCCTGTGGTACACCAATGCCCGCAATGTGGGCAAGCAGTCCCTCAGTCTGGAACAGGCCCGGGAAAAGGCCAAAGAATTTTTAATCCGGCGGGGCTACCGGGACATGCTTCCCACTTACTACGAACACGGCGGCGGGGTGGCCATTTTCAACTTTGCCGCCACCCAAAACGGGATAATCCTCTACCCGGACCAGATCAAGGTAACCGTGGCTTTAGACAATGGCCAGGTTTTGGGTATGGAGGCAGCCGGCTACCTGATGAACCACCACCGGCGGGAAATTCCCCGGCCGCGCCTGACCGCCGCCCAGGCCCGGGCAAAATTAAGCCCGCACCTGAAAAATATTACCGGCGGCCACCTGGCCATAATCCCCATCGGTGCAGATCAGGAAAAGCTGGTTTACGAGTTCCGGGGCCAGCTGGACAACGACACCTTCCTGGTGTACATCAACGCCCTGGACGGCAAGGAGGAACAGGTTTTAAGGCTGGTGCGGAACCCGGAGGGGATCCTGACGCTTTAATCCGGATAAACACTTTGAGGCGGTAGCTTTAAATAAGAATGTACCTGATAAATACACAAATAACCCTTGAAAATAGTTTTTTTTAAGGTAATCTATAACCAATCCTGGTTTTTTTATATGGAGGTTTTTGCTCGTGGCATTTTTTATTCTTACGGATTATATCAATCAATGCATGGCTCAAGCCATCTACGATAGACTTGAGGATGGCACTTTTGCCGGGCGCATTCCTGCATGTACAGGCGTTGTAGCTTTCGGACGGACATTGCGGGAATGTGAAACCGAACTTCGTTCCACCCTTGAGGATTGGATCCTGCTGGGATTAAAGCTTAAACACCCCCTTCCGGTAATTAACGAAATCAACCTCAACCAGGAACCTCGTTATGAGTCGGTGGGCTCCCTGTAAACGCCGGGAATTTATCGGCCGTCTTCGCCGGCTGGGGTTCCGCGGACCTTACAGCGGAACTCGTCATGAGTTTATGGTTTGGCGGCCTTTTCCACCAGCCAGCGGGCCCAGTCGGGTGCCGCCAGGGCGTGAACGTGGGCGTAGGCGGCCAGCACATTTTTGTACACCAAGCCGTCGTTTTGGCCGTCGATCCCCCAGCCCCGCCGCACCCGGAAAGCGAAACGCACCCGGGAGCAGTCGAGGTTGACCACCCGGGAATGGTGAAACTCGTGCGCCTTAATCGTCACGCCCACCGGAACAAAGGGGTTTTCGCCCACCGTTTCGATAATCTCGTAGCCGTGCCCCTGGGGCCGGTCGGTGAGCAGAACATCGAAGGGCAGGGCGCCCGACATCCGGTAGCTTTTCCCCTGCCAGTGCAGTTTCCGGGCCAGGTACATCAGCCCGCCGCACTCGGCGTAAACCGGCAGCCCGGCTTCCACCGCCTCGCGGACAGCGTTCCGCAAGCCTGCATTGGCCTCCAGTTCCGCGGCAAAAATCTCGGGAAATCCGCCGCCCAGGTAAAGGGCATCCACCGCCGGCAAAAAAGAGTCGCGAAGGGAATCGATCACCGCTATTTCCGCCCCGCATGCTTTTAATGCCTCCAGATTTTCCGGGTAATAAAAGGTAAACGCCCGGTCTTTAAAAATGCCGATGGCGGCCTTGGCGACCGGAGCGCAATTTTGAAAAGGCAACCCTTCTCCCGCCAGCGCCGGCGCTTCCCCGGCCGTTTTCAAAAGTGCGTCGAGATCGAGATATTTGCTGGCGGTCTGCCCGATTTCCCGGATTTTTTGAGCCAGTTCGTCATTCTCGGCCACCGGCACCAGGCCCAGGTGGCGGTCTGGAATGCTGAGTTTCTCCCCTTTGGGAATAACCCCCAGGACCGGCACGCCGCAGTACGTCTTCAGGGCGGCCCGCAGCATTTCCTCGTGGCGGGGGCGGGCCACTTTATTTAAAATCACCCCGGCAATGTTTACGCCCGGATCAAAATGCAAAAAGCCCATCACCACGGCCGCCACGCTCCTGGTCAGGCGCGTGCAGTCAACCACCAAAATCACCGGGGCTTTTAAAATTTTCGCGATCTCCGCCGTGCTCCCGCTGCCCTGGAGATCCACCCCGTCGTACAGGCCCATGGCCCCTTCCACAACGCCTACGTCGGCCCCGGTGGTATAAGTGAGAAAAGAGGCCAAAATTTTTTTTGCGCCCATTAAAAAGCTGTCCAGGTTCCGGCATTCCCTGCCCGCCACCCGGGAAAGCCAGCCGGGATCGATAAAATCGGGGCCCTTTTTAAAGGGCTGCACGGCCAGCCCCTTTTCGCCGGCCAGGGAAGCCAAAAGCCCGATGGTAACTGTTGTTTTGCCCGATCGCCCGTGGGGCGCTCCGATCACCAGGCGCGGTAGAGAGCGCATCATCTTCACTCCAACAAACAGTTTTTCCGCCAGACTCGCTGCAAAAACTGCAGCTGCCTTAAAAAAACAGGCACAAAGTGCACAGGCACAAAGGCACAAAGTAAATAGTTTAACATGTTTTCTTAGTGTCGGCGATTTTCCTCTTTGTGCCTCTATGCCTTTGTGCCTTTGGCAACTCTAAAATAAAACCCGTCCCTTTTCGGCTTCACAGGGACGGGCGCAAATAACCAGCGAACCTTCTTGTGGTTGCCTTCTTTACGGATTATACGCAGCCGGTGGGCTTTGGCAAACCGGCAATTTTACAGGCGCCTTTGGCTGGGCCGGAGGGGAACAGCTCGTAAATGTACTTTAAGCTGAAGCCGGTTTCTTTACAAAGCTTCCGGATCATTGGAGCAATCTGGAACTTCAGGTAGTAATCTCTTAAATAGTTAACCACTTTCCAGTGGTCCTCGCCCATTTCTTCGACGCCTTCGCCCTTCGCCAGGAACTTCGCGACGTCCTCGTTCCACTTGTCAGGATCCTGGATAAAACCGTCCTCGTCAATTTCGATTTCCACGCCATTAACGTTAATGGATGCCATTATTAAAAGCACACCTCCGTGAAAATTTACTTTTTATAATTACCCGCTCTCTTTTCCAAAGCCCCGCCTGTCTCTACTCTTAAGCAACCACTCTCCCACCCATAAGAATACCATTAAACACTCTGCTCGTCAACCTGCCCTGCCTGTCTTCCTACTTCCAGACCAGCGCCTTCCCCACCAGGTCAATCAGCCCGTGAACCGTCACGCCCAGTTCGTGTTCTTCCACCATGGGATAAAACTGGGCCTTGCAAATGGAACAGGGCGCGCAAAGGACGCCGTTGCCGTCCTTGCCCACGCCGGTCGCCCGGATCTGGTCGGCCTTCGTCTGGGAAAACTGGATGCGCTTCTGGTACATCTCCGGGTCGTCGAACAGCACGGCCGAACCGCCGCCGCAGCAAAAATTCCTTTCCCGGTTGGGGTACATTTCCCGGAAGTCCACGGTGACCGCCCGGATAATGGTGCGCATGTTTTCCGTATGCCCGTAAGGACCGTCCGGACTGCAGGCCCGCACGTAATTGCACGGGTCGTGGAGCGTTACCGGCTGGTAATTTTTGGTCGGGTCCAGCTTTAACTGGTTCGTCCGGATGTAATAGGCCACCTCGTCGTGCAGGTGGGTAATCTCCCACCGCAAAGGCTTGTCGACAAAATACGGCAGGTACATTTTCCACGCGCGCCAGCCGTGCCCGCACTCACCCCAGACAATTTTCTTGACTCCCAGGGTCGTCGCCGCATCGTGCAGGCGCATAAAAAGATTGCGCATTAAATACCGCTGGTCAAATAAAAGACCGAAGTTTCCCGCCTCGGACATGAAACTGGGAATGGTCCATTTGGCCCCGATATAAGTGAAGAACATCGCAGCGCCCATCAAAGTATACGGGTTCAACAAGTAGTCCGCCGAAGAAGGCACGTATAAAATGTCCGCCTCTTCGTCGACCGGGAACCGGATGTCCACCCCGAATTCTTCTTTGGCTTCCTCGCTGAGAAATTCCAGGGTGTCCACAATCGCCGGCTTGGTGATATTACCCTGGTTGCCGGCATTGATAATTCCCCAGCCTCCCCCCGCGTGAAGCTTGGGCACGATCCCCAGCCAGTACAGGATCTGGCGGGCGACCATGGTCACTTCGCAGGTATCGATTCCGAAGGGACACACTGTTCCGCAACGGCGGCACTCGGTGCACTGGTAGAAATACGAATACCACTGTTCGAGAACGTCCAGGCTCATGTCCTCGGCGCCCACCAGCTTGCCGAACCAGCGGCCTTCCAGGGTAAAGTAGCGGCGGTAGATTTTCCGGATCAGTTCCGCCCGGTTGGTGGGAATGTTGTTCGGATCCCTGGTGCCCAGGTAGGAATGGCAATTTTCGGCGCAGACCCCGCATTTGACACAGGACTCCATAGCCAGCACGAAAGAGCGGAATTTTTTGCGCATCTCGTCGATTAACCGGATGGCTTCCGCCACTTTTTGCTCATCCGGCACGGGAATCACTTTTAACTTTTTGAGATCTTCCGCAGATGCTTTGGCGGGTTGCGCCATTCCTTTATACGTCGGCATAGGTTAGACTCCTCCCCCTTACGCAGCGCCGCCGGCAGAAGGCAGACCCGTGCCTTTCGCCCGCGCGGCGGCAACGTCCACATTGGGCAGGCCGGGCTCGGGATCTATATGGACGCGGTTTTCAATCCAGCGCAAAGCAAACATGCCGAACAGGTGAACCAGTTTGCTGAACGGGAAAACAATCATCAAGATTTGCACCAGCAGCATGTGCGTAATGAAAAATACGTTGTGATAAACAAATTCCGGCACCGGCTGCAAGAAAATAAGCGCCTTGAAGTATTCGTACACTTCCTCGTAGTGCATCCCGTACTGCGGAAAATAGCGCATGAAATCGCCGACGGCAACGATGGCGATTAACAGGACCAGGTGCAGATAATCACTGGGGTTGGAAATTTGCCTTACCCTGGCCAGGGATACTCTCCGGATCAGCAGGTAAATTAAGCCCGCCAGCAAAACCAGGCCAAATACGGAACCCAGCAAATTTGACATAAATTTGCTTAATTCCGGGGACATCCCGATAAAGACAAACTGTTCCCCCAGGAAATAAAACCCTACCGCGTGCCCGCCCAAAACCATGAACAGGGCGATGTGCATGGGCCACGCGCCTACCCAAAGGGAGGGTTCAAAAAAGAATATATTCCGGAAAAGAGCTATTTCCCGGATAAAAATCCAGCCTGCCTGAAAGGGCGTTTGCGGAAAAGGCGCCAGCGTTATCTCGTGGGACGTGCCCAAAAGGCGCGCCGCCGCCCACCGGCCCAGGCGGAACAAAAGACCTAAACCGAAGATGGTGAGCGCAATATAAGGCAGAATCTGGACGATAAAATATGCCACCAGGCTGTTCACCCCTCTCTTTTCGGCTGTGCTTTTCCGGTCAAGGCCAATTAGCCGCCGTGAAAAAGAAGACCCCGGGGTAAATCTTCTCTTCACGGAAATTTAAGCGGCTTTAAGGTTAAAAATTCCCTTCTCCTCTCCCCGGCTACGACTCCTCGATCTGGGCCGCGCCGCTGGGGCAAACAGTCACACAGGTTTCGCAACCCATACATTCATCCGGCTCGCCAACGACGGCCGCCTTCCCGTCTTCCATGCCCAAAATGCCGGCCGGGCAGGAATCGGCGCATTCTCCGCATCCTTCGCACTTGTCGCGATCAATAGACACTCTGAACATTCCTTATATCCCGGTTTAAAAAACCGGGAATTTACACCTCCTGTAATTAATTTAATTTGCTCTCCAGCATATTCCCGGGATATTCCCGGGAGACTTCGGCCGGTTAACCAACCCCGGCGTATTCACCTGGTTTGCTGCTTTAACCGCCTGTGTTGCAACCAGCTTACCAACCGGTTTGCGCAACATACCAACCCCGGTAACGCCTTCACAAACGTTCCTTGATGCTCATCAACCGCCGGCGAAAGGCCCCACCGTCGTATAGAATAAAAGACCGTTTTTCAGGTTAATTGACCACCTCCTAACCTATAAGCGTAAAAAACTGCCTGGAACCGTTTTTTTAAGCAAACACCAATAACATATATTCGTCATTAATCTAATTAATCCTTCTCCAGAACATTTTTTTTCGCTTCGCCACTTCTATCTCTTCGGCACTGACCTGCCGATTCCTGCTTATTTATCCGAAAATTTTGCCCGCGGGCGATTTGACGTCCGGACCGCCTGCTGATATACTTTAGGACAGGGGTAAGCCAATCCCGGGATTTTAAATGGATATTTCTTATCAAGGAGGAATATAATGCCGATTTTTGAATTTCGCTGTCTGCAATGCGGCCAGCTTTTTGAAAAACTTTTCTTAAACCCGGACGAGAAAGCGGATAACGTTGAGTGTCCTGCCTGCAAGTCCTCCTCCTTTGAGCGGGTAATCAGCAAGACCAACTATATGATGGGCAAAGGCGGGAAAAAGCCAAAGCTTACCACCAAATCCTGCAGCCCAGGGACGAACTGCATGACTCTGGACATCCCGGGACCGGACTAAAGAAAGTTGCTCATGGAAACTTGCATTCTCTCCATAAGCATGAAAATAGAGGGCTGAGGGGGAGAAATATGAAAACGAAGCATGGTCGTCCGGTTCACGGGCTCAGCGAGGATGATCGGCTTTATTCGCGAAAAGCAAGTGATTCCAGGCAAAGAGGCCTTTTCTCCAGGCAGCTGACGGTCAAACCCGCCTGTCCTTTCTGCGGCCTTCCGCTGGAAAAACCAAAAGAACTGAAAACCCGCCGGCCGCAGGAGATGCCCCTCGGGTGCTGCGCCTGCGGGGCTGTCTACGCCTACGACGCCACCGGGCACAACCTGGGCGCCGCTTTCATTGAAGCGCTTGTCTTCAGCTGCAACATGGATTGGAATCTGGCCTGGGGTTTGCTGCCGGAGGAAGATTACCTGGAAAAAATCGTGGAGAATTACGATTACGAAACAAATCAGCTTGTTCCGGGCGGATTTTGGGAGGGCAGAAAGATCTCCGGGGCTCTTTATTTCGTCAGGCCGCACGACGACATCCAGGAGGTCACCCGCCGGGGCGTTGAACAGCGGCTCCAGCAACCGGCCCCGGTTAAACCTGCTTCGCCGGCGCCGGCCCGGGAGCCGGCCGCAAGGACTTTCACCAAAGAAGAAGTGGCGCAACTGGTGGAACAATACACGCCTGCGCCGCTGTTAGCCGGCGCCGGCCCGGATCAAAAAACGATCCGGCACCTGCAGCGCCTGCTTTATTCGGCTGACGAATTGACCCGTCTCCGGGCGGCCGAATTCCTGGGCCGGGCCTGCGCCGCGGCCGCCCAAAAAAATCCGCGGTTTGTTTCCGGGCTCCTCCAGGGCCTGTTTACCTCTTTGACGGACACCGCCGCCTCCGGCTGGGGGGCAATGGAAGCAATCGGCGAAATCATCAGCCGTTCCGTGGGCATTTATGCCGGCTACATCCCGGTGCTGTACCAGCTCCTGGAAGAAAAAAGGGGAGATCCGGAGTTGCAGGCCAAAATTCTGGAGGCTGTCGGCAAAATCGCCAGGAGGCGGCCGGATTTAATCAAAAAATCAGCCGCTTATTTTACGCCTTTCCTCCAAAACCCCCACCCGGAAATCCGGGGTCAGGCGGCCGCGCTCCTCGGCAGCCTGGGCGCGGCAAAAGCCGCCGGGGAATTGCAGTCCTTGCAAAACGACCCGCACGAAATCAACATCTACGAAAGAGGGGAATTGGTTACAAAGACCGTCGGCCGGCTGGCCGCCGAAGCCCTGGCGGCCGCGGCGAAAGAATAAGACGACCGGCCGGGTTTTTCCATTTTCATTTGCTTCGGTAAGGCGCCAGTTCGGCCAGAAATTCCGGGTGGACTTCAAAACCAAGTTCCCTGGCTTTATCGACATGCTCGACGGCGTTGGCGTAATCTTCCTTCAGGTAATAAGCATAGGCCAGGTTGTTGTGGGCAAGGGGAAAATCAGGCGCTATTTTGAGCAATTCCCGGCCGGTTTCAATGGCCTGATCAAGATCCCCTTTTTGCAGGTAGGCGTTGGCCAGGTTGGTCCAGGCCTGGACGATGCGCGGGTTTAGAGTGATGGCTTTCTCCAGGGCCGCGATGGCCTCGTCGGGGCGGGCCATCTGCAAGTAAGCAAACCCCAGGTTGGCGTACCCGCGGGCGTACCGCGGCTCGATTTCCACCGCCTTTTTGTTTGCCTCCACTACTTTCTCCAGATCCCCCTTTTTGAAGTAAATATAGCCTAAATTTACACAGGCCTCAAACATCCGTCCGCTGTTGGCGATGGCCTCTTCAAAATAGGGGATGGCTTCGTCCAGCCTGCCCTGCTGCATGAGGCTCACGCCTAAATTATAATAGGCGTTGGCGCACTCGGGGTTTTCCTGCAGGATTCTTTTTTGTTCGGTGATAAATTCCTCGAAGCTCTTTGGCCCGGTCACGGCATTTAAACCCCCTGCTCATGCTCAAAAATTAAAAAGCAACTAAAAGAGGCCGCCGGAAAAAGAAGGTAGCGACCTCTTTTCTACCTGCTCTTTGAGGGCAACCCCGGGAGAGGCTATTTATCCTCGGTGATGCCTCTTCCCTTCAAACCGTACATGGTCGTGCTGCCCGTGGAGAAGTAAATCAGCGTGCCCTCGTTGACCAGTTCGGAAGCGGCTTTTTTGATGTCTCTGGATTTCGCTCCCGGAACTTTTTGCTGAACAGCCTTCTCCATGTCTTTGAAGTAAAACTTTGTTTTCTTACTGCTTTCGGCGTATTCAACGATCGCCTTTTTAATTTCGTCCAAATTATAAACCTCCTTAAACCCGCGCAGCGGGTTTTAGTCAATGCCTCCCGCCGCCCGCGAGGCCTCCCAGGCCGCCTCGGTAAATTTAAACTGCGTGCTGGTGCGGTAGGTATCGTAAGCCAGGCGGTAATCGTCGAGGAGGTGCTCCGTGAACGGCAGGCCGCACTTTTCGAAGAATTTCTCCCAGCCGATCCGCTCCGCCCAGTCGCCGAGGCGTTCGTACTTCCGGGCATCGGCGGCGTAAGCCTCCACGATTTTCTTGACGGCCTCCACCACTTCGGGGAACCGCGGGAAGTTATTCGGCAGCCAGGGTACGACAACCTTGGAGAACTTCGGTTCGCTGATCCGGTTGGACAGCTTGCCGCCGGCGAGAATTGTCACGCCGTCCCCCGTCTTGTCCGAAAGCGGCAGCGCCGGGCACATGGTGTAGCAGTTTCCGCAGAACATGCACCGGTCGGTCTTAATCTTGACCGTCCGCTTGCCGCTGGCGGTTTTGTCGGGGGAGATGGCGCCCACCGGGCAGGCGGCGATGGCCAGCGGAATTTCGCAGATGGACTCGATCACTTCGTGGTCCACAATGGGCGGCTTCCGGTGGTAGCCCAAAAGCGCGATGTCCGAGCAATGCACGGCGCCGCACATGTTCAGGCAGCAGGCCATGGAAATCCTCAGCTGGGCCGGCAGGGTCATGCTGGTAAAGTAATCGAACAGCTCGTCCATGACTGCCTTGACCAGCGAAGAGGCGTCCGTCGCCGGGGTATGACAGTGGATGTACCCCTGAGTGTGGACGATGTTGGTGATGCCGGCGCCGGTGCCGCCGATGGGGAACTTGTAGCTGCCCGTGATGAATTTCCGGTTCCAGAGTTCTTTCTTTAACGCCTCCACCTTTTCCGGGCTGTCCACCATGAACTCGATGTTGTTGCGGGTGGTGAAGCGCACGTAACCGTCGCAATACTTGTCGGCGATGTCGCAGACTTCCCGGATCATCTCCGCGGTCATGAACCGCATGCCGCCGCAGCGCACGGTGTAGACCTTCTCTCCCGTTTCGGAAACGTGCACCAGCACGCCCGGCTCCAGGATGTCGTGATAAAGCCACTTGCCGTAGTTGCGCTGAATGACGGGCGGGAAAAAGTCCCAGTAGTGCCGCGGACCGATATCGGTGATCCTGTTTTCCGTCGGTTTTTCCGGATTGTACTTGCCTGACTTGCCAAGAGAAAACGCCATTTATCTTTACCTCCTATCCCTATCCCTATCTTCTGTGTCTGGAGCGGTAATCCTCGATGTCGCGCTCCCAGCCGCCCGGCACGTCCTCTTCTTTCCAGTAGATGTACGGGTTCGAACGCGGCACCTTCACCATCTGCGGGAAGGCCGGCACGCCGATCACGTCCAGGAACCGCCACAGCCCCTGCCGCTGAATGAGCTCACCCAGGCGCTCGCGGTTCTTGCCCTCTTCCATCCACCATTCGAAAACCTTATCGATAAGCTCCTTCAGGTTATCGTAGGGTGGTTCCATCTTCATGAAGGGAACGGTCAGCACGGACATCTGCGCGCCTTCCAGAATGGGCGCCTTGGCCCCGAATAAAACGCTGGCGCCGGTATCGACTCCCGGCCGCAGGGCCCGGGGCATGGTGTTAATGCAATGCATGCAGCGGTTGCATTCGGCGTTGTTGATCTTGAGCTTGCCGTCTTCCATCCACATGCATTTCGTCGGGCACAGGTCGATGACTTCCCTGTTGATGTCGAACTTGCCCCAGTCTCTTCCCCGGTGCGCGCCGGCGTTGGGCAAAATCTCGCCGTTGATGTAAGCCTGGACGGCATCCTGATCGATGCGGATGTCGTCGCGCCAGGTGCCGATAATAGACATGTCGGCGCGGGCGATGGAGGCCACACAGCCGTTGGGGCAGCCGTCGAACTTGAATTTGAACTTATACGGGAAGGCCGGCCGGTGCAGCTCGTCCTGGTAATGCATGGTCAGTTCGTAGCATAGTTCCTGGGTATCGTAGCAGGCCCACTCGCAGCGGGCTTTGCCGATGCAGCAGGAAGGCGTGCGCAGGTTCGAGCCCGAGCCGCCGAGGTCCTGATCCAGTTCGTGGGTGAGATCGAAGAAGATCGGCTCCAACTGGTCGGTAACGGTCCCCAGGAAAATGATGTCTCCCGTGGAACCGTGCATGTTAAAGATTCCGCTCCCCCGGTATTCCCACAAGTCGCAAAGAGCCCTCAAGAAACCCGTTTTATAGAATTTGCTGGCCGGCTGGTTCACCCGGATGGTGTGGAAATGGGCAACGCCGGGGAACTTTTCCGGAACGTCGGAATACCGGCCGATGACGCCGCCGCCGTATCCAAACACGCCCACGATGCCGCCGTGCTTCCAGTGGGTCTCGCCGTCGTCAAAGGAGAGTTGCAGCTGGCCAAGCAAGTCTTCCACGACGTCTTTAGGAATCATCACCCGGTCATCGGCAAGTTTTCTTCTATGCAGCGCTTCGCGCTTGGCGTCGGCCACAAAACTCGGCCACGGCCCTTTTTCCAGCTCCTCCAAATCGGGGATCGGGTGCTTTATTCTGAAATCTTTAAGCTCTTCGTCAGTGTAGTTGCGAAGCTCTTCATCCGTATAAATACGGACTTCTTCATACTTTATTTCTTTCTGCGGCCGTTTCGGTTCAAAAGCCATCTTTCACGACTCCTCTCCTTATGGATAAAGTTAAGAAGCAACACGAAAAAATTTATTCTTTCGCAATTACCCGCTTTCACCCCCCACAGAATTCCTCCTGATTGCGCTCAACTGCCCGGGCTTCCGGTTCTTAATGCACCCAACCTTTAATAATTCGTCGTTTATTTAATGAATCCTGCTAAATATTTGGACACGATAAACTGAGACCTGATCCCTATATTCGGCGGAACACTGCTTTATTCCTGCCGGCTGCTGAAAAAATTTGTACACGCCTTCACAAAAAAGACAATTCCTAAATTCACCGGCGCCAGACCCGGGCTCCCAGGGAGGCCAGCTTTTCTTCCAGGCGGTGGTACCCTCTGTCGATATAATAGACGTTGCTTATTTCCGTTTCCCCTTCGGCCAATAAACCGGCCACCACCAGGGCGGCCCCGGCGCGCAAATCGGTAGCCTTTACCTTTGCGCCGAAAAGCTTGTCCCCCCCTTCGATGATCGCCAGGCGCCCTTCCACCTTTATTTTGGCGCCCATCCTTTTCAGTTCGTCGGCAACCCGGAACCTGTTTTCAAAAATATTCTCAACAATCATGCTGGTTCCCCTGACCCGGGAAAGCAGGGCCATCATCTGCGATTGCATGTCGGTAGGGAAGCCCGGGTAAGGCATCGTTTTGATATCAACCGGCCGCAGCGGATGACAAGCCCTGACGCGCAAAACATCGCCCTCTTCAAAGACATCCACATTGGCTTCGCGCAGCTTGGCGCTGAGCGGCTCAACGTGCAGGGGAATAACGTTTTCCAGTTCCACGTCCCCGCCGGTGGCCGCCGCCGCCACCATATACGTGCCGGCCTCGATCCGGTCCGGAATGACGCTATAACGAACGCATTCGCCCAGGCTGTCCACGCCTTCGATTTTGATAATATCGGTGCCGGCGCCCCGGACCCTGGCCCCCAGGCAATTCAAAAAATTAGCCAGATCGACCACCTCCGGCTCCTTCGCCACATTCTCAATGACAGTCTGCCCTTTGGCCAGGCAGGCGGCCATCATAATATTTTCGGTGGCCCCCACGCTGGGAAAATCCAGGTAAATCCGCGAGCCGGTCAGGCGGCTGGCGGATGCCCGCACAACCCCCTTTTCCAGGCTGAGCCCGGCGCCCAAAGCAGCCAGGCCTTTAAAGTGCAGATCCATGGGCCTGATCCCGATGTTGCAGCCCCCCGGAAGGCACAACTCGACCCGGCCGTAACGGGCCAGCATGGGCCCCAAAAGCAAATTGGACGCCCTTAATTTTTTGACCAGCTCGTAGGGGGGCATCCCTTCGATCCGGCCAGGCATTTGGATGGTCATGGAATCATTTTCCTGCCACTGGATCCGTGCTCCCACCCACCTGATTATATCGATCATGACCTGAATGTCCGTAATATCAGGAATGTTTTCCAGCACCACTTTCCCTTCCGCCATTACGGAAGCGCACATAATGGCCAGGGCAGCATTTTTAGCGCCGCTTACGCGCACCCGCCCGCTTAGAACATTCCCTCCGGCAATGA
Source organism: Bacillota bacterium (assembly GCA_040755215.1). Lineage (GTDB taxonomy): Bacteria > Bacillota > Desulfotomaculia > Desulfotomaculales > Nap2-2B > JAIMBK01. The sequence continues at coordinate 35,548 of JBFMBG010000004.1, read as the reverse complement.
CGAGCCTGCCCATGCTCTTCAGTCACCTTTTTCAACATCTTTCATCACTAAAGATTCTCTACCGGGCTCAAAATTCCTGCCTCCGGGTTATTCATTCTGCATAATCCAATTATGCCAGTTTCTTTCAAATTCCCCTAAACCCGTCCCGGTTGCGCTTACGAGGGCCTCCTCCATATCTTTGCCCCGCGACAAAGTTTTTAAAATTTGCTTAACCTTATCTTCGCCATATTCCTGAATAAGATATTCCACCGCCGAAAAACTTTGCCGGTAAGCCAGAGCCTGGTCGGGCAGCCGGTCGAACTCCCTGTCCAGCTCTCGAAAATGATAGGTCCGCTTCCCGAAATCCTCCGGCCCGGGAAGTTGAAAACCGGTGAGCCTGTATTCTTCATACTGGGCAAGCCCTTCGGTAAACCACCGGGGGACGTTCCCTTTGGCCAGACCGTCGACAATCAGGTGGGTAAGCTCGTGGATCATCGGTCCGGAACCGGCAAAAACTTCTTTGACATCTTCCCCCTTCGGTATCCAGGCCTCCGGCGCCAGCACGCGGATTACCCCCGCCCAGTAGGCCCCCATGGCGCCCTCAGCGGCCGACCAGCCGAAGCACGCATTTAATTCCGCGCGGGAGGGATAGATGATGACGGGCACCCCCCGGGCATCAAAATCGTATTTTTTAGCTAATTGATTGTATGCCTTTTCGGCAGTTTCCAGAACCAGGGAAGCGTTGGCGCCGTTATCGGGATAATACTTCACCACAAAGTGTTGGCCGGAGAGGGTTAAAAGGTGGCGGTTGGCAAATAAAGTATGGAGCCTGGAAAGTTCTTTGACAAATGTATAGGTATAGCTTCTGATTTCGCCGGGTATTCTGACCAGGCCGGCAGCGATCAGGGTTAAAGCGGCGGCCAGGATTTTCAGGATCACTCTCGCCCAGAAGGGCAAACTTTTCATTTCATCACCTTCTGTCGTCATTGCTCCTTCGAAAATAGCGCTTAAGCCATTCATTACCACCGGGCTGGTCCGGCACTCACCGCCACTCAGTATGCTTATTGTTTTACTGTTTCAAATAGCACCGGCTGACAACGAAGCAACCTGATCCCCAGTGAGTGCCGGATGTCCGGCTTGCTTAAGAGCTCCGGGTCGACCAATTGAGAAGTGAGAGGTGGGAAGTTAGAAGTGAGATTTTCCCACCTCCAACTTCTCACATCCCACTTCTCAATTGCGCTGCCGGTTCGCTTGCCGCGGCTGCGGCTTAAGTCCGGTTCCCGACCCTTCGCCCGGCACTCACTGGTAGTTTGTTCTTGAATGCCCTATTGTTCCAGATCGCCCTGCCTGATGTCGAAGTAACCAGATTACCGGTGAGTGCCGGGTCGCCCGCCCGGACAAATTCCAGCCCTCTATTTTCATCATTAACGGAGAGAACGAAAGTTCTCACGGGGAACTCCTCGGGGTCCTTCGGAATGAATTTAACGCGGCTGCCTCCTATTTTGCAGGCAAGTTTTTCTGCCACTCCGCGATCATCCGGCGGGCTCTGGCCACGTCCTCGCCGGTTTTCGCCAGCGCAATAAATTGCTCCAGCTCCTGGATGCCCCGCCGGTAATCCTGCTTCCCCACGGCCAGCACCTGGCCGTATAAATAATGGGCTTCCGGATTGTCCGGATGGAGCCTGATTTCTTCTTCCAGGACAGCAATTGCCCTGTCGTAGTCGCTGAGCAAAAAGCACGTCATGGCCAGTTCCAGCCGCAAGGCGCCGTCGTCCGGCTTTTGGACCAGCGCTTTTTCGTACGTTTGCCGGGAATCCTGGAGGCGTCCGGCGTTGAAATAAGCCCTGGCCAGCGCCGTCAAAACCTGCGGGTCGGCGGAATTCTCTTTTGCCCTGGCTTCCAGCCCGGCAACGTCGTCCGGCTGGGGGGACACCTGCGCGTTTTCCGGCGGCGGGGAAAAATAGCCGCCGCCCAACCAGACGACGGAAGAGCCGAGCAGCCCCACCGAAAGAAAGACGGTCAGAACGATGAAAACAATTTTCTGGCGCCTTTTGCGCCTGTCCCGGAAGGCGGTTTTTTTCCTGGCTGCCTGCTTAGCCACGGATCTCTACTCCTTTTCAAAAACAAAACAAGAGGAGTATATCCTCTCGTCCATCATAAGTAATTTTACTTGTTAAGAACCTGTAAATCAATACCCAAAAGATGTAATTCTACAAAAACTGAACGGGATTCAGGGGTCGTCCGTCGGCAATTACCTCAAAATGGAGGTGGGGCCCGGTGGCGTAACCGGTGCTCCCTACCCGGCCGATTAGCTGGCCGCGGGAAACCTGTTCGCCGATCCCGACGGAGATCGCCGAAAGATGGGCGTACCGCGTCACCACCCCGCCGCCGTGGTTGATATCCACACACTTTCCGTAGCCGCCGTACCAGCCGGCCCGGATCACCCGGCCCGACTCGGCGGCCCACACGGGGGCGCCCGTGTCGGCGCCAATGTCGATGCCGGCGTGAAACTCTCTTCCCCGCCAGCCAAAGGGAGACACTACCGGTCCCGCCGCCGGCCAGCCCAACCGCCCGGACCCGCCGGAACGCGCGGCAAGCAAAAGGCGGGAGCCTTTGGCTACAATTTGCGCGGTGGGTTTTCTTAAAACTTCTTCACTCAACGCCTGGCGGCTTTCCTCCAGACCATTTTTATAAGTGACGGCGTAAGTGACCTCCTTTTCCCCGGGGCTGCCTTGCTGCACCAGCCTGTGCTGGCCTTTGTAAAGGCTGTTGTCTTCTCTCTCTTCCACGGGAAAGGGAATTTCCTCTTTGACGGTGATTTTGCCGGTAACGATTACGTTAATCAGAGGAGAATAGGCAGAGAGATTAATGGTTTGACCGACCTGCAGCCGATCCGGGGAAAGGCCCGGGTTCATGGCGAGCAGCTTTTCTAAATCCAGGCGGAAGGCGTTGGCAATCCCCCAAAGGGTGTCGCCATCTTTAACCGTATAGGTTTGTTTTTCCCTGGTTCCTTTTGCGATTAAGGAGAAGGCTTTTTCGAAGGTTAAGATCTCATTTACGTCGGCGTTTACCGTTTGTAACCGGACGTCCTCGGCAAAGGCTGCCTGGCCGGGAAAGCCGGACGCATACTGTTCCTTAAGACTGGCGAGGAGTCTCTCGGCTGTTTCCTGGTCCGGGACAACCAGTGCTTTTTTTCCGTTGATCAGGATAGCGGTCGCGCGGGTGCTTACTTCCACTTCTCTGGCAAGTATTTCCTTAAACAGGTTGATGTCCACCGCCGGCCCGTCCGTTTTCCCGGCCCGTTCAAAGGTGATCCGTTCAGCGATGCTTACCGGCTGCCCGAAAGCCCGGGCGCGTTCGCTCAACAACTCCGCAAAGGCGGCCTGGGCAGCGTTTTTATCGGCCACCACGGCCACTACCCGGCCGCCCAGGCGAACCGCCCACGGGCGGTTTTCATTAGCAAGAATTGCCGAAATCATCATTAAAAAAATGATAAACCCGGCTATGCCGATCACCTGAACGTGATCCAGGGGCTCTTCCTGAAAATCCAACTTACCCCGAAACTTGCTCAACATCTCTTTTAGCTTACTCCAAAAAGCGAAGAGCAACTCCCGCAAACTTCTCCCATACCTCCTTCCCGCTCAAAAAAGCGGCCGCGGCTGCCTTTCCCCAGCCATACCCGTTTTCGCGGCCTGGTTGTTTGTTGCTAAATGGCTGAACTGGCAGCTATTAAGCAATAAGCTAGTTAATTATAATACATTACCTGCCAACGAGTAAAGTAAACAAATGTAAATACAGGCAAAGGTTATGAGTTTTTTCGCTTGTTTTTGACCAAAAATCTGCTCAATCGAAAAAATACGCCGGCAATCTTTTCGTAAGCATAAGATGGCGGTGGGGACATCCTTGAAAAACCTCCATCCGGTATGTTAGACTTTACCCAAGGGCAAAAAATTCAGGAAAGGCGGGTTGGCCGTGAAGGCGCTCTTCAACCGGCAATGGCTCTGCACCGTGAAAAAACTCCCGGAAGGCGTGCGGGCCCAAACACACTATCTGGATACAAAACGGGAAATGTCCGTCCAGATGCTGGTAGATCCGCATACTTTTGCCATCCGGGAGGCAATTGTGGAAACTTACCGCGCCCCCGGCGGCAGGGAATTTTGCAAAAGCCGGGAAATCCCGGAACTGGTGGGGGTTGTCGCTTATTTTGAAGCAGGCCGGGACCTGCGCAAGATCAGGTGGGAAAACGAGCTGGAACAGAACCTGTTTGCGGAGAACATCCGGGCGGTAATCCAGGCGGAGACCTATTTAATCAAGGAGCGGGGCTACGCCTCCGCAAAGGACTACGACGACTACTGGCGGGAAATGTACCGGAACACCTGCCGGTACTACAGCAACCTGGAAAAAGTAAAAAAGACCTGGCTGGAGCACATCGCCGACCAGGAGCGGTTTAGCAATCTCTATTGCCGTTGCCATTCGTACACATTATATTCCCCGGAATGTTCCCCTGAAAATCACTCCTCCGGGGACCCTTCCGGCGGTTTTGTTTTAACCGGGATTTTCCACGATTCTTTTCACGAGCTGAGCCTCGTGCTCAAGCTAAACGGCGGCGGCAGCGTGATTGCCGGCGCCCGGGCCCAAATGCTGCGCGGCCCGGACGACGTCTGCAAAGAAGGCATGACGGAAGCCCTCCACCTCATCGGCCAACCCTTTGCTCCCGCGCCCGGCAAAAAAGAAATCGCCGCCCTTCTAGGGGGGCAAAACGGCTGCGTGCACTTAATTGACCTGGCGTACAATCTGGGACAAACGCTGAAATATTATCAAGAAAAGGCACAAAGCTAAACAGGCACAAAGGCACAGAGAGAGAAAAAAACAAGAATGCGACAAAAGAACCGTCCCCTGATCGCATGAGGGGTTTTTTGGCTTCCCCCATGCCTGTGCTTTTTCCTCCCTGGTCTGGTGCACTTTTGTGCCTTTATGCCTTCTTTGTACCTTCTCCCCCGGCTTTTTGATCCCGGACCCTCCCTGCCTGGTAATATAGCGCGCACTCCAGGCGCTTTTGCATTAACCGGCAGGCCAACTGACAAGGTTTATGAATGTCGTTGTTGAACGCCTGGGCGCTGGCGTGGCAGCCGCCGCTGCAGTAGAACCTGGCCCAGCACTCCCCGCACCCCTCTTTGTTATAAATGTGGGCGTGCCGGAACAATTCCCGCAGGTCGTTTCTGATTATACCCCGCTCCACATCCCCCAACAGGTAGTCCCGGCGCCCCACAAACTGGTGGCAGGGGTAAAGATCCCCTTCCGGGGTCACGGCCAGGTAGTCGCAACCGGCGCCGCATCCCGAAAGGCGCCTGGGCAGGCAAGGACCCCCTTCTAAATCGATGTTGAAATGGTAAAAGTCAATCTCCCGCCCCTGCCCCGCCCGGGAGGCCAGTTCCGCAGCAAGCCGCTCGTATTCGGCAAAGACAACCGGGAGGTCTTCTTCCCGCAGGGCGTACCCTTCCCCCGGCACGGCCACAACAGGCTCCAACGAAATCCTGGTGAAACCCAGACCGGCCATATGCAGGACGTCGGCGGCAAAATCCGGGTTGGCGCGCGTGAAGGTGCCCCGCAGGTAATAATCCGCGTCCGGGTGGGCGCGCAAAAAACGGCTGATTTTCGCGATCACTTTGGCATAGGAACCGCTGCCGTCGGGAAAAACGCGCATCCGGTCGTGCACCGGCGGGCGGCCGTCCAGGCTTAAAATAACGCTGATTTGATTTTCGGCCAGGTAATCCCCGACCTGATCGTTCAGCAAGACGGCGTTGGTGGTAACGGTAAACTTGATTTCTTTATTCGCCCGGGCGGCCTTTTCCCGGCCGTACGCCACCAGCTCCCGGAGGACCGCAAAATTCAGCAGGGGCTCCCCGCCGAAAAAGTCAATTTCGACGTGCCGGCGCGGCCCGGAAAAAGCCAGCAGAAAATCAACCGCCCGCCGCCCGACGTCCGCCGGCATCAAAGAGCGCGGCCCGGAAAAAGTTCCCTGCGCACCGAAGCAGTAGCGGCAGCGCAGGTTGCAGTCGTGGGCCAGGTGCAGGCACAAGGCCTTGACAATGCCGTGCTCCGGCGGCTCCCAGGAGCCCCGCAGGGTATCCTCGCTGAACAGCGCCCCTTCCGCTGCGAGCTGCTCGATCTCGGCCAGGGCCCCGGCCACCTCGTCCGGCGGATACTTCTGCGCGCAAGCGGCAAAAAGCTCTTCCCGCGGCCGCCGGCCGTAATCGTCCAGCAAATCCCAAACCACCTCGTCCACCAGGTGCAGGGCGCCGCTGTTTACGTCCAGAACAAACCTTTCGCCATTGACGGTAAATTTGTGGATCATTATCTCTCACCAAAAAAGAAAAACCTATCCGTGTTAAGAAAGCAGACAGGTTTTATCAAAAACTACCGGCGTTCCTTTTTGCACACCTGGTTGCTGACGGTGAGCGACGTTTTGCAGGCCGACTGGCACGACGTCTGGCACTCCCCGCAACCACGGTTTTTTACGGTTGACTGTAAAGCCGGCCGGGCAACTGTTTTAATGTGTTTACCCACTTGCCAAAACCCCCTTGAGAACTATTTTAATACAAATTATATGGGTGACGGTCAAAAAAAACAAGCACTTCTTCCCAGGAAGGGGGAGACCCGCCGGGATTCTATAGCGCTTGCCTTTTCCCGATCCCAGGCATTTCTAACTCCACCGTTAAAGGCATCTTCCCTAATTTTTTGGATGCGTCAAGAATTTCTAATCCCATTGGGTTTCCGTCCGGATCTAAATCTAAAAGTACGCCGGATGATACTTCTTCAGTTTCCTCAATTGACCCCTCACGAAAACGGATGTAGAGAGCATCGGCCTCAGGATCATAACGCACTCTCATAAATTATTAACCCTCCAATATTTCTGTATTTTTGTTGTTCTATAAACAGTCAGGACTAACAGGTGTACCTTTTTCACGGGATTGGCCACTGCTTCGCAGACTTGCTTTTTAGATATTTTTCTTTCCATGAGTTGCTTTTCAGCATGCGAGGTATACCGGAATTTCAACTCCGCACCTCCAAAATGCTTTAGCTTATTATACCTTATCTAAACGAGTAAATAAAGCAAAATCCTATTTGCCCCGGCTACTCCAGGTAGCTTTTCACTCTGGCGATATAATTGATCGTTTCCCGGAAGGGCGGCACGCCGCCGTATTCCCTGACCGCGTTCGGACCGGCGTTATAGGCCGCCAGGGCTAAATCCAGGCTGCCGAAATGCCTGATTTGCCGGCTGAGATACAGGGCGCCGGCATGGATATTCTGGCCGGGATCGAACGGGTCGCTGACCCCGAGCAGCTTTGCCGTTTCCGGCATTAACTGCATAATGCCCAAAGCACCTTTATGGGAAACGCACTGCGGGTTCATGCCGGACTCTACCTGGGCTACGGCTTTCAACAGCCTGACGTCCACACCGCTCTTGAGGCTGGCCGACTGAAATATAGGGTCGTAAGGCGTAGGCGGGAGCGTAAACCCGGAATTACCCGTTTCCTGTTTCTTGACCGGCATTCTGAGTACGTCCCCCCTTGAGGGGAGTTCGCCGGCTCTGCGGTTGACCGGCTTCTCCCTGTAACCTTCGGCTATTTCTACCGCTGCCCCGGCCGCCTGCACCGCCTGGGGGAAACCATCCTGCGGCAAACCATCCTGCGGGGGGTGATCGTCGTCAACCGGAACATTTACCTGATTATTTACCAGTTGCTTACTTACATTTAGCAAAGGTTTACTAAAAGCGGTACCGAACAGGCAAAACAGAACAAACAACGTCCCCGCGAAGATGAGCTGTCTTTTGGATGCCTTTACCTGTTGGATTTCTCCGGCTACCTTGACTGATAAACAGTTAAGTAGACTCCCTTTCATGGCAATAATTCTCCTCTCCCGCAAATAAAGACATAAATGCCCAATCATTTATTTAACAATTATTTTGTGGATCGATCAAACCATTTTTTAACATGGACGGCTAATTCCCCTTCGGGAAAAGTGTCACATTGTGTCTGGGCAAAAATTTTTTTTCGCCCTGAAAAAAACAAGAAACCTGCCCATAAGGGCAGGTCATTCTTAGATCGCCCCGAAATTGCCATAAAACTGGAGTAAGATCAAGGTCTTCAGGAAATGCAAAGGTATATTACGGTGCGGGGCAAGTTAAAAAACTACCATCCGGGTAGTTTTTCACTAGAAACTGGAGCGGGTGACGGGGATCGAACCCGCAACCCTCAGCTTGGGAAGCTGATGCTCTACCATTGAGCTACACCCGCCCGCCAGATCAATTATAGCGCGCGAAAAGCCTAAAGTCAAGAAATTTTTCCGGCGAGATTTTCCGTTGAAAGAGTAAAATATTTTACAAAAAGCTTTCCAGAAGTTAACGTTCAAAAGAGCTGGCCCTCTACTCTTTGATCCCGGCCAGGTTTTTGGCCAGCTTCTTCTTTTCCTCCAGGTCGGTCAGGGCATACAGGACCATTTTCTGCGCCTGGGGAGAGCCGGCGCCGTGCCAGGTGCCCGCCCCGTGCAGGCCCGCGCACCAGTTCTGGACGAACTTGGCCAGGCGCAGGCGCAGCTCCGCCGGCGCGGAGGCGCCCATGAACTTGCGCACATAGGGGCCGGATTCGGGGTTGTTCAGTTCCTCTTCAGAGGGCATGGTCACCGCCATCCCGCCGGTGATGTCGCCCACCCACTTCATCACTTCCCAGAAACCGTCCGCCACGGTAAGCTTGGCCACGTTGCCGAAGATGTCGTTGGGCATGTAAAAACCGGAGCCGGCCGGCTCCTCCGACCCTTTGAGGGCGGCGGCAATGGTGCAGGCGCGGGAGGTTTCGCTGATCCGGATCATGTCCGTAATTTTTTCGACAATGTGGGGGGCCTTCTGGACGCCCGAATATTCCGCGGCCAGCTGTGCCGCCCCGATAATCAAATCGATGAAGCCCACCTTGCAGGCGCCGCCGCAGTTCATCCGGTGGGTTTTGGCGAAGCGGGCAATCAGCCGGCCGGAATATTTCGTTTCCCCGCACATGAAGACCCTTTCCCAGGGAACGAAAACGTTGTCGAAAACCATGATGCAGGTTTCCCGCTGCCCGTACTCCGGGTTGCCCAGGTAGCGGATGTCCGAGACCGCTTCCCGCTCGGCAGTAAACGGATTATATTGACAAATGTAGGTAATTCCCGGCGCGCCGTTGGGCACGGCAAAGGCCACGGCAAAATCTTCCTCCCCCTCGCGCATGCCCATGGTGGGGATGACCACCGTTTCGTGGGCGCCGATGGCCCCGCTCTGGCTCACCTTCGCCCCGCGCACCACGATCCCGTCCGGCCTCTTCTCCGATACGTGCACGTAAACGTCGGGGTCGGGCTGCTGGGCAGGCCTCTTGCTGCGGTCCCCCTTAGCGTCGGTGACCGCCCCGCTGCAGGCCAGGTCGTTTTCCTGCAGGTGCTTCAGATAGGTAGTAAAACGCTGGTGGTAATCCGTGCCCAGGTCGCGGTCCATTTCCCAGGTCACGCCGGCCAAAGCGTTTAAGGCATCCGCCCCCACGCACCGGTAATTGCACGTGCCCAGCATCTGGCTGGTCAGCAGGGCCATTTCGGCGCGTTTTTCCAGATCGGCGACGCTTTGCGCTATGTGCAGGCAACGACTGATCCGCCCGCCGGTGTAAGGGGACACGGCGGTCATTATTTCCCGGCGGGCAGGGTCCTGCGCCAGTTCGTAAACGCGGGCGTTGGCCTTAATCACCGTCAGCGTGGTGGGGTTTTCCATCAGCTTTACCTGCCTGCCCCCTAAAAAAATCCGGGGGTTGAAATTCTTCAGACTTTCCACATATTCCTGCGCGGTCTTCAGCAAGAACGACACACCTCCGGGGGAAAATAATATAGCCGGGGAAATCAGTTTTTCCCCGGCAAAATCAAGGCGTTGCTCACCAGGTGGTGCAGGTGGCTCAATTTGCAATCCAGCTTATAATACCTGATGATGTCGTTTAGCTGGTCCCAGCAGTTGTGGCAGGGGGTGACGACGATTTTGGCGCCCGTTCTTTCAATTTGTTCGGCTTTCAGCTTTCCCTTGGCCATCCGGTACGGGTAAATATCCTTGCCCATGGACAAAAGCCCGCCGCCGCCCCCGCAGCAATAGTTGTATTCCCGGTTGGGCCACATTTCCCGGAAGTCCATCACGGCGTGCTGCAGGATGTAGCGGGGTTCTTCCACAATCCCCTCCTTGCGGACGGAATTGCACGGGTCGTGGAAAGTGACCGGGTCGGGGTTGCGCGTCGGATCGAGCTTGATCCGGCCCTCTTTAATCCACTGCGCCTGCAGCTGAACAAAGCTGATCACCGGGTAGTCGGCGTGCAGCCACACTTTCCGCCCCCACATCTGGGCGCGGGTGGCGTGCCCGCACTCGGTGACCACCACCGTTTTCGCCTTCAGGCGGATGTACTCGTCCATAATCCGCTGCACCATGATCCGGGAAGCCTCGTCGTCGCCGCTGAACAAGGCGTAATGGGTGGCGTCCCACCAGCGGCTGCTGCAGGTCCAATTGGCCCCGGCGGCCCAGAAAATCTTCAGGATGCTGGCGATGTCCTGGGGGTAATATTTGATTTCCCGGGGGTCCCAGAGGAATAAATAATCCGCCCCTTCTTTATCCACCTCGATTTTGACGTCCGGGTCGCCGAGTTCGGCGGCGGTCTCCTCCGCCATCCACTCCAGAGTTTCCAGATAGTCTTCCCGGGTCACTTCCATCTGGTTCCCCGTGTTGATCTGGGCGTTCACCACGTCCTGGAGAAAGCCCGGGGCGTATACACCCCGGCTGACCAGCATGCCCCGCACGGTGCGCACCACCCCGGCAATATCCACCTTCATCGGACATTGCATGGTGCACCGTCCGCACATGTTGCAGGCCCAGATAAAAGTAGAATTGAGCACCTCCTCGCGCATACCCAGAAGCACCTGGGTAACGAATTTCCGCGGGTCGGAATGATCGTGGACGCCGTTGTACGGGCAGCCGGCGCTGCACATCCCGCAAGTCAGGCAGTTGGTAAAATCCAGCGGCTTGCCGTCCGTGGTAAACCTGACCACGATCTCGTCCCGGAAGGAGGGATCTAATTTACCGGCCGGAATAGTTCCCAAGTCTTTTCTCCCCCTTTGCGAACAGTTTGCGAACAGTTTCTTAACTTTACCCTGGATCCCCATAAAAGGCATGCTTGCGGCCCAAACTTCATTGCCCAAGGATCTCTATGCAAATTCCGTGCGAGAAGAGAAAAAGGCGATCTTTCCAGGGTGCCGCAAGGACTTTTGCCGCTCCGCCCATACCCCCGGCAAGCAGAAAAGGGTGCATTTTGCACCCTTTTCTGCCCCGTTATATTTCATTTTGCACCAGGCGGTATCTTCTCTGCTGTTTCTGCCCCGCTGCTTTCTGGATCAGGGAATTTCCCGGATCAGGGGATTTTCTTTTTACCCGGGAATTTTGATCCCGTAGCGTTTAATCTTCCGCCACAGCGTGGTTTTATCGATGCCCAGCTCCCGGGCGGTGGCCAGGCGTCTAAAGCCGTTGCGGAGCAGCGCCTCGTAAATCAAGCGGGCTTCCGCCTCCGCCAGGGTTTGCCTTTCCGGAGGCCGCAGCCCCCGGGTTGCATTTTGCAAATAGCCGGGCAAATGCTCCGGCTGGATGAGGCCGCCCTTAATCAGGATAAAGGCGTGCTCGATGATATTTTCCAGTTCCCTGACGTTGCCCGGAAAATCGTGTTGCATTAAAACGGCCAGCGCTTCCTCGGAAATGCCCACCACGTCCTTACCCTTGAGGAGATTGAACCGGCCGATCAAATGTTCAACCAGCAAAGGGATGTCTTCCCGGCGCTCGCGCAAAGGAGGCAGGGTCAACGTAAGCACATTGATCCGGTAATACAGGTCGCGGCGAAACAGGCCCCTTTCCATCAGCTCGGTCAGGTTTTTATTGGTGGCCGCCAGAATCCTGACGTCGGCCTTGACCGGCCGGGTGGTTCCCAGGGGCTCGTATTCTTTCTCCTGCAAAACACGCAAAAGCTTCACCTGCAAAGGCACCGGGATGTCCCCGATTTCGTCCAGCAAAAGCGTGCCCCCCTGCGCGCGGGCGAAGCGGCCGGGCTTGCTTCTCCTGGCGTCGGTAAAGGCGCCCGCCTCATAGCCGAACAATTCCGACTCCAGCAAAGTGTCGGGCAGGGCGGCGCAATTGACCGCCACAAAAGGTTTGTGGCGGCGCGGGCTCAAGTTGTGAATGGCCCTGGCCAGCAGCTCTTTGCCGGAGCCGGTGGGCCCCTCGATTAACACGGCGCTGTCGCTTTTGGCGATGTCGGGCAAGACCTTAAAAATCTGCTGCAGCCGGTAATTTTTACTGATCATGTCGGCAAAGGTGTACCGGCCGGACAATTCTTTCCGCAGTTCCTCCACCAGGCTTAAGTCCCGGAAAGTTTCCACCCCGCCGATGACCAGCCGGCCGTTTTTTAAAACGCCCGTACTGATGCTGATGGGCATCCTTTTCCCCTTTGCGTTGACGATGTAAACCGCCTTGTTCACCACCGGGCAGCCCGTTTCGATTGTTTGCCTTAAGGCACAGCCCGTCTCGCAAATGTCGGCCCGAAAAATTTCCCGGCAATACCGGCCGATGGCCTGCTCGCGCGGAAAACCGGTAATTTCTTCCGCCGCCCGGTTAAAAGAGGTGATCCGCCACTCCCGGTCGACCGTGAAAACTCCGTCGGCAATGCTTTCCATGATAATGCTGGTGATCCCCGGAAAGCTTTGCCGGCCCGTATTTTGGTCCATGCTCACCACCCGCCGTACAAAAACGAATCCGCAGCGTAAGTATTCAGCAAACCCGCTAGGGCCTGGGGGTTGTCCTTGGCTCACTCCGATGCTTCGCGCCGACAGCACCGCAGCTCGCTTCGGACCGGACTAGCGGCGCTGCAAAGGCGGCATGATCCCGTTCGATTTCTAACGGTACCTTTGTTCCCAGAGAATATTTTCGCTTTCTTGCGCAACTTTTGGGTGCCGCTGGTTTCGCGCCGCAAGTCCGGTTACCCTCGCTTCGCCGGGTGCTGTTACCGGCGCTGCGCAAGTCGTTCGCTCAGGACAACCCCCAGGCCCAGCTAAAGTGAGCGGTTTCGTAGAATATTTACTCCGCTGCGTAAGACTTAAAAACAAAAAGTTCAAGGATTAAGAAATACGGGGAAAGGCGTCTATCTTTGGTGAACAACTTCTCAAAAACTTTGCTTTCATAATACCATAACCCTGCCTTGAAAACAATTGTGCTTTCAACTGCCTCAACTATCCAGAACCCGGTTGAAATTGCCCTGCTTTTTCCCCTTTTTTTTAAGCAACATTTATGATAAGCTAGGGGAGGTATTCTGTTAAATTTCGCCCGATTTTTGGAGGAATTTCATGCGCAAAAGAGAAATAAGAAAAGAGACGCTCAAAGCCCGCTTAGCCCTTGCCGAGCAAGAAGTTTCCGCCAAAAGCGCAATGATCATAAAAAGGCTGCTGGCTTTGGAAGAGTACCGCCGGGCAGCCGTTTTAATGACCTACGTGGATTTTCGCAACGAAGTGCGGACGGAAGGTTTGATTAAGGAGTCTTTGGCCCGGGGCAAACGGGTGGCGGTGCCCTTTACCGATCCCCGGGACAGGCGGTTAATTCCTTCGCTTTTACTCAATTTTCCGGAGGATCTGGCGCCGGGCACCTGGGGCATCCTGGAACCCGCCCCCGGCCGGCTGCGCCCTGTGGAGCTGGCCGAAATCGACCTGGTGGTGGTGCCGGGCGTGGCCTTTGACGAAAAAGGAAACCGCCTGGGCTACGGCGGCGGTTACTACGACCGCTTCCTGCCGCAGACCAGGCCGGACTGTTTTCACGTCGCCCCGGCCTTCGAGCTGCAAATCCGCCCGGAAATCACGCCCGATCCCTACGATTGCCCGGTGCACTGCCTGGTTACGGAGAAACGGGTGATTTATGTAAGAGGCACAAAGGGACAAAGGCACTAAGGCACTTAAGTCACAAATAAAAGTCGTCGGACATCGGAAGTCAGTCGTCGGGATAGAAGGAATTCGCTAACGCGAACCTCCCTTAAACTGAGGTCTGCTTGACTTTCGACTGATAACTGAATTCTTTGTACCTTAGGGCCAGGGATACTTTGGGCCTGCCGTGATGAAAATTGAGGAACTGAGCCACAAAGAGAACTAAATAGACCTGTTCACACCTTTGTGCCTTTGTGCCTGTTGCCTTTGTGCCTATTATTAAAAAATATCTGGGAAGGGGAGATGAGCTTGTCTGGATGTCACTGCGCGCAAGATGAAAAGGCCAGAGAAGAAGCGTTGCAAAAGCTGTTTGCGGAGTACCGGAGCGTGAAAGGGGCGCTTATCCCGCTCCTCCAGGGGGCCCAGGAAATTTACGGCTACCTTCCGAAGGAAGTGATGCAAAAAATTTCGGCCGAGCTGAAGATTCCTTTCAGCAAGACCTTCGGAGTAGCTACTTTTTATGCCCAGTTCCACTTAAAACCGCGGGGGCGGAACATCATCCGGATCTGCCAGGGAACGGCCTGCCACGTGCGGGGCGCGGCACGGGTTTTTGAATCCGTTTCTGAGCGCCTGGGCGTGGGCAGAAACGAAACCACGCCGGACCTGCGCTACACGCTGGAAACCGTGGCCTGCCTGGGCGCCTGCGGCCTGGCCCCCGTCATGATGGTGAACGACGACACCCACGGCCGCCTGACCCCGGAAAGAGCGGCCGGAATACTGGAGAATTACGAGTAAGGGGGCAGAAACCATGCAATCTTTAATGGATAGATGCTGCGAAAAGTGCTTCCACAGCCCGGCCACCCCCTGCCAGGATTACGTCCGGTGCCGGACGGAGGGGCCTTTGTGCCACGAGGAGGAAAGCTGCCGCAGCAAACACCGGGACTTGCTGGCCGCCATCCATTTGCCGGCGGACTCCCCGCGGCGGCAGATTTTAATCTGCGCCGGGACAGGCTGCACCTCTTCCGGCTCCCGGCGCCTGGTGGAGGCTTTGGAAGAGGAACTGGCCCGCCAGGGGCTGACTGAACAAATAACGGTGAAAATAACCGGCTGCCACGGTTTCTGCGAGCAGGGGCCGCTGATGATTATCGAGCCCCAAAAGATATTCTATACCCGGGTGCAGGTGGAGGACGTCCCGGAAATCGTGACCGAACATTTGGTGAACGGCAACGTCGTGGAACGTTTGCTTTACGTCGACCCCGCCACCGGCGAGCGGGCGCTGACCTACGAAACCGTTCCGTTTTATGCCCGGCAGCAGCGGCTGGTGCTGCACAACTGCGGGCACATCAACCCGGAGAATATCGCCGACTACGTGGCCGGCGGCGGCTACCTGGCGCTGACCAAAGCGCTTTTTGAAATGAGCCCGGAACAGGTCATCGAGGAAGTTAAAATCTCGGGATTGCGCGGCCGCGGCGGCGCCGGCTTCCCCACGGGGATGAAGTGGAGCTTCGTGCGCGCGGCCCAAGGGGATAAAAAATACGTCGTCTGCAACGCTGACGAAGGCGATCCCGGCGCCTTCATGGACCGCAGCGTTTTGGAAGGCGACCCCCACGCGGTGCTGGAAGGAATGCTGGTCTGCGGCTACGCCGTGGGGGCCGACGAAGGGTACATCTACGTGCGGGCGGAATACCCGCTGGCCATCCACCGGCTGAAAATCGCCATCGCCCAGGCCGAACAGTACGGCCTGATCGGCGACAATATCCTGAACTCCGGTTTCAACTTCCACCTTAAAATCAAGGCGGGTGCCGGCGCCTTCGTCTGCGGCGAGGAAACCGCCCTGCTGACGTCCATTGAAGGAAACCGGGGGATGCCGCGGGTGCGGCCGCCCTTCCCCGCCCAGAAAGGGCTGTGGGGCAAACCGACCAACTTAAACAACGTGGAAACCTACGCCAACGTCCCGCTGATCATCAAGAACGGCGGCGCCTGGTACGCCGCCATGGGCACGGAAAAGAGCAAAGGGACGAAAATCTTCGCGCTGACCGGCAAGGTCAACAATACCGGCCTGGTGGAAGTGCCCATGGGCATTTCCATGCGGGAAATCATCTTCGGCGTGGGCGGCGGCATCCGGGACAACAAAAAGTTCAAGGCCGTCCAGATCGGCGGCCCTTCCGGCGGCTGCCTGCCCGACGAAAAGCTGGATCTGCCGGTGGACTACGATTCCCTGACCGCCGCGGGCGCCATCATGGGCTCCGGCGGGCTGGTGGTAATGGACGAGACCACCTGCATGGTGGACGTGGCCAGGTTCTTCTTGAACTTCACCCAGGCCGAGTCGTGCGGCAAATGCACGCCGTGCCGGGAGGGGACCAAGCGCATGCTGGAAATCCTCACCCGGATCTGCGCGGGCGAAGGCCGGATCGAAGACCTGGACACGCTGGAGCGTTTGTCTAAAGTGGTGCAGAATACGGCGCTGTGCGGTTTGGGTCAGACCTGCCCCAACCCCATCCTGTCCACGCTGCGCTACTTCCGGCACGAGTACGAGGCGCACATCGTCGAGAAGCGCTGCCCGGCCCACGTCTGCCAGGCCCTGCTGGTCTACACCATCAACGCGGAAAAATGCACCGGCTGCGGCAACTGCGCCCGGTCCTGCCCGGCCGGCGCCATCACCGGCGAAAAGAAGCAGCCGCACGTCATCGACCCGGCCAAGTGCATCAAGTGCGGCAACTGCCTGCAGAAGTGCAAATTCGGCGCGGTGGAAAAAGCATAGAAAAGGAGGGTTTACCAGGTGGCTAACGTCACTTTAACCATAGACGGCCAAAAAGTCACCGTCCCGGCCGGCACCACCGTCCTGGAGGCGGCGCGGCAGGCGGGGATCTTCATCCCCACCCTGTGCCACGACCCGGACTTCCCGGGCTTCGGCGCCTGCCGCCTGTGCGTCGTGGAAATCCCGGGGATGCGCAACCTGCCGGCCTCCTGTGTCACCGCCGCCGCCGAAGGCATGGTGGTCTACACCGCATCGGAGGCGGTCATCGAAGCAAGGCGAACGATTCTGGATTTGCTTTTGGCCAACCACCCGCTGGACTGCCTGACCTGCGCCAAAAACGGCGACTGCCGCCTGCAGGACTACTGCTTCCTCTACGGCGTCGGGCAGACCAGCTTCAGCGGGGAAAAGAAAAATTACCCCCTGGACGACAGCAATCCCTACATCATCCGGGACCAAAACAAATGCATCCTCTGCGGGCGCTGCGTGCGCACCTGCCAGGCCGTGGCGGAGCGGGCGGTCATCGACTTCGGCTACCGCGGGTTCCAAACCAAAATCGTCACCGCCATGGACACGGACCTGGCCGAATCGGACTGTGTTTACTGCGCCCGCTGCGTGGCCGTTTGCCCGGTCGGCGCGCTCACCTACAAGCCGCTGGCCGGCAAGGGGCGCACCTGGGAGATCACTAAACAAGAGGTAACCTGTACTTTTTGCGACAGCGGCTGCAAATTCGACCTGAACGTCAAGGACGGTAAAGTCATCGGTGTTACCGCCAAAGCCCCCGCCCCCGGCCGGCCCCTGTGCTTAAAGGGCCGCCTGGGCTTAGAGCTGCGCTACGTAGAAGAACCGCTCACGCCCATGCTGAAAAAAGGCGGGGAATTCGTCCCGGTCTCCTGGGCGGAAGCCCTGGGGCTGGGGGAGATTTTGGAAAAGCTGGGACAAAAAAGTTAGCCACAGAGAACACAGAGAATATAGGGATCGGGAATCAGCAGCCGGTTTTCGGCTAAAAGTGCTACCCTAATCCCTAACCCCTAATCCCTAATCCTATTAGGAAAGGAGGCACATCAACAAGTGGCTGAGATCACCTTAACCATAGATGGCCAACAGGTCACCGTCCCGGCCGGCACCACCGTCCTGGAGGCGGCGCGGCAGGCGGGGATCTTCATCCCCACCCTGTGCCACGACCCGGAACTGTCCGGCTGGGGCGGCTGCCGGCTGTGCGTGGTGGAAATTCCGGGGATGCGCAACCTGCCGGCTTCCTGCGTCACCGCCGCCGCCGACGGGATGGTGGTCCACACCGCCTCGCCGGCCGTCATCGAAGCCCGGCAAACCATCCTGGACCTGTTGCTTTCCAACCACCCGGAGGACTGCCTGACCTGCGGGAAAAACGGCGACTGCCGCCTGCAGGACTACGCCTACCTTTACGGCGTGCGCAGCGGCACTTTCCCCGGGGAAAGACACAGTTACCCCGTTGAGGACGACAACCCCTTTATCGTGCGGGATTTAAACAAATGCATCCTGTGCGGCAAATGCGTGCGCATATGCGCCGAGGTGCAGGGCAAAAACATCGTGGATTTCGCCTACCGGGGTTTCAACACGAAAATCACCCCGGCCATGGACACCAGCCTGGGGCAATCCGAGTGCGTCTTCTGCGGCAACTGCGTGGCCGTGTGCCCGGTAGGGGCGCTGCAGGAAAAAGGGCTGCGCGGCGCCGCCCGCACCTGGGAAATAAAGAAAGTCACCACCACCTGTCCTTACTGCGGCACCGGCTGTACCTTTGACCTGAACGTCAAGGACGGGAGGGTGATCGGCGTAACCTCCACCGACGGCGAGGTGAACGGGCGCGCCCTGTGCGTCAAGGGCCGCTTCGGCTACGGCTTTATCCACCACCCCGACCGGCTGAAAAAACCGCTGATCAAAAAGGACGGCCGGTTCGTGGAGGCCTCCTGGGCGGAGGCAATCGGGCTGGTGGCGGAAAAGCTCAAGGCGGTGAAGGAGCAGTACGGCCCGGACGCCGTCGGTATTCTGTCTTCCGCCCGCTGCACCAACGAAGAGAACTACCTGATGAATAAATTCGCCCGCGCGGTGATCGGTACCAACAATATCGACCACTGCGCCCGCCTCTGACACGCGCCGACGGTCGCCGGTCTGGCGGCAGCATTCGGCAGCGGTGCGATGACCAATACCATCAGAGAAATTGCCGGGGCGGACTTCATTCTGGCCTCCGGCACCAACACAACCGATTCCCACCCGATCATCGGCATCCAGGTGAAAAAGGCGGTGCGCAGCGGCGCCACCCTGGCGGTGGTGGACCCGCGCAAAACCGAGGTGGCCGAAATCGCCCACCACCACCTCCGGATCAAGCCGGGGACCGACATTGCCCTTTACAACGGTCTGGCCCACGTGATCATCGCCGAGGGACTCTGGAACAAGGAATTCGTCCGGGAGCGCACCGAAGAGTTCGAGGCGCTGAAGGCCACGGTGGAAAAGTACACCCCGGAATACGTGGAGGGCATCACCGGCGTGCCCGCGGAGGCCGTCAGGCAGGTGGCCCGGGGCTACGCCGGGGCGAAGAACGCCACCATCCTGTATACCATGGGGGTCACCCAACACATCTGCGGCACCCACAACGTCTTTGCCATCGCCAACCTGGCCATGCTCTGCGGCCAGATCGGCAAGGAGTCCAGCGGGGTCAACCCCCTGCGGGGCCAGAACAACGTCCAGGGCGCCTGCGACATGGGGGCGCTGCCCAACGTCTTCACCGGCTACCAGCCGGTGGCCGATGAAAACGCCCGGAAGAAGTTCGCCGCCGCCTGGGGCGTGCCGGACCTTCCAGCCAAACCCGGCCTCACCGTGGGCGAGATCCTGGAAGCCGCCGGCGACGGCCGGATCAGGGCCATGTACATCATGGGCGAGAACCCGGTCCTGTCCGACGCCGACGCGGACCACGTGGTCCACGCCCTGGAAAAACTGGACTTCCTGGTGGTGCAGGACATTTTCCTCACCGAAACGGCACAGCTCGCCTACGTGGTCCTGCCCGCGGCCAGCTTTGCCGAAAAGGACGGCACCTTCACCAATACCGAGCGCCGGGTGCAGCGGGTGCGTAAAGCGGTCGAACCGGTGGGGGACGCGAAGGCCGACTGGGAGATCATCTGCCTTTTGGCCGCGGCCATGGGCCATTCCATGCGCTACTCCTCCCCCGAAGAGATTATGGAGGAAATAGCCCGGCTCACCCCGTCCTACGGCGGCATCTCCTACGCGCGGCTGGAGCAGGGAAGCCTGCAGTGGCCCTGCCCCACCCCCGATCACCCCGGCACCAGGTTCCTGCACGCGGGCAGGTTCTCCCGGGGTCTGGGCAGATTCCACCCGGTGGAATACGTCCCGCCGGACGAACTGCCCGACGCCGAGTACCCGCTGGTCCTGAGCACCGGCCGCCGGCTCTACCACTACCACACCGGCACCATGACCATGCGCACCGGTGCCCTGGAAGCGGCGTATCCGGAGGAGTACCTGGAAATCAACCGCGCCGACGCCGAGAAGCTGGGCATCTGCGACGGGGACAAAGTCCGCGTAACCTCCCGCCGCGGCAGCGTGGAAGTGGCGGCCCGGGTCACCGACAAAGTAACCCCGGGGATGGTCTTCACCTCCTTCCACTACCCGGAGGTGGCCGTCAACAGGCTGACCAACCCGGCCCGCGACCCCATCGCCAAAATCCCGGAGCTGAAGGTATGCACTGTGCGCATTGAAAAAATAGCGTGAAGAAGGCCAAAGAGATAAGCGGAAAACAAAACCACATCACCGCCGGGGCAGGCCAGCCCGGCGGTTTTTTTACGGGATCGTGCTTGCGTTCCTATCTTCATCAAACAGACTTCAATTCAAGAAAGAAAAGGCCGCACGCCTGCCGGTATCAACCTTCTTTGGCGCGCGGCCCGATTTCGCTATAATTTTACCCCCGTCGTTTTTCAATCGCCGCAATTATTTCATCAAGACTCATTTGATCCAGCCACTTTGCTCGATCCCTCGTATAATCTCCCGCTCCAGTATCGTACTGCTGAATAAACCGAGCCATACCCACAGGACCAAGAGCTTTGGCCAGGGCGACTAAACCCGCATTTTTGATTTCATTAGGGCTCATTGCTTGAGCGTTCACTTTTTGTCACCTCCATAAGCCACAAAACTGGATTTTCGACTCTTATTTTCAGCTTGTTCCTATTTCTCTTTGCTTTTCTCAACAGTTTATCATCTGTTGTCAGAAATACTTCTGCGCCGCCATATTCGGCACACGCAAGGTGTAAAGCATCGTAAGCCTTTATACCAATTTTTTCAAGCTCTCTGGCGCGTAACTTTATTTTTTCGTCCATTTTCGTTTTTTCTTGGGCTATGGCAGTTAAAGCAGCCACCTTCTTCTTTCTCTCCTCTTCAGGAATAGCAGAGATCTCAAATTCTATCGCCTCGCTATTGAGCAGCCGCCATTTTTCTTTTTCGCCCCCATTTAAAATTGTTAAAACGGCTTCTGATTCAAGGCGAATTCTCCCTTGAAACTGATCATCAAATGGTCTATTTAGACAGCAGACATCAAGGTAAATCAGCATAACTGTTCTCCCTGGTGCAAAATTTATTTATTGATCCTCCATCTCAAGTACACCTCAGCTCAGTTCATATTATATCTTATGGCCATCCTTAGATTCCAGTATTTTAATTCAAAAAATTTCCCTCTTTTTTTAAGGATGAAGCAGAGGGGGCCCTTTCCCGGCGGAGAACAGCCGGACTTGACCTTGACTTATCCTTTCCGAAAAATCCTTTGGATTTTTTCTTTTTCTTTTCTTTTTGAATTTTAGAAGGTGATTCCCTGCCAAAGGGCGAATTTTTTAATTAACCGAAATTTTAGAGGGTGGTTCGATGCCCAAGGAAATGGCGATCAACCCCGGTAAATGCATCGGTTGCCTGACCTGCGCACTGACCTGCGCCATTACCTATCACGATGAATTTGACCTGAAAAAGGCTTGTGTTTCGGTACTAAGGCACGAATTTGAAGGCACGTTCGCCATCACCTTCTCATCCCTTTGCCGGAACTGCAAGCAATGCGCCCTGGCCTGCCCCTCGGGCGCCCTGCGCGTCGTTGAGGCGGGCAAACCAGAGGCTTAAAGCAACAGCGGCAAAATAAGCGGCGCCCATATATCAGGGATTAGAGGATAGGGGTAAAGCGCCTCTACTTTCATGCCGGGAAAACTCGCCACTGGAGGAATCCCGAATGTACGGCTACAGCGGCAAAATACTGGACATAAACCTGACCACCGGGGAAATCAAAGAGCGCCCCGTCGAGGAGGACTGGCCGAAAAGGTATTTGGGCGGCCTGGGCTTTAATGCGCGAATTCTGGACAGGGAGATTCCCGCCGGCGCCGACCCCCTGGGGCCGGAAAACGTGCTCGTCTTCGGGGTGGGGGTGCTGGTGGGAACGACGGTGCCGACCGCTTCCCGCACCGAGGCTTCCGCCCTTTCGCCGCTCACCGGCCTCTTCGGAACCGCCAATTCCGGCAACTTCTGGGGCAGCGAGCTGAAATTCGCCGGGTACGACGGCCTGGTTATCCGGGGAAAGGCCTCCACCCCCGTGTATCTATGGATTTGCGACGGCCGGGCGGAAATCCTGCCGGCGGAGCACTTATGGGGGCGGGACGCCTGGGAAACCGTCCGGGAAATCCGGCGCCGATACAACGACGAAGGCATCCAGATCGCCGCCATCGGCCCGGCGGGAGAAAACCTGGTGCGCTTCGCCAGCATCGAAAACGGCCCCGCCGACGCCTGGGCGCGCACGGGGCTGGGGGCAGTCATGGGGAGCAAAAAGCTAAAGGCCGTGGCGGTGCGCGGCACCGGGCCGGTGCGCGTTGCCCGCAAGAAAGAGTTTCTGCAGGCGGTGGCGGACGCCCGCCGGGCCATCTTCTCCTCACCCTTTTACGGGCCCTTCTCCCGCTTCGGCACCATGCTGGCCAGCCTCCCCTACCAGGAGTTCGGCTGCCTGCCGGGCCGGAACTACCGGCAAGGCGCCATCGCCGACTGGGTGGAAACCCGCAGCCGCAAAGCGCTGCCCAAATACACCAACCGGGGGATCGCCTGCATCGCCTGCCCCATCGCCTGCGCCCACTGGGTGGAGGTTAATGACGGTCCGTACAGCGGGCTCCGCCTGAAGGACATGGAGGTTACGCCGGTGATCGGCTTCGGCGCCGGGTGCGCCATCGGCAGCCTGCCCGCCGTGGCCAAACTTACCGAAACCTGCCAGCGCCTGGGGGTGGACATGGTTTCGGCGGCGGCGGCGGTGGCCTTCGCCATGGAATTATTCGAACGGGGGGTGCTCAAAGAAAAGGAACTCGGCTTTCCCCTCTCCTGGGGAGACGAAAAGGCCGCCCTTGCCCTGCTGGAGATGATCGCCCACCGCCGGGGGGTCGGCGACATCCTGGCGGAAGGAACGAAGCGGGCCGCCCGGCATTTTCCCGGCGCCTCCCCGTCCACCGTGGAAGTAAAGGGCCTGGAATGTTTCTTAATCGATCCCCGGGCCCGCTGGTCCACCTGGACCCTGGGCTACATCACGAACCTGCGCGGGGGCGATCACCTGCGGACGCGCAACCCCGTGGAAAACCTGCGCTTCAACGAAAACCCGGCTCCCTATTTAACGGAAAAATTCGGGTTCGGGGAAGACATGTACGAACGGCTGGACATGCCGGAACACCTGAAAGAAGAAATCTTTGACCCCGTCACCAGGGACGTCAACATCTCGAAAATGTCCAAGTGGTCCGAGGACCTCATCGCCGTATATAACGCCCTGGGGATGTGCATCCGCCCGCCGGTCCTGCACACGGTGGGGCCGACCCTTTTTTCCCGCCTTTTCTCTACCCTGACGGGCATCGAAATATCACCGGAGGAAGTGATGCGGGCCGGTGAGCGGATCTGGAACCTGCAGAAATTATTCAACCTGCGCCACGGGGAAAAACCGGCGGATTCCGACTACCCCC
Organism: Bacillota bacterium; assembly: GCA_040755215.1. Classification (GTDB taxonomy): domain Bacteria; phylum Bacillota; class Desulfotomaculia; order Desulfotomaculales; family Nap2-2B; genus JAIMBK01. The sequence continues at coordinate 11,816 of JBFMBG010000004.1, read as the reverse complement.
CGCGGTTTTACGAAGAGCCCGCCGGCGCCGGCCCCGCCGCCGGGCGGCGGCTGGAGCGGGAACAGGTCAAAAGAGTGCTCGCCGAATACTACCGGGCGCGGGGGTGGGACGCGGAAACGGGGGAACCCGCCCCCGCAAAACTGGCGGAACTGGGGTTACGTTAACCATCTGGAGGGTGAAAAGTTTCCTTTTTTCCCTATCATTATTGACTATAAATAGTGGTTATGGTATAGTTATCGCGGAGGTGATCTGCCCGTGCAACTTAATATTTACATCCCGAAAGAAAAAGAGCATATTTTAACCTCTCTGGATAAAGCGGCAAAAGCAACCAGGCGCCCGAAAAATGAACTGGTCCTGGAAGCTCTCGAGCATTATCTTCCCAAAACCCCGGTTACTCCGGGAAGGTTCAGCCTGGGGAAAGGAAAGCCAGCCCGCCGGGCGGAAATTTACGAAGGAAGGCTAAAGTATTGATTCTCGTTGATACGAACGTTCTGGTCTATGCCGTCAATCTCGACGCTCCCCAACACAGGACAAGCCGGGCGCTTTTGGAGGCAGTCCAGGAAAAGCGGGTCGCCGGCGTCCTGGTACCGCAAATACTCCTCGAATTTTTTGCCATCGTTACCGATCCGCGCCGCGTTGATAATCCGCTCGAACCGGAAACGGCCTGGGAACAAATAGAAGCGTTCCGGACAACTTTCCTGATTATCGACGCCGGCTTAAAAGCCCTGGATTTGCTAAAAGAAATAAGTCCAAAAAGAAAGGGAGCGGATATTTTTGACGCTTTTCTGGCGGCTCAAATGAAGGCAAACGGCATTTCCGTTCTCTGCACCTACAATACCAAAGATTTCAGCAAATTTACGGGTATTCTGGCGAAAACTCCGGAAGACATCCTCTCGGGTTCTTCCCGGTGAAAAATCTTCTCGAGAAAACTCTTCAAGGTGTAATTAATTAAGGGAGGCATGAATTCATAAGATGGAAATCTTCTGGCGGGGCTTCGTCGAATCTGTTCGCCTGTTGTCCGCGGGTGATCCCGAGGTACTGGAAATTACCCTGCGCACCCTGCAGGTTTCCGGCCTGGCCACCCTGATCAGCGTGCTGATTGGCGTTCCGTTCGGGGTTCTGCTGGCGCTTACGAAGTTTCCCGGCCGGCGCTTTGTCATCAGCCTGGTCAATTTCGGCATGGGCCTGCCGCCGGTGGTGGTGGGGCTGGTGGTCTGGCTGACCTTCACCAGGTACGGACCCCTGGGTTTCCTGGATCTCCTCTACACCCCCGCAGCAATGATTTTTGCCCAGGCAATTATCGCCTCCCCCATCGTTACGGGGTTTACCGTGGCCGCCATCCAATCCTTAAATCCGAAAATCCACCTGCAGATCCTGGCCCTGGGCGCTTCCCGCGGGCAGCTGCTCTGGCTTTTGGTGCGCGAAGCGCGGCTGGGCCTGCTGGCGGCGGTGATTGCCGGCTTCGGCGGAGTCATTTCCGAAGTAGGCGCTTCCATGATGGTCGGCGGGAACATCGCCGGCAGCACCAGGGTGCTCACGACGGCCATCGTTTTGGCCGTGGGCCAGGGGAAACAGGAACTGGCCTTTGCTCTAAGCCTCATTTTGTTCGTGCTGGCCTACGGGATCACCGCCTTTTTAACCACGGCGCAGCAGCGGAGCAGCCACGCGTGAAAACGGGAACGGGAATTAGGGGTTAGTTAATTTCTCCCGCAACACGAATAATTTTTGAAAAAGGGTTTTTTGAAAATACATGCCGGTAAAAATAAAGACAGCACGGAAAGGAGCGCATCCTGGCCGGGAAAACCAACCGCGTGCCGGCTTTTTTCTCTCCAGGAGGTGGAAAAGCCGAATGAACATGAAAGAATTATTTAAAGCCGTTACAGTCAAAGAAGCCCGGGAAGCAATCCAGCGGCACTTTTCCCCGCCGCAGGAGGGGGAAACGGTATCCCTGCCGGGCGCCCTCAACCGCTGCCTGCTCCATGAGGTAACGGCCGTTGACGACGTGCCGGGCTTCGACCGCGCCACCATGGACGGTTTTGCCGTGCGGGCCGGAGATACCTTCGGCGCCTCCGAGGGACTGCCCGCCTATCTGGAGGTAGCCGGGGAAGTGTTCATGGGGCAAAAACCGCAAGGCGAACTAAAGGCGGGGCAGGCCTGGCGCATCTCCACCGGCGGAATGCTCCCCGCCGGGGCCGACGCGGTGGTCATGGTGGAATATACCGAGGAGCTTGACGAAAAGACGATCGGCGTGCTCCGGCCGGTGGCGCCGGGGGAAAACGTGATCCGCCGGGGGGAGGATTTTGCCGCCGGGGAACTGCTCCTGCCTGCCGGTCACCGGCTGCGCCCCCAGGACCTGGGCATTTTAGCCGCCGCCGGAGTAACGAGGGTGGAAGTGCGGCGGCCTTTGCGGACGGGAATCATTTCCACCGGGGACGAGGTGGTTCCGCCCGAAGAAAAACCGGCCCCCGGCCAGGTGCGGAACATTAATTCGTACACTCTCTGGGGGGCGGTGCGGGAATGCGGGGGTGAGCCTAACCTGTACGGCATCGTCCGGGACGATTTCCAGCAGCTCAAGGAAAGGCTGGCGGCGGCGCTCTCCGAAAACGACCTGGTCCTGCTCTCCGGGGGCAGTTCGGTGGGCGCCCGGGACGTGGCGGCGGCGGCCATCGCCGCCCTGGGAAACCCGGGAGTGCTGTTTCACGGCGTTTCTTTAAAGCCCGGCAAACCCACCATCGGCGCGGTCGTGGATGGCAAACCGGTTTTCGGCCTCCCCGGCCACCCGGCCTCCGCCCTGGTAGTTTTTGAGTTGCTGGTGGCGCCCTTGATCCGCTTTGCCGACTATCCTGCAGAACCCTTTTGGGAATTTCCTTTGCGGGCGCGCGTGAGCCGCAATTTGCGCTCCGCCCCGGGCCGGGAAGACTACGTGCGGGTAAAACTCTCCTTGCGGAACGGAGAACTGCACGCGGACCCCGTGCTGGGCAAGTCGGGCCTGATCGCCACCCTGGTCAAGGCCGACGGCCTGGCGAAAATCCCCGCCGGAAAGGAGGGCGTGGAAGCTGGGGAATGGGTGGAAGTGAAGCTGTTTTAAAAAAGGCCCAAAGTTGATCGGGCACAAAGGCACAGAGGTACAAAGCAAAAGAGTCCTTTTGCCCGGTTCAGGACCCTTCAACGGCAGATTTAAATTTAGCTACGTCCCGCTGTCATTGCCGCCGCCCACAAACCCCAGCAGCACCCGGTAAGGCCCCGGCGTCCCGGGCGGGACCAGGGCCACCCGGTCGCCCGGGTTAATCACGTCTTCCAGGTGGCGGGCGACACCGTTAATAAAGACTGCTTCCACCTGCCGGGGATTGATTTTCAGCTCCGCAACCAGCCGGGCGGCCGGAGCCGCCTCCGGCCAATCCACCAGCAGGGGCTGGGGCCACCCCTGTTCGTCAAAAACTTTTTGCAAAAAAGAAAAGGCCCGGACTTCAATGGTTTTGTCCGCCAAGGGGGGTCACCTTTCTAATTTATAAATTTAACCACAGAGGGTACAGAGAACAGTTAAATCATAACATAATTTTTTCTCTGTGTCCCCTGTATTCTCTGTGGATATAAATTATTTCGCAAATCCGGAAATGAGGTGTTGATTATGTCGCAAGGAAAGCGTGACGTTTATCTGGACGACCGGCCCTGGGAAGAGGCTCTGGACCAGTATCTGGCTTTTCTGGATAAGATCGGGGCGCTGGCTCCCGGCCCGCCGGAGGTGCTGCCGGTGGAAAAGGCCGCCGGCCGGATAACGGCGGCGCCGGTTTACGCCCGGATCTCCTCCCCGCACTACAACGCCGCAGCCATGGACGGCTATGCGGTGAAGGCCGCCGTCACTTTCGGCGCCTCGGAAACAACTCCGAAGCGGCTGGCTCTGGGCAGCGAGGCGGTCATGGTGGACACCGGCGACCCCCTGCCCGCCGGTTGCGACGCGGTAATCATGGTGGAAGACGTGCATTTTGTTTCCCCGGAGGTCATCGAAATCACCGAACCGGCCTACCCCTGGCAGCACGTGCGGGGGATTGGGGAAGACATCGTGGCCACCGAAATGATCGTCCCCGCCAACCACCGCCTGCGCCCCATCGACATCGGCGGGCTGCTGGCGGGGGGGATCACGGAAGTATCCGTCCACCCCCGGCCCCGGGTGGCCATCCTGCCCACCGGCACGGAAGTGGTGGAGCCGCGCGCCGATTTAAAACCCGGCGAAATTATCGACTACAACAGCCGGGTACTGGCCGGGCTGGTGGAGGACTGGGGCGGGATCGGCTTACGCCGGGAAATCACCAGGGACGACCCGGAAACGCTGCAAAACACCCTGGCCGAGGCCCTTGCCGGTGCCGACGCTGCGCTGATCATCGCCGGCTCCTCCGCCGGCAGTGAAGATTTCACCGCAGAAGTCATCAGAGGGTTGGGGCAGGTGCTGGTCCACGGCGTGGCCACCAAACCCGGCAAACCCGTGATCCTTGGGGTTGGGAACGGCAAACCGGTAATCGGCGTTCCCGGTTACCCCGTCTCGGCATTCCTGTGCATGGATCTGTTCGTGAAACCGGTCATCTACCGCAAGCTGGGCTCCGTCCCGCCGGCGAGAGCGCGCACGGAGGCCATCGTTTCCCGCAAACTGGTCTCCACCCTGGGCGTCGAGGAATTCGTACGGGTGAAACTGGGCCAGGTAGGCGAGAAAACCATCGCCACTCCCATTTCCCGGGGAGCGGGCATCATCACCTCTTTAATCCGGGCGGACGGCATCGTGCGGGTGCCGCGCCTTTCTGAAGGCTACGGGGCGGGGGAAACAGTTCCCGTGGAGCTTTTCCGCCCTCTGGAGGAAATCAGGGAAACCACCGTGATTATCGGCAGCCACGACATCGCTTTAGACGTGCTGGCCAACCGCCTGCACCGCCTTTTTCCCGCCGCCAGCCTCTCCAGCGCCCACGTGGGCAGCCTGGGGGGCTTAACCGCCCTGAAAAGGGGCGAAGCTCACTGCGCCGGCACCCACCTGCTGGACGAAGAAACCGGCGATTACAACGTCTCTTACATCCGGCGGCTGCTGCCGGACCGGCGGGTTATCCTGCTCAACCTGGTTTACCGCGAACAGGGCCTGATCGTCGCCAAAGGGAATCCGAAAGGGATCAAGGGGATCGCCGACCTTGCCCGCCCCGGCGTCACCTTCGTCAACCGCCAGCGGGGCGCGGGGACCCGGGTGCTGCTGGACTATTACCTGAAGCGCCTGGGCATCGACCCGGGGCAGATTCACGGCTACGAGCGGGAAGAATACACCCACATGGCCGTGGCCGCGGCGGTGGCCGGCGGGGTCGACGCGGGGCTGGGCATCCGGGCCGCCGCCCAGGCGCTGGGGCTCGATTTTGTCAGCCTGGACGAAGAGCGCTACGACCTGTGCATCTTGCGCGAATACTGGGACACTCCGTACATCCAGCGCCTTTTGGCCGTCATCGCCACCCCGGAATTCAAAAAAGAGGTGGAAAGCCTGGGCGGATACGACCTGCGGGACTGCGGCAAGATCATGTGGGAAAGCTAGCCCGGGAAAGCCAGCCAGCCAACAAAGACCAGTCAATCACAATCCAGCCCCGGGTTTATACCGGGGCATCGCTATCATCCGCGTTTTTTTAATTTTATTCCGCTTCATTGCCTTTCCGGCCTGCTTCCAGCGGAAAAGCCTGCTGCTTTTTTGCCAAACCCTGGGCAATCACCGATTGCACCGCCGGGCGGCATCACCGGCCGGCGGGGTTTTTCGTCAGGCACTGACCGCCCGTGTTGGCGCCCGTGTGGTTCTGGATGTCCGCCAGCGACGAGCAGCACCCCCGTTCGAGGTGGGCCAGGATTTCTGCGTCGGTCACCCCCGCGCAGTAACACACCGGCACCGGCCCGGTGTGCTGTTTGAACCACACCGGTACCCGGAGGTCCTTTTCTTCCAGAAGAACAGCGCCGTTGTAATAGGCCACCGGGCATTCCGGCGTAACGCAGAGGAAATATTCCCTTTCCGGCAAAGGAAGCTTTTCCTCCTTTGCCAGGCTGGCCACGGTAACGCTTTTCACCGGCAGGCCGGGCCGGCGGCAGCGGGGACAGGGTTCGGTAATCCCTGTGTTTGAGCTGTCTGTACCGCAGATCAGGTAATCCACCAGAAAATTCCCTCCTGTTCTTTCCGTAAATTACGGCCCAAAAGGCATCGAACCGCGCATATCAAACGAGCCGTCCTCGGGGCGGGAACGAATTAATCCCGTTCTGTCCCGCGAGATTTCCAGGAAAGGCCCCGGTCGTCGCCGTAGCGAACAATATGAATCACGATGGCTTACCAGCACCGTTATTGACGATGGCCCTGGCTTCTTCCAGGGTATTGGCGGCAAAAAGCTCCCCCAGGATATAGTCCAGCACTTCCAGACTGGTTATCTGCCGGATCTTTTGTTGCAGGTCAAACGATTTATCCCCAAACTTACGGAGCAGGTATTTGCATATAACTTCCCGCTTGGCTTCGATTTTGCCTTCCGCACGGCCTTCCGCACGGCCTTTCTCATGCCAACTGGTGGTTATCTGCATGATCACGTCAACCTCCTTGCTATCCAGTTTTCCCAGTTCCCGATTATATTGTTCTTCTTCCTCCCGATTCAGCCTTAGATAGGTCTCGAAAAACCCGGCCAACAGTTCCATCCGGGCCGGGTCCAGCTTCATCCGGGTCAGCATGCGCATGAATTCCACTTTCACTTTTACCTTTTCTTCCGGCTGAAAGCCCATTTTGCTTAAAAGGGCGGCGGCGATATCATTACCTAACAACAACGCAAATTCCATTAACAATACGGCGGGGCCTTGTTTCCAGCCTGATTCCGCAACATGACCAGATCCTCGTTTAGCCCGAGGCGCAAAACCTCCAGCCGGGGAGACACGGCCAGAGCGCCATCGGCAATTGCCGGCGGAAGGTGGAACGGAAACAGGCCCGGATTTTCCAGGACGGTCTGCAATGGTGCCCGGCCATTGGACAGCGTATGCAAAAAAGCCTCGATCATCCAGGAAGCAAGCCCCGAATCATTTATCGCCAGGGAGATCCCCTGGCTGTAAACCCCTTTCGTGCCGGTTTCTTTAAGCACCCCCCAATCGACGAACGAACGCAGCACGCGGCGGGCCGCCCTGGATACCGTTTCCCGTTCCCCATACTGCTCGCGCAACCGTCGCTGAATATGGGCCGCCGCGGCCGATCCCTGAAGCTTCAAGAAACGGCCGGTGCAGGCCGCCACGGCCGCCCAGAACGGGTAAACGGCCATGATCATCCCCCAATGAACCGCCAGCCGATCGTTACGGGGAAGGTGTTTAATCAGTTCGAGCCCTTCCCGGCGCAGGGCTTCCAATTCCCGCGGTACATTACACCAGACTTTCATGAGAATCGTAATAATTTTTTCCCGATTGCCGCGTACGGCCTTGCCGCCGATGGAAACCTTGTCCTTTAAAAGATCCTCCAGGGCGGCGAATATGGTGGAGCGATCGTTTCCGGCCAGAACGAGGCCGGCCGTTTGCTCCAGCCATTCGAGGCGGACCCGCTGGCTGAACCCGATTTGATTGGTGCGGAGGTTCATCCGGTTCCCCCTTCCCCGGCCGCAGGCGCCCCGGCCATACTGGCAGAAGCGCAGGCAGAACCGGCAGGCAATCTTTCGATTTGCACCAGGGGGACGACGACCTCTTCAATGGAAAGGCCGCCGTGGCAGACAATCCGCTCGTCCCGGCGGACGTAAGCCTGCCGGTCAGGAGCGATGAGGGGAAAATAATTTTCAGGCAGGCCCACGGGCGGCCATTTCAGGGCACCCGGGAACCGGTCGGACACCCTGTCGCGCAACAGGGCGTCCGAAAAAACGCGCACCCGCTCTCCGCGGAGATCAGCCACCGCCCCTTCCGTCGGGCGGCCACAACCGGCGGCTTCGATATTGCCGTGGTCGGAGGTCAGAAAAACCCGGAATCCCCGTTCCAGCAAAAACTCCAGCAGATCCTTCAGATAAGACTGCCGGGCCCACTGGCGCACCTGGTTGTGCATGCCGGCGGTACCCAGTTCCATACCGTGCATGATTTTGTCCACCTTATCGACGACCAGCCCGGCGACTCTCGCCCCGGGTTTGGAAAGTAAATCCTTGACGTTCTCCAGTGTGCCGTCCCCCAATCCTCTGGCGTAGACGATCTCGTTTTGGGCCAGCCCTTGCTCCATCCAGAACTGCGACCACAGCACGGGCTCCCGGTCCGTCGTGAAGATGCTGTCCGGAAACAGGACGGGCGGCCTGCCGGCAAAGATGGTCTGCCGGGAGACCGCAGTGATGGTCGGAATCCAGGCGAAAACAGCGTCTTCGCGGAAGCGAAAATCGGATTGCTTTAACGTAAGCGCCTCCCGGATGGTAATCCACTGGTCGAAAGAAAGCCCGTCCAGCACAAGCAACGCTATTTTGTCCTGCGGATTCTCCTCCCGGTAACGGGCCAGATAACGCGGAATGTGATGAAGCATAACCGGGGGCGCCGGCGGTAAATTGCCCAATCCCGCGTAGCGCCCGGCCAGCCAGGCGGTAAATACGGTATCCACCCGCGCCTGCAGTTCCCTGAAATCCCGGATCTCTTCCGTACCGGCCCCGTCATTTGCTTCCCCCGGCCGGTAGATCAGCGCGGTTAATTCCGCCCACCCCCGGGCAAAACGCAGCCAGTCTTTATGCCTTGCCCTTTTGGCCGGAAGGGAGGACCGCAGTTTCTCCACCAGCCTGCCCAGACGGCGCCGCCGGTCCCCGGCGGGATCGGTGCGCACGCCAATGCTCACCCAGGTTCCGGACAGGGCCGCTGCATCCTTACGGGGCAGGGGCTGGAGCAGCCGTTCAAGGAACAGGTTGTCGAGATAGACCCGGACATCGCCGTCGTCAAAGGGCAGATCAACTGGACCGGCGAACGCCAAACCGTAAGGTTCCCCGGTTTCCCGCGTAATATCCTGCCCGTCTTTGGCCGCTATTCGATCAAGAAAGACTGGCCAGCGTTCCTGCAAAAAGGCGAAAAAGGCCTCCCGGTCCGGGACAATGGCTTCCAGCGGCCAGCCGTCAAAAGTACCATCCTGGCGCAAAAGTTGAATAAACCTTTCATCGATAACGGCCGGTATGCGCTGCCCGCGGTAATGGCGGCGGAGAAGCACGCGGAGCAGGTCCCTCGGTTCTTTGATGACTTCCGGCGCGATTTCAAAAACATGCCGGAGGATAAACTCCTTCGTGGCATTGTCCCCGAGCTGACCGGTTACATATTTTTCCTGAGCCTCATAAAGAGCATCCAGGTCACCCCGGTCCAGGGCGGCCACCACCGGGTAACTGAGATCAGGAAATATATCCCCGAGGCTGAAAGAGAGTTTGCGGCCTGCCTGGAGCAAATCATACGGCAAAGAATCCAGTTCCCTGGCCCCGGACCGCAATAAAACCACCAGGTCCGTTTCTTCACCCCGGTCCCAGCGGGAACGGAACCCGGATTCATAGGCATAACGGAAGGCCACCGGATCTTCAAAGGAAAGCAAGGCAAAACCACGCCCGCGGATGGCCTCGAGAATGCCCTCCTCCAGCAGAAGGCCGTCCGGATCGGCCACCAGGGTGAGGCGGGCCACTCCGGGGGTGAATTCCTGAAGAATGTGTTCGCGCCAGTTGGCCACGTTAACATCACCATTTAGATTAATTCCAATTATTTTGTCTGAAGTTTATTTTAACTGAATAATTCGATCCCAAGCTTATAAGTGCCTGGTAAATCATTTCAAAGCCGCTTCATCTTGAAGATGCTTTTTATTCTTTATTTTGTGCAGTTACAACCGTAAAACCACCAGCCCAGCTCCTTCCAGACTTCCTCTGTCTCCTTGCAAAGTGCCGGCTGAAATCCTAACCAGTTACCAATTTGTTGGTAGATATGCAATCTTAATTGTTTAGGGTACCTAAGCCTGCCGTCTGTCGCCTTGACCAAACCCTGACGAGGCGCTCCCGGCGAAAAACGATGCAAACCAGGATATTGTCTTAGGGTGCCAACAGTAACTCTTTCTGGTTTGAGGTTTGCGATAACCGTGCAGAGCGTTTTGTATTTGATAAAATTGACTTCTTCATAGATTATGGGGTCGAGCCTGATCCTTACCCGCCAGCCATTTTCTAGCAGTTTTTCCGCTGCCTGTAACCGATTTTCCGGTGGGGGTGCACCCGCTTCAAATCTGTTCGCCATCTCGGCGGTATTAATCGAAAAACTGATGATCACCTGAGGAGTTGGTTTCATGGCTAAAAATGGCCCTATGCTTGTGCTTTTTGTCGTCAGCAATAAATATCTTGATTGCTGGTTTTGAAAATAGGCTATCGCCCGACTTAATAAAGGCGGATTGACGGCCAGGCTATCCGCCAGCTCTCCCGTAGAAAAAACACCGGATGGTATAGCTTCAAGCTCCAGCTCCACTTCTTCCCACCGGTTGCAGAAAAGAACCGGTTTTTTATTTCCCCGAAAAGTTAAACGTAGATAGCAATAAGCACATTCAAACGGACACCCGTTAGAAAGAATTAATTCGTAAAAATGAGGACAACGCACACCGACAGGCGTCTTATCAAAGAGCCGGACGAATTTGCTTTTTCTGTTTCGGACTATAACCTCCATTTATCTCACCACCAAAGTATGTTATTAATTGCCTGCCGCTTTTAATTTTTCATAATGTCCAAAGATGTCATTTGTAATTTTAATTGCGGTTTGATTATTGCTTGCCAGGTATAGTGCGTAAAGCGGTCCTCCCCTGGAATTACGCATAATTACTGGTTTGCTAACATACTTAAATACTTTACATAAACCTTCTGCATACAGCCCGGCTAATTTTTCTGCCGGCAGTACACCGCGTGTATATTCGATATCTCCGAAAAGCGTACACTGCCCTGTATAAAGTTTTTCTAAAGATATGGCGCTTCCCATCACCCTGTTTATTTCTTTGCATTGTTGTTGCGATGGATAACCGGTGGCTGGAAGAAGTGCCCGGGTAACGCCCATAATAGAAAAATTAATAAATACGTCAAATGCACCTTTTGCCAGGAGCGCAACGGTTTTGAAGTCCACCTCCAAGCCATACGGATCTAAAAATACCAGACCGTGGGCACGATCCCTGCGAACCCGCAATGCAAGAGTATTTAATAACAGATTGGCATCACCCTGCAAAACCTCGATTGCTTTACCGGGGAATGATAACTTAAGGCGTTCCAGCCATTCTATTCTCTTTTGGTTTATTTCAATAAAAATATATTTGCTAAAAGGAGGATTCGTATTCAGAGCCTGGACAGGCGAGTCTGAAACATATGCTTGTTCATCCGGGTCGGTTTCCCGGTAAATAACCGGCCCGGCGAAAGCATCTACGTATAAATAATACGTTGGCCAGCCTTTATCTTCATGTTTTTTCTTCATTATTGTGGTATATGAGTGCAAATATTTAGCAAGCAAGTCTAGTTTATCTTTTGACCATTGATGAATAACCTGGATTTCAGCGGATGAGAGATCGCTTAACCAGTATTCCAAACGGTATATTCCCCCTCCACTTTTTATTTTAAAGCTTATTACAAAACCTGTTTATTGGTCCTCTAAAACTGATCCGTTAGCTAAGCCTTTATCTGTTAACTAAAAATACCTTAAAATGACAGGGGCTCTTCTTGATTTTTGGTTCCTCGCTAATTTAAGTGGGTAAACACATGTTCCCTTTGTTTACGATACCCAAAACAATAAAAAATGAGGTGGTAAATATAGAAAAACCTGGATGGTTTCCCCCAACAGGAAATACGGGAGAT